>NZ_BAABDH010000039.1:0-257921 GCF_039539525.1 Hymenobacter algoricola | reverse complement strand
GCAACAAATCCGCCTCTTTTAACGACCGAATCATGGCCGTAGCTTGTGGAATCTGGAATTGGCATCTGACTAAAAAGAAAGAGGCTATTTAGGAACAAGTCTTTTCTCTAAAAGTAGATACCTCGTCTCCATCAATTAAAGCATCTAGGGCAATAGTCCTCACAGATTCGCATTCCTCGTTTCTATCAGGCCAGCAATGGTCCACGATTTGGCTAGGGGTTAGCTTGCTGCATGTATCCAGATGGCCTAAGAGTAGTTTATAACGCTCTATCAACTCGGTGCAGTAACGAGGTGCTTTTGCCTCTTCTGCAAGTACCAAGTCAAGAAACTCTTTGGGGCTAATCCCTGCGGCTTTAGCTTCTGCCACCAAGCTTCTATAGGGCGCAACACGTTTGTCTGGTCTATCAATACCCAACCAAGCTCGTAGGGCCGTTCTATCGTTTGGGTCTACCAAAAGGCTAAGGATGCTGAAGCCTTGCTTAGCAATTTCAGTATTCAAGCAGTCTTCCGCAAAAAAGCTTTGAGCAGGCACACCCGTTCCGTTAAGCATATTTCGCAATGCATATCCGGACTGCTTACGCGGAGATAGGATTAAGACTTCGCCAGGATTTACGTCCGGATTTTCTGCCAAGTACCATTTGATGTAAGCAGCAGTAAGGCTAACCTCATGCGAGTCTGATTCATGCTGCACAATGTGAACATCGCCTTCTGGATTAGTTGCGAACGGCAGTAGGATTGCATCATTGCCTCTCTCGTTATGGAGTATTAAAGCGTTGGCCATCTTGAGCACCTTCTTAGGGCACCTTCTGCACTCTAATAGCTCTACATCATGAGTTTCGGGATGTACATCATCGAACCCCGTTATAGCCTCGGGATGAGCGTGACGAAAGCTGTATATTGATTGGTCTTCATCTCCGATGGCAGTCAATGCACCGTCACTAGCTAATATTTCTATCAGTTCTTGGTCAGCGCGGTTTAGGTCTTGGTATTCATCTACCAGAACATGAGCGTAGCCAAGAGCTTCCGCAGCAGCAGGATTGGTTTTTAAGTAGCGGAGTGCTAAAACAACCACCTCGCCAATAAGCATCGATTGATGATAACGGAGCCACCTTTCCAATGCGATTTCGAATCGTTGTTCGGTTGGGTCATCAGATGGATTAGGGTCTTCACTCTGTAAAGTGGCCCAGTAGCTTTCAAAGGATTCTAATAAGTCTCTCGTCTTATCGATACCATCGAAGGAATACGCCAAATCCGCTATCAAACACTCAACTTCAAAATCCATCATCGGCCTTGAATTGCGGTTCAATGCCTCAAAAACAGCTTTTTTGTTGAGGATACGAAATGCCAAGCTATGTAGAGTACAGGCATTTACTAGCTCTGCACCTGGGGCATCTAACTCTTGCAGCTTTGTAATAAGGTCTTGTGCTGCTGTTCTGGTAAAAGAGACAGCCAAAATTGTCTTGGGGTCTACTCCTTCTTCCAACAGCCGAGTTACTCGACGCATAAGAGCGTAAGTTTTTCCTGTACCTGGACCTGCTTTTACTCGCAAGTAATCGGTCCCATCGTAAGCGGCCATTTCCAAATGTGGACCTATCAGGCCGGCATTCCATTTTGGGGTAAGCATGATTATATAGCTGAAAACATGTGGTGAGGTTAAAAAATAAGGAAGAGGTCAACCCTCTCCCTTATGAAACTTACGACCCACACGCCTCGCACCCTTCCGGGTTATCCAGCGAGCAGCTCATGTCGGATTGGTTCTGCTCCACCAGGGCCATGGGCTCCAGGGTTTCGGCGGCTTGCTTTTCCACCGTGAACTTGATGGCGTCGGCGGCGGCTTTGGTGCGCAGGTAGTACATGCCGGTTTTCAGGCCGCGCTTCCAGCTGTGGAAGTGCATGCTGGTGAGCTTGCCGAAGTTCACGTTCAGCACGTGCAGGTTCAGGCTCTGGCTCTGGCAGATGTAGGCCCCGCGGTCGGCGGCCTGGTCGATGATGCGGCGCTGCGAAATCTCCCACACCGTCTTGTACAGGTCCTTGATGTGCTGCGGGATGCGGGCAATGCCCTGCACCGAGCCGTTGGCGGCGATGATTTCCTGCTTCATGGCGTCGTTCCAGAGGCCCAGGGCCACCAGGTCCTTCAGCAGGTGCTTGTTGACCACCATAAACTCGCCTGAGAGCACGCGGCGCACGTAGATGTTGCTCGTGTAGGGCTCAAACGACTCGTTGTTGCCCAGAATCTGGGCGGTGCTGGCCGTGGGCATGGGCGCCACCAGCAGCGAGTTGCGGGCCCCGTGCTTCACCACCTCGGCGCGCAGGCTCTCCCAGTCCCAGCGGCCCGAGTCGGGCGTCACGTTCCAGAGGTCGAACTGGAACTTGCCCTGGCTCAGGGGCGAGCCAGGGAAGGTTTCGTAGGCCCCGTCCTTGATGGCGAGGTCCTTCGAGGCCGTCATGGCCGCGAAGTAGATGGTTTCGAAGATGTCCTTGTTCAGGCCCGAGGCTTCGTCGCTCTCGAAGGGCATGCGCAGGGCAATGAACGTATCGGCCAGCCCCTGCACGCCCAGCCCGATGGGGCGGTGGCGGAAGTTCGACTTCTGCGTTTCGGGCACCGGGTAGTAGTTCACGTCAATCACCTTGTTCAGGTTCAGCGTGGCCTGGTAGGTCACCTCGTACAGCTTCTGGTGGTCGAAGGTGGTGTTACCCTTGGCGTCGGTCACGAGGTAGCGGGGCAGGGCCAGCGAGGCCAGGTTGCAGACCGCAATTTCGTCGGCGTCGGTGTACTCAATAATCTCGGTGCAGAGGTTGCTCGACTTAATCGTGCCCAGGTTCTGCTGGTTGGATTTGCCGTTGGCGGCGTCCTTGAACAGCATGTAGGGCGTGCCCGTCTCGGTCTGGCTTTCCAGGATGGCGAACCACAGCTCCTGCGCCTTGATGGTTTTGCGGCCCCGGCCCTCGCGCTCATACTTCATATACAGCTTCTCGAATTCCGGACCCCAGCTGTTCTCCATGCCGGGGCACTCGTGGGGGCACATCAGCGTCCAGTCGCCGTTTTCCTCCACGCGCTTCATAAACAAGTCGGGCGTCCAGAGGGCGTAAAACAGGTCACGGGCGCGCATTTCCTCCTTGCCGTGGTTCTTCTTCAGGTCCAGGAATTCGAAAATGTCGGCGTGCCAGGGCTCCAGGTAAATGGCGAAAGCGCCCTTGCGCTTGCCGCCGCCCTGGTCCACGTAGCGGGCCGTGTCGTTGAACACCTTCAGCATGGGCACCAGCCCGTTGGAGTTGCCATTCGTGCCCTTGATGTAGGAGCCCGTGGCCCGCACGTTGCTCACCGAAAGCCCGATGCCGCCGGCCGACTGCGAAATCAGCGCGCAGTTCTTCAGCGTGTCATAAATCCCGTCAATCGAGTCGTCCTTCATCGTGAGCAGGAAGCACGACGACATCTGCGGCTTGGGCGTGCCGGCGTTGAACAGCGTGGGCGTGGCGTGGGTAAACCACCGCTCACTGAGCAGGTTGTAGGTTTTGATAACCGAGTCGATGTCGTCCTTGTGGATGCCCACCGACACGCGCATCAGCATGTGCTGCGGCCGCTCCACCACCTTGCCCTCCAGGCGCAGCAGGTAGGAGCGCTCCAGGGTCTTGAAGCCGAAGAAGTCGTAGTTGTAGTCGCGGTCGTAGATGATGGCCGAGTCCAGGGTGGCGGCATTCTTATGGATCACCTCCCACACGTCGGTAGCCAGTAGCGAGGCATTGTCGCCATTCTTGGGGTCCTCGTAGGTATAGAGCCGCTTCATGGTGCTGCTGAACGACTTGGAGGTGACCTTGTGCAGGTTGCTGACGGCAATGCGGGCGGCCAGGATGGCGTAGTCGGGGTGCTTGGTGGTGAGCGAGGCGGCGGTTTCGGCGGCCAGGTTGTCGAGCTCCACCGTGGTCACGCCGTCGTAGATGCCATCAATCACCTTCTTGGCGACCTCAATCGGGGAGATGAAGTTCTGGTTGAGCCCGTAGCAGAGCTTTTCGATGCGCGCCGTGACTTTGTCGAATTTCACGGATTCGCGGCGGCCGTCGCGTTTGATTACCAGCATGAGCGTGCGAGGTTGGGTTGGTTGGGAGTATGGAAACGCCACGCCGGGAACGGGCGGGCACTAGTTCGAAAAGCGGGGCGCCGGGAGCCATTCCGGCATTCTTGATGCGGAAGATATCCGCTTCTGCCGGGTACGACAAGCCTAACGTTTAGAAGTTTTCCACATTAGGCTAAAACGGTGCGGTTCAGGCCCTTTTTTGGAATTGGCAGTGAGCTGTACGACCCCAAAATGAACCCGCAAATAGGGTTGAGGTTCTGCCGCAAATTTGATAGTATCGGAGTTGCCGCCGAGGTGATACACGCAAAAAGCCCCCGACCTTCTGCGGGGGCTTTTGGGCTATTCAGGAGCAGGGCTACTTCCAGGCGTAGCTAAAGCAGCTGCTCAACCTACGAATGCTTTCCTGCTTGAGAAACGGATACGCTACCCGCAGGGCCTGTTATACGCTGGCTATGGCTTCAGAGTAGGTTGTCACTGACCAATCAACCGGGTAGTCGACGGAGAAGCGGTAGGCTTCCTGCACGAAGCAATAGGTCGCGAAGCCATACTCGGCCTGGATAGCAGCACCGCGTTTTTCGTCGAGCCAGGAGCCCAGGTGGAGCAAAATGGCGTCGTTAGCCCGGGCTTGAACCGTTGGTAGAATTTCCGTGCGTAAACCCACAACCGCCGGCTACTGCACCACCAGGCGCGCCAGCGGGCTGAAGCCCGCTGCCGTCACGACCTGCACCGTGTAGAGCCCCGCCGCTACCCCTGCCAGGGGAAGAGGGACTTTGGTAGCGGCAGCGGCAAAAGCAACCTGCTGCACGAGGCGGCCGGCCAGGTCGCGCATTACTACGTAGCCCACGTGGGGCTGGGACGGCAGGCTTACCGTCGTCGTAGCGTCGGTGGGGTTGGGATACACCGCCAGGGCCGGCAGCACCTGGCCGGGCTTGGCGGCCGTTATTCCCGACGTCAGCCGGGCAATGAAAGGCTCATAGGTGGCACTGTTGGCGGCCAGCAGGAAGCTGCCGAGCTGCACCGGCCCCACGGCGACCCCGGCAATATAGACCTGACCACTCGGGTCGAGGCCAATGCCGCTGCCGCCCATCTCGCCACTGTCGTTGCGCAGGCTCCAGCGGAGCGTGCCCTGGGGCGTCAGGGCAATAACGCAAAGGTTGACGGCCGTAGGCGCGGAGCCGGTCAGGGTGACGCCGGCCAGCGTGATGCTGCCCATGAAGGCCTGATCGAGGTAGCTGTTGCCCGCGGCATCCGTCACGATACCAACGTTGTAGCTATCCTCGGAGGGGCTGGAAAGGAAGCTCCACGCCAGAGCGCCCTGGGGAGTGTAGCGCGCTACAAAGGACCGGAAATTAGAGGGGCCGGCCGGGGGCCGCTCTTCGCCATTGCCGATCAGGCTTACGTTGCCGGCCGGGTCGGCGCTCAGGTGCCGCACAATGTTCTCTCTCAGGCCGGCAATAGCCGGGGGCATGCCGGTAGCCCATTGGGGGGTACCGGCCGCGCTGTACTTGGCCACAAATCCCTCGGTCTTGTAGAGCGTACCCGGCAGGATTATCGTGCCAAAGGTGGCATCGCCGCCGTAGCTGCCGCCGACGTAGATGTTGTTGCTGGCATCGACGCTCAGGTCCGAGGGGCCTTCGCCGCCCTGGCCGCCATCGTGGCGCGCCCACAGCACCGTACCCTGGGGGTCGAGCTTGGCCAGCAGAATATCCTGGCTGGGATAGGAGCCGTTGGCGTCGACGTACAAGGTGCTGGTGAGCGTGGTAGTACCTATCGTCACGGACCCGGAAAACCACCCGCCCAGCACTACGTTGCCCGCGGCATCCACGGCGATGCCACTACCGCCGGCGCTGCCGCTGCTACCAGTGGCCGCGCCCAGGCGCTGGGCCCAGAGTAGGGCCCCCGTGGGGCTGAACTTCGCCACGTAGCCGTTCAGCTGGGTGCCCCCAGGGGTGTAGGTAGGGTCCGTAAGCGTGATGCCCCCGACGCTGACAGACCCGTAGAAGGAGCCGGTCAGGTAGGCGTTGCCGCCGGCATCCAGCGCTACGGCGGGCGCCACGGTTTCGTAGTTGGCGCCGTTCAAGTGCTTGGCCCAGAGCAGGGTGCCACTGGGGCTGTACTTTGCCAGGTAGCTGTCGTAGCCGTCCGGCGACGACAGGACCGTGCCGCCTACGTCCAGAGTGCCGTGAAAGTCGCCCACCACGTACATGTTGCCGCCGGCATCGACCCGGATACCGTCGGCCGAGCCACCATCCCGCGTGGGGTCGATGCCGCCACTGGTCAGCCGCCTGGCCAGCGTCCAGCCCGGAGCAGTTTGGGCCCAGGACGGTGCGCCCGGGAGCAGGAAGCCCGCGCAAAGAGCGATTCGGAGGCCGGCCAATCCGTGTGTAAAAAATTGCATTGAGGACAAAAAAAGAGGTAACACAAAAAAGCCCGGCCGCCCCTGGCGTAGTAGTAGTAGTAGGCCGCAACCAGTAAACTTGAAATAGAACGGCTTGCCCAGAACGCAGCGCGCATTACCGCCCGGGCCTATCGGACGCCCAGCCAGTATCCTGCGGGCAGCTGGTTGTTGCGGCAAACTTAACCCCTGCGTATTCAGGCCGCAAATCCGGCAAAATCAAGCCCGGCTCTCTTTGCAGATGAGCCGGGCTGAAAACGGGCGGTACTACGTTCGAAAAGTGGGGCGCCGGGAGCCATTCCGGCGTTCTTGATGCGGAAGATATCCGCTTCCGTCGGGTACGACAAACCAAAAGTTTAGAAGTTTTCCACAAAGCCCGGAACCACACGGTATGAGGGGTTTTGATTGCTAAAGGGAATAGCCGCCAGCCTATGGTAAGAAGGCGAAATGAGGTTGCGGGTTTTGGGGAAAAGTGGTAGGCGGGTGGCCCCGGAAAGCAAGACGCCCGCGGCTGACAGCGCGGGCGGAGTGAGGTGGCCTGGTTAGGCAGGCTTACTTGGTTTGAGTCAGGCCCGTGTACTCCAGCCCAAACCGCTTGGCGTAGGTAGCCAGCGGCTCCATACCAAGGGCGGCCCGGCGCTCGTCCACGTGGGCTTCGTCTTCGATGGGCGAGAAAACGGTTTTGTTGGTTACCGGGTCGGTGTGGAGTTGGCTGCCATAAATCTGGGGTTTACCTTGGCCTACCAAAATCCGGTCCTGTAGTAGCGCCAGCGCCGATCTGGACAGGTCGCCGCGCTCAGCCGCTTGTTTGGCCATTGGGAAATACTTTTCCATGGCCGGCAGGTTGGAGTGCTGAATGACCAGGAAAACCGTTTCATTACCCATTTTGCCAACCTGGGCTTTCGTCGGCCAGCCGTACTGGTCCAGCAGCGCAGTTATTATCTTCAGATTACGGGCGTCTGTTTCCTCCATCTCCTTCCACAACGCCTTCATCTGCGGCGATTTCACGCCGTATTGCTTCTCAACGGCATCATACTTCACGCGCCCGCCCTGGTCGGAGGCGTAGATGGAGTCGAGCTGCTGCTTGAGGGGCTTGTTGTAGCCGGCCTCCATCCTGGCCAACGGCAGCCTCCAGCTTCATGAGCATGGGCTGCCAGCGCTTATCGGCGTGGAGGGTGGTCAGGTCGGTGTCCTGCTTCACGTGGCCCACGTTTTCCCAGCCCGCCGTGGTGGCCCGATCCAGGTACTGGAAGGCCTTGGTAGCCTCGCCGGCCCGCGCCCAGCTGCAGGCCGCGTTGTAGAGTTCGGCGCTGGAAAGTTGGGCCTGCGGCTGTCGAAAAGCCTGGTCGTAGAATTCACCCGACTGCCGGTAGTTTTTTGCGCTGTAGGCGTCGGCTGCCCGCTGATTCAGGTTTACGGCTTTGCCCTGAGCCACCAGCAGATGGCCGGTGAGTAGCAGCGCGGCAAGGATGGAAGCGTTTTTTTGCACAGTGGGTAGTAGATGGATAAGGGTCCGATTTGGGTTGGATATCCGCAGGAATCGCTACAGTCCGGCCGCTATTGCAGGCGCCCAAATAAAGTAATTTGCTATACTAGCTATACTAAACGAATAGCGGGAGCCCGTCCTACGACCGGCTCCCGCTGATTTTCAACGCCCAAGACCGGCGTGGGCTCAAAAGTCCTCGTCGAGCGAGAAGGCATTTTCGGTCCGCTCGCTCATCACGCCGGCTTTCTGGTACTCGGCCACGCGCTTCTCGAAGAAGTTGGTTTTGCCCTGCAGCGAAATCATTTCCATGAAGTCGAAGGGGTTGCTGGAGTTGTAGATCTTGCTGTAGCCCAGGCTCTGCAGCAGGCGGTCGGCCACAAACTCGATGTACTGCGACATGGTCACCGAGTTCATCCCGATCAGGTTCACGGGCAGCGCGTCGGTCACGAACTCCTGCTCGATGCTCACCGCGTCGCGGATGATGGCATGCACGCGCTCCTCGGGCAGCTTGTTTTGCAGGTAGCTGTAGAGCAGGCAGGCGAAGTCGCAGTGCAGGCCCTCATCGCGCGAAATCAGCTCGTTGGAAAACGTCAGGCCCGGCATCAGGCCGCGCTTCTTGAGCCAGAAGATCGAGCAGAACGAGCCGGAGAAGAAGATGCCTTCCACGGCGGCAAAGGCAATGATGCGCTCGGCAAAGTCCTCGGAGTTGATCCACTTCAGGGCCCACTCGCCCTTCTTCTTCACGCAGGGCACGGTTTCCAGCGCGTTGAAGAGGCGGTCCTTCTCCTTGGGGTCTTTGATGTAGGTGTCGATCAGCAGGGAGTAGGTTTCCGAATGGATGTTTTCCATCATGATCTGGAAGCCGTAGAAGCAGCGCGCCTCGGGCATCTGCACCTCCTGCATGAAGTTGACGGCCAGGTTCTCGTTCACGATGCCGTCGGAGGCCGCAAAGAAGGCCAGCACGTGGCTGATGAAGTGCCGCTCGCCGTCGTTGAGGTTGTCCCAGTCCTTCTGGTCCTGGCTCAGGTCGATTTCCTCGGCGGTCCAGAACGAGGCTTCCGCCTTCTTGTAGAACTGCCACACGTCGTTGTTCTGAATCGGAAAAAGAACGAAGCGGTTGGGGTTTTCGGTGAGCAGCGGTTCCATAGGCGAGGAAGAAAAGTAAGCTTAAAATAACCGGCATCCGGACGGAAGCAGTGGCTTCGGAACCCGGGGCGCCAGGAAATGTTTGGCGCTCCCGGCCCGGGAAAAAACCGGTGGCCGGAGCATCAAATATAAACCTGACGTTCGGGAACCCAGCCCCGGCTGGCCGTTTTTTCTGTGTTAATTTTTCTGTATGCCCGGTCCCGGCGCTGCTGTTACCGGGTTGCCTGGCGGTGGCTAAAACCGGCCGAAATCCGCCCAGAAACCGCTGATTTACAAAAGTTATCCACATTTTAACTGTGGACAATTTGACTTATCCACAAAAATGCTATGCGCGGGCCCGTTCGGGCGTCCTTCATGAGTAAAGAATTACCGGCGCTTACGGGGGCATCAGGGCCGTTCTGCCGCCGAGTAGATGATGATTAGTGAGTTAGGTTTGGTTTTGTGAAAGGATACTTCTACTTTTGCCTTCCAATTTTCAGAAAACGCGAAGACGCCGATGTACGCAATTGTCAACATAGCCGGGAAGCAGACCAAGGTCGAAGCCAATAAATTTGTATACGCTCACCGCTTGGCTGGCAACGTCGGCGATACGGTGGAGCTGGGGAAAGCCATGATGACCGACAGTGACGGGACCATCACCATTGGCTCGCCCCTGCTGGACGTAGCCGTAATGGGCACCATCCTGTCGCACGTAAAGGGCGACAAGGTATTGGTATTCAAGAAGAAGCGCCGCAAGGGCTACAAGAAGCTGAACGGCCACCGTCAGCAGTTCACCAAAGTAATGATCAACAGCATCGGCTAATTATTGAGCTGCAAGCTGTCAGCTGCAAGCTGCAAGCTTTTGATTCAATTTGCCGGGCTTATCCCTTCCAACACACAGCTTGCAGCTTATAGCTGTCGGCCTGAAGCTCAAACAATATGGCACACAAGAAAGGCGTAGGTAGCTCCAACAACGGCCGCGAATCTCATTCTAAGCGCCTGGGCGTGAAGATCTTCGGCGGTCAAGAAATCATTGCCGGCAACATCATCGTGCGTCAGCGCGGCACCAAGCACCACCCCGGCCAGAACGTGGGTATCGGCAAGGACCACACGCTGTTTGCCATGGTCGACGGCCGCGTGCAGTTCCGCAAGGGCCGCAAAGACCGTTCGTTCGTGACGGTAGTGCCGGTGGCTGAAGCCGCCGCCGCTTAGTTTTAAAGTTCACCCGGCTTTCCCAAGCCGTTTGTGCACCGGAAAGGGACCCTCCGCAAGGACGGTCCCTTTTTGCATTGGCCCGGACGGATGCGGGGCTAACTCAGCGCGTACAGCACGGGCTTGCTGGGGCTGGCATCCAGCTCCAGACTGGTGACCTGCAGATTAAGCAGGTACAGGCCGTCTGCCACGCCGTCGGGCACGAAGACAAGCTCGGTGATGGTGGCGGCCGTGCGCGGGGCCTGAGGGTACTGCCAGAAGGCGTGGTGGGCCAGCAGCGCGCCCTGGTCCTCCTCCCGATCTACGCTGGGCAGGTCGAGGAGCAGGTGCTGGATGTGCTGGGCTACCAGATAGTGCGCCAGCGCCGGCTCGACATACGTCGGGTTGGTGCCCGAATACTGGCGGTGGCGCTTGGCCAGCTCGTTGGGCAGGGTCCGCAGAATCAGGGCTTCCGGCGCGGCCCCGGCGGCCTCCAGCAGCGGCTGTACGTCGGCCAGCAGCACGACCAGGTCGCCGTTGGGCTGGCGGCGCGGCAGCACCGACACCAGCTGGGCCACGAACAGAAAGCGGCGCAGGCAGCGGTTGAGGGTGGCGGCCGGGTCGGGACTGATATGGCCGTAGCACTCGGTGTGGGTACCGTTGCCGTGGGGCGTGAGGTGGACGCGCTGGTAGTTGGTGCTGCCGCCCAGCGCCACGCTGCCCACAAAGCTGCCCACCCGAATGGTATCGAACTGCACCGGCTCGGCCCAGAAGCAGCTGACCTGATCGGGGCCGGGGGCCAGCGGCAGCGAAATATCCAGCGGGGCGGTGGGGTCGAAGGAAAAGGCGCGGTCTTGGTGGGGGTAGGTAGCGAGCATCGGACAGACGAGCGAAAGGCAGCAACGGGCAACAGGGCCCAAGGTAGCAGCCGGCCAGCTCAACTTCCTAAACGCGCCGCCGCTATTCTGCCTCCGCCAGCCCGTTGAGAATCCGGCTGATTTCCTCCGCCCGGCTCAGAATCATGAAGTGGGTGCCGCCCTGAATCAGGTAGTCTACGGGCGCGGCGCCCCGGGGCAGCACCCGGTCGTGGGTGCCGTGAATCCGAATGGCGGCGCCGATGCCGCGGCTGTCCCAGTGCAGGAGCCGGTAGATAGCCCAGCGGGCGTAGGCGGGGTCGGTATCCTGCAGAATCTGCTTGAACAGCTGGTAGTCGGCGCCGTTTTTTATCCCGAAATACCACTGGCCGGCGCGGGGCAGCCGCTTGAGCAGCTGGGGCGGCCCCGCGCCTATACACGCCGCTGGCGCGCATCAGCCGAAGCAGCGGCGGCAAGGCCCCCGCCGTCGGAATGCCGGACACCAGCACAACCGTGGCGTGGGGCCGCAGCCGCCCGATTTCCAGCGCGACTACGCCCCCGAACGATACCCCCACGACGAAACACGGCTGCCCCGGGGCAATTCCTTCGGCCACCCGGGCCGCGTACCCGGGCAGCGTTTCGGCCGGCGCCGGGGTGAGCCAGGGCATTACGTGGGTTTCGCCCCGCAGCCGGGGCAGCAGGTCGCGAAACACCCGCTCATCGGCTCCAAGTCCCGGAATCAAATAGAGTACTGGTGGCCACATATATTTTTAAAGCGGAACGGCTAGGGCTCGATGCGCAGAAACACGCCTTCGAGGTAGAAGATGTTGTGCGGGGCGCTGGCTTCGCAGTCTTCTTCGTCGTCATCGTCTTCCCCATCCTCAGTGCCCGGATCCAGCTCCGAGAGGTCCTCCGGGCTGCCTTCCTCGTCATCGTCGTCCTCGAAGTCTTCGGCGGGATAGGTGCAGGAAACCTTCATGGCCACGCCCGGCAGCGGCACCGGCGGCTTCTTGGCGGTGGTATATTCCAGCAGGCAGGGCCACTCGGTCACGGTAGCCAGGGCATCGGCCACGTCTTCCTGCAGCGCCTCGGCGCGGGGGCCCGCCAGGCGCAGCAGCAGGTCGAGGGACGGAAACTGCAGGCCCAGGTGGAAGAAATGCTGGCTTTCGTCAAAAAACGTGGTAGCCCACACCGTCACGTCGTCCGTGTTGTCGAAGACAATGGCCGTAATCTGGACTTGCTCGATGAAAAAGTCGGCATCGTCGGCGAGGGCGTCAATCAGGCGTTTCATTGCCTGAACATACGCAAAACTACCGCTTCCATCTAGCGGCAGGACCGCGGAATCAGCCGGCCAAAAACAGCTCCAGCGTGATGTGGTCGGCCAGCAGCTTGCCCCGGTCGGTAAGGCGCAGCGTGACACCCTCCAGCGTAGCCCAGCCGTTTTGCTGCAGCGCCCCCAGATACTCAGCGCGTTGGCCGGGCAAGTCGACGCCCAGCGCGTCGCGCAGGTAAGCCAGGTCGCAGCCGCGGGCCGTGCGCAGGCTGGTCATCAGGTACTCGTTGGCGCGGTCGGTGGCGGAAAGAATTTCGTGGGTAACCGGCACCTGCCCCTGCTCCAGCACCGCCGTCACGTACTGCGGGTTGCTGGCCACGGCATACTCGCGGCTCAGCCCGTTGAAGGAGTGGGCGCTGGGGCCCACGCCCAGGTAGGGCACCCCGCGCCAGTAGTTGGCGTTGTGGCGCGACTCGCGCCCGGGCCGGCAGAAGTTCGATATTTCGTACTGCTCGTAGCCCCGGGCGGGCAGCGCGGCGAGCAGCATTTCAAACTGGGCGGCCACAAACTCGTCGGGCGGGGCCACGAAGGTGCCTTTGCGCAGGCGGCGGCCGAAGACCGTATCGGGCTCGATGGTGAGGGCGTAGCAGGACAGGTGGGGCACCTGCAGGGCAAAGGCCTGCTCCAGGTCCCGCGCCCAGATGCCGTGGTCGGGGGCCGGCACGCCGTAGATCAGGTCGATGGAGATATTCTCGAAGCCCGCCGCCTGGGCCCGCCGCACGCTGGCCGCCGACTCCGGGGCCGAGTGGGCCCGGTTCATCAGGCGCAGGTGGGGCTCATGAAAGCTTTGCAGGCCGATGCTGAGGCGGTTGATGGGCGACGCCGCCAGCTCGCGCAGCTTGGCGGCCGTGAGGTCGTCGGGGTTGGCTTCCAGGGTTATTTCCGCGGCCGGCGCCACCCGGAAGTTCCGGTGGATGGCGTCGAACAGCTGGTCCAGCTCGGCGGCCGTGAGCAGCGAGGGCGTGCCGCCGCCGAAGTAGATGGTTTCCAGCTCCGGCGCCGGCCCCAGGTACTCCGCCCGCAGCGCCAGTTCCCGGACCAGCGCCTCCACCAGCCGGCTTTTCAGCCCCAGCGAGGTGCTGAAGTGGAAGTCGCAGTAGTGGCAGGCCTGCTTGCAGAAGGGAATGTGAAGGTACAGGCCGGGCATCGGGGGAGGCAAGCAGCCCGCCGCGGTAGGCGGCGGGCCTGGGTGAAAGGAAGAATGGTGGCACCGCCCGCTTTTTGTTGGGCCGGGGCTAGCCGACAGCTGCCCGCTTCTTCAGACCTTCGGGAAATTAAAAGCGCAGTTCTGCGTTTGTGTTCCCAAATGTACGCCCGGGCCCTCGTTTTCTTCCTGCTGAGTCTGCTGCTGGCGTGGCCCGGGGCCGCGTGGGCCCAAACGCTGCCCGCCCCCGGCCTGGTTCCGACGCTCACGCCCGCCTTTCCGCCCGCCCAATCCCGGCCCGACAGCCTCCGGCGCCGCAAGCTGCCGCCGCCGGCGCGCAAAGTCATCCGCCTGCGCACCGAAGCCGCCGACGCGCCCCTGCTCAGGCACTACCGCCACCGGGCCTCGGCGTCCGACTCGCTGAGTGCCCTGCGCGAAGTGCGCAACCTGGTGCTGGCCTTGCAGGCCGACGCCTACCTGACGGCCTCCGCCGACGACCTGCGCTGGCAGCACGATACGCTGAGCGTGCAGCTGTACGTGGGCGAGAAGTTCCGCTGGGCCCGCCTGCGCAACGGCAACCTCGGCGACGCGCTGCTCACCCGGGCCGGCTTCCGCGACAAGCTCTACCAGAACCGGCCCTTCGAACCGAGCGAGTGGGCCAAGTTCCAGCAGAAGATTCTGGCCGAAGCCGAAAACCAGGGCTACCCCTTCGCCACCGTCCGCCTCGACTCGGTGCAGCTGCGCGGGGCCGACATCGAAGGGCGGGTAGTGCTGGACCGGGGCCGGGTGGTGGTGTTCGACTCGATTCAGATTGTGGGCAAAACCAAAACCAAGAAGCGGTTTCTGACCAAGTACCTGCAGATTTTCCCCAACCAGCCCTACAGCCAGCAGCGGGTAGATGCCGCGGCCCGGCTGCTGCGCCAGCTGCCCTACCTGCAGGTGCGTGCCGACCCGGAAGTGCGCTTCGCCAAGGGCCGGGCCCGGGTGTACCTGCTCATCGACGATAGGGCCGCCAACCAGTTCGACGCCATTGTGGGGGTGCTGCCCAATCCGGCCCCGGCCGCGGGCCAGAAGAAAGTGCAGATTACCGGCGACGTGACCATCAACCTGCGCAACATCAGCGGGGGCGGCAAGCAGCTGGGGCTGCAGTGGCGCAAGCTCGACGTGGCCTCCCAGTTGTTTGATGCCCAGTATGTGCACCCCAACTTTTTCGGCACCCCGCTGGAGCTGGGCGGCTCCTTCAATCTGTACAAGCAGTCCAACGCCTTTCTCACCCTCCGGCCGCGGCTGCAGCTCACCTACCCCAGCGCCCGGGTCGGCCGCCTCACCTTCTTCACCGAGCGCCGCAGCTCCCGCCTGCTCTCCGACTCCACCTACCGCACCCGGACCGTGCTGCCCGACACCATCGACTCGCAGTTCAACTCCTACGGCCTGGAGTTTGTCCGCAACACTCTGGACGACTTGTTCTTTCCCCGGCGCGGGCTGCTGGCCAGCGGCCTGGGCGCCGTGGGCACCAAGGTCATCAGCAAAAATGCCGACCTCAACGACACACTCTACCGGCGCCTGCCGCTGCGCTCCACCCAGGTCACGCTGGGGCTGCGGGTAGAGCAGTACTTCCCCGTGGGCAAAGGCGGCGTGGTGCTGGTCCGCTTCCGGGGGGAGTCACTGGTAAACAAGCGGCTGTTTCTGAACGACATGTTCCGCCTGGGCGGACTGGCCACGCTGCGGGGCTTCAACGAGTACGCCTTTTACGCCAGCTCCTACGGCATCGGCACCGTCGAGTTCCGGCAGTTCACCGGCGGCGACGCCTACGTGTTCGTCTTTGCCGACCAGGGCTACCTGCGCCGCGACCTGAGCAACGACCAGACCAGCAGCACGCCCACCGGCCTGGGGGCGGGCCTGAGCTTCCGCACGGCGGCGGGCCTGTTTCAGTTCGTGTACTCCGTTGGCCGCACCCAGGGCCAGCCATTTTCCCTGAACGCGTCCAAAATTCACTTCGGCATCACCAGCCGGTTTTGATGAGCGGCCGGCCAGCGCTACCATTGCCAGCAGGGCGCCGTTTGTGTACGGCTCTGCATAAACGCAGAAAGCCCCGACGTATGTCTACGCCGGGACTTTTTGTTCATATGAGCTTGCAGGGTTGCGCCGGACGGATTACCGCCGCTGGCTACGCGGCCGGCCGTTTTGCCTCGCCATAACGAGGCGCCCGGACGCTAGCCGTATTTGGTCCAGCAAAGAACCTGCTCCTTACTGCAGGGCTTTCTTCAGCTCGCCGGCAGCCAGGGCCTGGGCTTCCTTCGCCTGGGGCACTACGGCGCCCATGCCGAAGAATTCGTGGGTCACGTTGTCGTAGAGCTGGTAGGTGACCGGAACGCCGGCGGCCTTGAGCTTGTCGGCGTAGGTTTTACCCTCGCTCATCAGCGGGTCGATGCCGGCTCCAATGACGGTAGCGGGGGCCAGGCCCTTCAGATTGGGGGCCGTTACCAGCGAAATCATCGGGCTCTTGCCGTCGGCCGGCGTGCGCAGGTACTTATCGAAGAACCAGGCCATAAACGGCTTGCTCAGCGGCTTGGCAGCGGCATTTTTCTGGTAGGAAGGCGTGTTCAGGTCGTAGCCGGCAATGGGATACACCAGCAGCTGGTGCTTGGGCTGCATGATGCCCTTGTCGCGGGCCATCATGCACACGGCGGCGGCCAGGTTGCCGCCGGCACTTTCCCCGGCCACGGCCACGCGCTTGGGGTCACCCTTGATGGAGGCGGCATTTTTCAGCACCCACTGGTAGGCGGCAAAGGAATCGTTATGGGCCGTGGGAAACTTGTTCTCCGGAGCCTGCCGGTACGCCACCGACACGAAAATGGCGCCCGTCTGCTCGGCCAGCGCGCGTACCGAAGGATCATACGTGTCAAGGTTGGCAATAACCCAGCCGCCGCCGTGGTAATACACCACCACCGGCAGCGGACCGGTAGCGCCTTTAGGCACGTAGATGCGGGCTTTCACGCCCGGCGCCACTTCCCGGCTCATCGTATCCAGCGGCGAGGGCGGCGTCTGAATGCCGAAGTCCTTCATCACGGCCATAGTGGCATCGGTAGCCGAAGGGCCTTTGCGCACTTCCGCCACGGGCAGCTTTTCGGGCGGTGTGGGGCCACTCAGGCTGGCCAGCTTCTCGATGACAGTCTGCATTTCCGGCGCAATATTCGGAGCCCAGGCGGGGGCGGCGCCGGCGGGCTGCACTGGTTTCGGGGCGCCCATGGCACTGGTATCCATAGCCATGGCGGTGGAGTCAGTGGCCATACCCGCCGAGCTGGTTTCGCTGGTAGTGTTGCTGTTGCAGGCGGCCAGGCCGACCAGTGAGGCCACCAGCGGCGTAAGCAGCCAGAACCGGCTACCGGCAAAAAGGGAGGAAGAACGAGTCATGTGGTTTGGCAGAAAAAGTAGTAGATGAAAGAATAACACCCTCTACGCGCTGGCTACCCGTTCCGGTTAAGAAAGGCCCTAATATTAACGAGGCTGCCCACCTACCGCGGAGCCTTCAGTCGGGCAGGACTGCCAGGCCGGCAAAATAATCTAACTGATACTCAGCCCGGAAGCCGCTGTGGGCGAGTAATAATGACCCTGCATGACGTTTTTCCCGAAAACCCTCCTACATTTGCAGAACCAAACAGTGCGGGGTGGAGCAGTTGGTAGCTCGTTGGGCTCATAACCCAAAGGTCACAGGTTCGAGTCCTGTCCCCGCTACCTAAAAGGGCGTTTCCAAGCTGGAAACACCCTTTTTCTTTTGCCCCTAGAACAGCTTATTAGGCAAAAGCGAGGCAATCACAGGAGTAACGGACAGTGAAAGGACGGATAGCTCTTCTGTTACGGCGGCAAAAACCAGGGGACGGTGCCCGCCAAACGACGTAAACACGACGAGGCCTTTAAGGTTGAAGCGCTACGTCTGGCTTCTGCAACATTGAGTCCGAGCCCCAAAGTAGCAAGCAAGCGAAAGATGCTTCGCAAGCGCCTACCTGCTGACGGGCAACTGCTGCCCGCTACCGCCGGCACTGATTCACCAACAGCGCCGGCAGCACGAACGGTGAAAAGCAAGGAACTAACCCTGGTTTGACCGATCCACTGCTCACTGGCCTTCATTACCCTGGCGGCTGTAGGCGGGGGACCAGAACCTAAGGGGACTACAAACTGACTCCCCGTTTAAAGTCCAGGCGGGAGGCAGCCCGGAACCCGTGCGGGCCGTAACAGGCCGAGGCGGGCCCCTGGCCGCTTGTTTTGCAGCTGATTACTTTACTTCGCCTTCTGCCATGTCTGTCCGTCCCTATATTCTCGCCGAAACCACCTGGCAAACCGTGCGCGCCACCAAGTACCAGGTGGTCGTGCTGCCCTGGGGTGCCACTGAGGCGCACAACTACCACCTGCCTTACGCTACCGACAACTTTCAGTGCGACTACGTGGCCGCGGAGGCCGCCCGCAAGGCCTGGGAGCAGGGAGCCAAAGTGGTGGTGCTGCCCACGGTTCCCTTCGGCGTGAATACCGGCCAGCTTGATATTACGCTCAATATGAACCTGAACCCGAGCACCCAGCTGCTGATTTTGCGCGACCTGGTGCAGGTGCTCGACCGGCAGGGCATACCGAAACTGGTGGTGCTGAACGGGCACGGCGGCAACGACTTTCGGCAGATGCTGCGCGAGCTGCAGGCCGAATTCCCCGCCGTGTTCCTGTCCACGGTCAACTGGTTCAAAGCCGCTGACCGCAGTCAGTACTTTCAGGCCCCTGGCGACCATGCCGATGCCTTGGAAACCAGTGCGATGCTGCACATTGCGCCCACTTTGGTCCGGCCGCTGGCGGAAGCCGGCAGCGGGGCGGCCAAGCAGTTCCGCATTCAGGCGCTGCGGCAGGGCTGGGCCTGGGCCCAGCGCGAATGGAGCCAGGTTTCGGCCGACACCGGCGTGGGCGACCCCAGTGAGGCCACGGCGGCTCAGGGTCAGGCATTTCTGGACGCCGCCACTACCAACATCGCCCGGTTTCTGGTGGAGCTGGCCGCCGCTGACCCGCAGGACCTGTACGAGTAAGAGCCAGCGTAGACAGCACTGGTACTGCTCGCCGGCAGCGGTAGCCAGCCTGTTCGTTATTCCAGGTGCCGGTAGCCCCCTCAGGCTACGCATGCTCGCCGGCCAGCCCGGTCAGAGCGTCCACCAACCGCCGCCGGAGCCCTAAAAGATTCAGCCGCACCTTCCCGAAGGAAAGTGCGGCTGAGGCAGTGAATTGACGGTAGTCCGGCAGGTTATTGCGGCTGCTTGGGCATAGTACCCGTTGGCGCATCTACCTTGATGACACCCTGTGGCTTGCGTACGGCGCGCGGGGCAGTGCGCTTCAGCTTGGCCTGACGACGCAGCTTCATACGGCGGAACATACCCGGCTTGCGGTGCTTGCTGCGGCTGTTGCCGCGGTAGCGCTTGTATACGGGGCGCGGCACCCGGGGGTAGGCCACGGTTTCGGTCAGGGCCGCAGTACCCTCGGCTGATTCGGCTTGGGCGGCGGTAGGCTCTCCCAGCATCAGGAAGGCGCACAGCAGGAAAAGAAGGAATTTCGTCATACAGAGGAGGGTAAAGCGGGTTCAGCCTGGGCGCTGGCTTTGTCAAAGATTAAGCCAACCTCGCCGCACTTGCTTTTTCCGGGGTTCTGGTGAGCTTCGTAACGAACGGCCGGGAGCCGACGACGTCCAGTCGCGGCCTAAGCTGGCAGCGGGAACGGGCAGACCCTGCGAGCAAAATGCAGTTACCTAAGATACGTGCAACTTGCCAGGAAGGATTTCATGCCGGCCACGCGGCGGGCTGCTGGCCGCCCCTACTGCTGCGCTTCCAGATTCTGCAGCGGCATAGGCACTTCCACGTTGATGGACTTTGGGAAAGCCAGAAAGTGCGTGACATGGGGCGGAACGGAGCCGGTGTGAAACTGCTGGACCTGCGCCTCGATGGCCTGATCTTCCTTGGTAAACCGCAGGTGCTGCCGCTGGTGCTCTCCCCAGGTAGCCACGTAGAAAAACTCGGTAATCCGCTCCGGGTGGGCCATGTCGGCAAACACGCCGGCCCGCAGGGCCCCGTCGCGCAGCCGCAGCCGGGTGAGCAGCTCGGCCGCCTGCCGGAACGCGGGCCAGTCCTGGGGCGCTACCAGGTATTCGACCATCACCACCACCGGGCCGTCGTCGGGGTCCACTTCGCCCTGTACTTCGGGCGTGGGCCAGTGCCCGGCCGGGTCCAGGTTCAGGTTTTCGCCGGAGCGCATGGGAAAAGGAAGGGCCAGCCCGGAACTCAGCAGCATCCAGCCCGCGGCCCCCAGCAAAGCTACCGTTAGCGTGGTGCGGTCGGCCAGCTCCCCCCACACGAGGCTACCCACCGAGAGCCCCGCCTGAAACACGAGCATGTAAATGCTGATAACGCGGGCCTGCACCCACTTGGGCACGTTCAGCTGTACCGTCGTGCTGAAGCTGGTCATCACCATCAGCCAGGCTATTCCGGACAAAAACATGACCGGATACAGCCAATAGACTGCCGTGAACAGCGCCAGCGCCACATTGGTCCCCACAAAGGCCAGCCCGCCCAGCAGCACCCGCTGGTTGAAGTTGAGGCGGGAGCCGGCCCGGCCCATCAGAAAGGCTCCGGCCACGGCCCCGGCGCCCAGCCACGACAGCATGGTGCCGTAGTGCCCGGAGCTCAGGTGCAGCTTGCGGGCAACGACCACCGACACCAGCGCCCACATGGCGCTGGCCCCGAAGGAGAAGGCAAACGTCCGAACCAGCACTCCGTACAGCGCCGGCGAATACTGCACGTAGCGCATCCCGGCCCGCAGGGCCCCGATGAAGTTCTCCGCCGGCCCGGCTACGGCCGTGGGGGTGCGGCGCCAGGCATACACCACGGCCCAGGTACCCAGAAATGAGAGGCCATTGAGCAGAAACACGAACCCCGGCGAATAATACGCAATGACCAAGCCGCCGATAGCCGGCCCGATAGCCCGGGCAATATTGTTGCTGACCCCGTTCAGCGTAATGGCAAAGGGCAGCACCGGCCGCGGCACCAGCTCCGTCACCACCGTCTGCCAGATGGGCGCGTTCAGGGCTGACCCCATGCCCAGCAGAAACGTGAAGCCCAGCACGGCCAGCGCCGAAATGCCTCCCGTCAGGGTGAGCACGCCCAGCACGGCGGCTACCACGGCCATGAAAGCCTGGGTGAACAGCAGCAGCCGGCGCCGGTCAATCAGGTCGGCCAGGACGCCCGAAGGCAGGCTCAGCAGGAAAGCGGGCAGGCTGGTGGCCGTCTGCATCAGGGCTACCAGCAGCGCCGAGGTGGTCAGCGTCGTGACCAGCCACACCCCGGCCACGTTCTGCATCCAGGTGCCCACGTTCGACACCAGGCCGGCAACCCAGATGGCGCGGAAAACGGCGTGGGCAAAGGGCGTCCACAGCGTGGCCGGGGCGGCAGGCATAGTAGCAGCAGGGGTAGTCATAGCGCGGCGCCGGAAACGGCCGGCCTACCTGGTGCGGGAGCCGACGTAGCTGAAACAGCTTGGTACGGCGTTTGGCCGGATCAGGATCCTGAAACACGTGACAACCGGGCAGCAACGCCCCGGCTACCGCGTTTGAGGCGGTCAGCGGCCGGGCCAGGGACCGTCGAGTCAGACTGCTGTCAGCGTAGGTGTCGCTTCATTAAGACGCGGCAAGGAGCTCGAAGCAGCGGTAGGTGCGCTGGCGGAAAATCAGGTTATCCTTGAACTCGAAAATCATGCTCATCTGGGCCGCTAGTCGCGTCCCGCGCTGCAGCAGGCTGAAGTTGCCCATCACGCTGGCGTGCCAGTAGGTTTCCAGCAGCACGCTGTCGGGCGTAACGGACTGCAGCGTCGTATTCTCGAACTGCGGATTCAGCAGCAGCTCGCGGCCGGCGCGCACATTGTCGATAATAGCCTCGAAGGAGCGCACCTGCGTGGTTTTGGTGAGCAGGTTGGGGTATTCGGTCTGCTCTACTTCGGGGTGCAGCACGGGCCCGTACGCCGCCGGATCAATTTCCAGAGCCTGACTCAATCGGAGGTAAGCTTCAACAACAGTGAAATGGGTATTCATACAAAAGCAATAGGCGAGTGGAAAATGAGAGCGAAAGCAAGACAGGGCAAGATAAGGATGCGCGCGGGCTTCTCCTTTACATCTGGCAGGGGCCTGATCCGGCGCAAAACGGCCGGGCAGCGGTTTTCGTGTATGACCGAAAGGCATTGGCGGAACAAATAGCGCCTTCCTCAACTATTGCCTGCTGCTCTCGGCCCCGCAAAAGAATTCCGCCGGTTCTACAATGCATTAAAGATGCTCCCGACTCAGCTTCTCGTACTGCCATTTCCCGCTACCGTCGCGGTACCGCCCCGTGGCCCGGTGCCGGCAGGGCCGCAGCCCTGTTTTGCTAAACAACTGCTGAATGTACCGTTGCCGGCCACGTACCACGGGCCGGAGTGGCAGCCTAGTAAAACACAACTATCCCTGCCGCGTGCCATCTGGAAGAGGCACACGACAGGGACAAGCTGCCGGCGAGGCAATACGCCGGGTTTAGAGAGTGGTGCGTCTTGCGCGGGTCGGGGCCATTTTGTGCGCTTTAGCCTTGTGCTTGGCCTTGACGCGGAGCCGCCACCGCTTCCACACCCCGAGTTTTCGGGGCTTGTGGCGGCTGTTGCCGCGGTAGCGCTTGTAGTTAGGGGAATGGGCTGTTTCGGTAACGCGGCTTTTAGCTCGGAACAGGAAAATACCGGGAGGGGCGGCCAATACCGGTTGCGCATCTGCAAAGATCATCAATGCGCAAAACAACAGGAGTAGTATTTTGGACATAAGAGAGATGAAGGAGGTTGAGCACTTCTGCTGCAGAGAACAAAGGATGGGTCATCATCCAATCCGAACGCTACATATAACGAATATAAAGCCTTTGTATTAGAAATATTCAAGTTCTTGAAAATAAATATTTTTCAAATATTAGTATGATAAAATTTAATTATTCCACTACATTATTTCGAATTATTCCGACATTAATTTAGTACCGCCAAGCAATCCACCTAAAGCCTTTATCGGATAAATACAAATTTTACCGAAGTATCCCAGCTGCCACCCACTACCTGCTGCCCTACCCTGCTGCCAAAATCGGCGCCTGCATCCTGAGAAGGGGGTTTAGGGCCAGCATAGCGGCTTGGCGGGAGCCGCATATCGAGGTAACCAGCTGTCCTGCTGAGCAAAACCCGGAACAGCCCCTGCTTCTGCCAGCCAATTCCCGGATTCAGCGGGGCCTGCTTACTCTAACGCTGGGCGGCAGACTGCGGGCACGCTGGCGCTTCTGCCCGTTCGTTTGGGCGGTAGGTGCCGGCCCGGCGGTTGCGGGGGGCAGCAGAAACAATCGGGCGGGAAGCACGGTATGCGGGGTCCTGCGGTTCCTTTCCCGCTTTTTCCCGTTTCCCTATACGTACCGTCAAAAAACAGCACCCTGCCATCAGCGCCCCTATTGCCGGCCTGATTACGTACCGGGCCCTGCCGGCGCCGGCGCTGGAGCACCTCGACCCGTTTTTGTTTCTGAACCACCACGGTCCGCAGCACTACGCGCCCCACAACCGCGGCCTGCCATTTGGGCCGCACCCGCACCGGGCTTCGAAACCGCCACGTTTATCCTGGCCGGCGACATCACGCACCAGGACAGCGGCGGCCACCAGAGCGTGATTGAAGCGGGTGGCATTCAGTGGATGACGGCCGGCAGCGACCTGATTCACAGTGAAATATCATTCCCCGAATTCAAGAAATCTGGCGGCAACCTGGAAATGCTGCAGCTCTGGGTGAATCTGCCGGCCAAGGACAAGATGGTGGCGCCGCGCCACCTCGGGCTGCAGCAGACCGATATTCCGGCCGTAGTACCGCCCGCAGGCCGCGTGACGGTACACGCCGTGTCGGGCGAATGGCTCGGGACGGCCGGCGCCGTGCAGCCCCTCACCGATATGAGTCTGGCCACGACTGACTTTCAAGCCGGGGGCCAGCTGCAGCTCGCCATGCCGACCGACCACACCGTATTCTTCTATGCCATCCGGGGCCGGCTGCGGGTAAACGGGCAGCAAACCGAGGCCCGCAAGCTCCCCGAGTTCCACTACGACGGCACGGAGCTGCAGATCGAAGCGCTGACCGATGCCGTGCTTTTGTTGGGCCACGCCGCGCCGTTCCAGGAGCCTAATATAGCCTATGACCCTTTCGTGATGAATACGGCAGCGGAAATCCGGCAGGCCTACCAGGCTCATGAGGCCGGCAGGTTCGGCACCTGGCAAGGCTAGCCGGCGGCGGGCTGGTCGGGTTTAGCATAGTGCTAGCTTCCCGGGCTGCCGGCCGCTGCCGGGCTTTTTAGCGGGCGCCGTCTTTCGGCCGGGGCTGGGCACGAGCTCCGGCGGCTAGGCCTCGATTATCAGCTCGTGCTGGCTGAGCAGGCCGGGCAGGCCACTCAGGGCAAAGCGGGCTTTGCGCAAGACGTTGGTTTCGGGGTTGATGCTGAAGCCAGTGGCGGTGGTAAGGTCGGCGCCGGAAAGCTGGGTGCGCTCAAACAGCGCCCCGGTCAGGTTGCAGTCGAAAAAAACCGCTTCCGTGAGGTCAGCACCGCCGAAGTCGGCATCGGTCAGGGTGCAGCCGTGGAAGCGCGTGTGGGGCATCTTCCGCCCGTAGAATGAGGTGTAGGGCATCTGGCACTGCTCGAAGTACACGCCGAACAGCAGGTCGCGGCAGGCCGCGAACTGCAGCCCCGAGAGCTTGCAGGCGTCGAAGGCCACGTTTTGCAGGCCGGTGCCCGCCAGCGTGGCCGAGGCCAGGTTGCAGCGCTCAAACAGGCAGTCGACAAACAGCAGGTTGCCCAGGCTGGCCCCCGAGAAGTCGGCGCCGATAAAGTGGCACTGCTCAAACTCGCGGCCGTGGCGCAGCAGCCGGGCCGCGTCCCAGCGCTCAAAGACGTTTTCGGCGGGAAAGGAATCCGGCTTGCGCGAAAGGCTGGGTTTGCGGCGGGGCTTCACGAGAACCGGGAAGGGGTGGTAGTACGGATGAGGCTTTTCAGCCGTTGGCGGCAGTAGCAGACTGCTGCTGGTTGAGCCAGCTGATGGCGTCGCCCTCGTCGCCGAAGAAAGCAATGACAAACGGCTGACCATCGTAGGCAGCCGGTCCCACAAATCCGGGACCCGCCAGAATGGCTTCCATCAGCGTGGGGCCGACGAGGTAGGCAACTGACAGACGGCCGCCCAGCAGGTGCCCCATTTCGGGGAAAAACTCGGTCAGCAGCCACTGGGTTACTTCCGGATCATTGAAGGAGCGCCGCCGGATGTCCTGGAGCCAGAAAGGGCAACCCGCGGCCAGGGCCTGCTGCTTCAGCTCCTGGTACACGGCGGGCAGTGCAGCGGCCGTGGGCTGATACCCCCAGCGCCCCACGAAGATACCCAGATCGGTGCGGTGGGTCAGGTGAAGTAGTTCGGAGGCGTCGGAGTTCATACGGCAGATTGAGGCTGCAAAGTAGCTACTATCCGGCCAGCAGCACCCGCGCCCGGTGGGCCGACCCGGGGCGTAAACAAAAGCAGGGCGCCCTGTGCATTACAAGGCGCCCTGCTTCGGGAGTCACGGCTTCAGCCTGGCTTACCAGATCTTGGCGCGCTCGTTCTGGGCGCGCACCATCTTGGCGTCGTCCTTGCAGCCGAAAGCCTCGAAGAACTCGGGCATGTTCATCAGCGGGCCGTTGGTGCGGAACTGGGCCGGGGAGTGCGAGTCCGTCAGCACCTGCTGGCGCAGGTACTCGGGGCGGGCATTGGTGCGCCACACCTGCGCCCACGATAGAAAGAAGCGCTGCTCGGGCGTGAGGCCGTCGTACAGGGGCCGGGGGTTGGCGCCGTACTGCTTCTGCAGCTGCTTTTGCAGGGCTGAGTACGCCAGGCTGAGGCCGCCGAAGTCGGCCAGATTCTCGCCCATGGTCAGCTTGCCGTTCACGTACACCGAGTCCAGGGGCGCGAAAGCCGAGTACTGCCGGCCCACCATGTCGGCGCGCTGGGTAAACTTTTCGGCGTCTTCCTTGGTCCACCAGTCGCGCAGGTTGCCGTCGGCATCCGACTGCCGGCCCCGGTCGTCGAAGCCGTGGGTGATTTCGTGGCCGATAACGGCGCCCATGCCGCCGTAGTTGACGGCATCATCGGCTTTGGGGTCGAAGAACGGCGGCTGCATGATGCCGGCCGGAAACACAATTTCGTTGAGCGACGAGTTGTAGTAGGCATTTACCGTGGGCGGAGTCATGCCCCAGTCGCCGCGGCGGATGGGGCCGCCAAAGCGCTTCAGGTTGTCCTTGCTTTCCCACTCGCGGGCCGTCAGCACATTCTTCACGTACGACTCGCGCGAGATGGCGAGGCCCGAATAGTCCTTCCACTGGTCGGGGTAGCCGATTTTCACGACGAAGGCGTTCAGCTTCTTCGTGGCTTCAACCTTGGTGGCCGCACTCATCCAGTCGCTCTGCTGAATGTGCTCCCCCATGGCCTCACGAATGTTGTTCACCATTTCCAGGGCCTTCTTCTTGGTTTCGGGCGAGAAGGCCTTGTCGACGTAGAGCTGGCCGAAGGCTTCGCCCAAAGAGCCATCGGTGGCGCGCAGCATGCGCTTCCAGCGGGGCTGCTGCTGCTTGGCGCCGCTGAGCACCTGGTTGTAGCGGAAGTTCTCCTCGACAAATGCCCTGGGCAGCGCCCCGGCCACCGACGACACCAGGTGCCAGCGCAGGTAGGTTTTCCAGTCGCCCAGGGGCTCCGTCTTGAGCATGGTGCTGGCTTCCTTCAGAAACTCGGGCTGCCCTACGATAACCTCCTTGGCCGAGGCCAGGCCCGCCTGCTGCATCTGTACCGGCAAGGCCAGGTTGGGAAACTGCCGGGCCGCCTCGGCCACGGTCATCTTGTTGTAGTTGGCGTACGGGTCGCGCATCGCCACCCGGTCCTTGGACGCCTTGGCGAGCCGGGTTTCCAGGCGCAGCACGGTGGCCGCATTTTTCTGGGCCGCAGCGGCATTGTCGCCGAGCTGGCGGAAGGTGTTGGTCAGGTAGGTGACGTAGGCCGCCCGCACGGTCTTGGAGCGGGCGTCGTCCTTGAGGTAGTAGTCCCGGTCGGGCATGGTGAGGCCGCCCTGGTTGAGGTAGACGGCGTACTCGGTGCTTTTCTTGCGGTCCTGGCCCACGCTCAGGCCAAATACGGGACCGGTACGCAGCATCTGCTGGTGGCTGAACGCCAGCTGCAGGCCTTTGAGGTCTTTGATGGCCGCCAGGCGGTCCAGCTCGGGCTTGAGATACTTCAGCCCCGCGGCCTCAATGGCTGCCGAGTCCATGGAGGAAGCATAGAAGTCCCCGACCTTTTGCAGGTTGCTGCCCTTGGGCGCGCTGATACTGGTGGCGGCCTCGTCCAGAATCTGCCGCATCACGGCCTCATTCTGATTGATGAGCAGGTTCCAGGAGCTCCAGCGCGACTCAGCGGCCGGCACCGGGTTGTTTTTCAGCCAGGTGCCCGAGGCATACTGGAAGAAATTGTCGCACGGCGACACCGACTTATCGGCGTTGGCCATGTCCAGGCCCACGCCTTTCAGCACGGGTGCCTCCGTGGCCATAGCCGTTGGGCTGACGGCTTCCGGCGTGGCGGACACGGCGGTGGGGTTGGTGGTTTTGCTGGTGGCGCAGCCCCAGAGCGTGAGGCCGGAGGCCGCACCCAGGGCGAGCAGCAGGTTCGTTTTTCTGATCATGGGAGTTGGAAACGGTGGGAAATTCAAGGTAGAGGGGTAGATACGGCGCATCCGCCAGCCCCGGCCGGACCGCGGGCCGCGGCTACCAGATTTCGGCCCGCTCGGCGTCGGGGCGGACCATCTTCTGGCCGGGCTGGCAGCCGAAGGCCTGGTAGAACTGGGGCATGTTCATCAGCGGGCCCATGGTGCGGTACTGGTCGGGGGAGTGCGGGTCGGTGAGGATCTGCTGGCGCAGGGCTTCAGGCCGGATGTTGGAGCGCCGCAGCTGGGCCCACGACAGGAAAAAGCGCTGCTCGGGCGTAAGGCCGTCGTACAGGGGCCGGGGGTTGGTGCCGTACTGCTTCTGCAGCTGCTTTTGCAGGGCGCCATACACCACCGTGAGGCCGGCAAAGTCGGCCAGGTTCTCGCCCATGGTCAGCTTGCCGTTCACGTGCACCGAGTCCAGGGGGAAGAACGTGTCGTACTGGCGGCCCACCACGGCGGCGCGCTTGGTAAACTCGGCCCCGTCGGCGGCGGTCCACCAGTCGCGCAGGTTGCCGTCTGAGTCGTACTGCCGGCCGTTGTCGTCGAAGCCGTGGGTCATCTCGTGGCCCATCACTCCGCCGATGGCGCCGTAGTTGACGGCATCGTCGGCGTTGGGGTCGAAGAACGGGGGCTGGAGGTAGCCGGCCGGAAACACCATCTCGTTGAGCGACGCATTGTAGTAGGCGTTGATGGTCGGCGGCGTCATGCCCCACTCGTTGCGGTCGATGGGGCCGCCGTACTTTTTGGCTTCCTCCCGATAGTCCCACTCCCGGGCCGCCAGCACGTTCTTCAGGTACGACTCCCGGCTTATACTCAGGGCCGAGTAGTCCTTCCACTGGTCGGGGTAGCCGATCTTTACGCGCAGGGCGCTGAGCTTTTTCAGGGCTTCGGCCTTGGTGGGGGCACTCATCCAGGTGTTGGTCCGGATATGGTCGGCCATGCTTTCTCTGATGTTGCCCAGCATTTCCAGGGCTTTCTGCTTGGCCGCCGGCGAGAAAGCCTTGTCGACGTAGAGCTGCCCGAAGGCTTCGCCCAGGGCCCCGTCGGTGGAGGCCAGCAGGCGCTTCCAGCGGGTGGTCTGCTGCTTGGCCCCGGTCAGCACCTGGTTGTAGCGGAAGCTTTCCTCGACAAACGCCTTTGGCAGCGCCCCCGCCACGGAATGCACCAGGTGCAGGCGCAGGTAGGTTTTCAGGTCGCTGAGCGGCTCGGCTTTCAGGGCCGCGTTCAGCTCGGCGAAGAACTCGGGCTGGCCCACGTTTATTTCCTGGGCCGCGCCCAGCTGCACGCCGGTCAGCAGGCGGGGCAGGTCCAGGTTGGGGTAGCGCTGCCGGGCCGCGGCCAGGGGCAGCTTGTTATAGTTGGCCTGAGGGTCGCGCAGGGCCACGCGGGTGCGCGAGGCCTGCGCCAGCCGCGTTTCGATGCGCTCCACGGTGGCGGCGTTCTTCTTCGCCGTGGCCGCGTTGTCGCCCAGCAGGGCAAACAGGTTGGTCAGGTAGCTCCGGTACGCCGTCCGGATGGTCTGGGTGCGGGCGTCGTCCTTGAAGTAGTAGTCCCGGTCGGGCAGGGTCAGGCCGCCCTGGTTGAAACCGACGATGTAGACGGTGGAGTTCTTATCGTCTACTTCCACGCCGCCGCGGAAAAAGGAGCCCATGCCGAGCATGAAGTGGCGGGCCATAATATCGGTCAGGCCGCGGGCATCCTTGACCGCCGCCAGGCGGGCCAGCTCGGGCTGCAGGTATTTGAGGCCGGCCTTTTCGATGGCGGCCGAGTCCATGCCGGCGGCGTAGAAGTCGCCCACCTTCTGCTGATTGCTGCCCCTGGGAGCCGTGGTGGAAGCCGCTGCCTCGTCCAGAATCTGGCGCAGCAGGGCCTGGGTCCGCTCCCCGAGCAGGTTGCGCGGACCCCAGCGGGTGGCGTAGCTGGGCACCGGGTTGGCCCGCAGCCAGTTGCCGCCGGAGTACTGATAGAAATTGTCGCAGGGCGACACCGAGCGGTCCAGGTCGTTCAGGTCCAGCCCTACGCCTTTCAGCACGGGGGCGGCGGCCGTGGCCGGCTCGGGGGCCGCCTGGGCCGCGGCGGTAGTGGCCGGGGCAGTCTGGCTGGTAGCGCAGCCGGCGAGCAGCAGGGCCGAAGCGGCGGCCAGCAGGCGGGCGCGGGGGGAAGCAGATGAAATCATACGGCAGGAGGACGGGGAAGGAACGGAAGAACGGCAGTCAGCCAAAGATACCAAGCCGGACGAAAGGCTGCATCAGTCCCCGGCCGCCCGACGCGCAACTATTGCGGCCGCAGCCGGACGACGGGAGAAGACGGGTTTCGCTCTTCCCCGTGCAGTCAGGTATTGCCCGCGCCGAGCCCCCGTGGCCAGTCCACGACCGTACCAGCCGGCCCCAAAACCCGGGCCGCGCCTTCGGAAGCCTGGCTGACGGTTTTCACCACGCGCCGACGCCGGTGCCGCGCTTAGCGCTGCCGGCGCGGCCTGGCCCGCTCGTACTGCACGGGCCAGGCTACGTCGGCGCCCAGCTCGAAGGCCGCGTGCAGCGGGAAGTATGGGTCGCGCAAAAACTCCCGGGCCATGATAACCAGGTCGGCCTGGCCGGTGGTGATGACGGCGTCGGCCTCGGCCGCGGTGGTGATCAGGCCCACGGCCCCGGTGGGCATACCGGTTTCGCGCTTCATCCGCTCGGCAAATTCCACCTGGTACAGCGGTCCGACGGGAATGGGGGCCGCGGGCACGTTGCCGCCGGTCGAGCAGTCGACAAGGTCCACGCCTTTGGTCTTCAGAATGGCCGCCAGGGCTACCGACTCGTCGGCGGTCCAGCCGCCCGCGGTCCAGTCGGTGGCCGAGATGCGCACGAGCAGGGGCAGCGCGGCGGGCCATACGGCGCGGGTAGCCGCCACCACTTCCAGCAGCAGGCGGATGCGGTTGTCGAAGGAGCCGCCGTACTGGTCGGTGCGCTGGTTGCTCAGGGGCGAAAAGAACTCGTGGAGCAGGTACCCGTGGGCCGCGTGGATTTCGATGAGCTGAAACCCGGCGGCCAGCGCCCGGACGGTCGCGGCGCGGAAGTCGGCCACCACCCGGGCCAGGCCGGCCGCGTCCAGGGCCACCGGCGTGGGGTAGGCATCGGCAAATGGTACGGCGCTGGGGGCCACCGTGGTCCAGCCCCCGTCGGCCTGGGCCACTTGGCCCGCCCCTTTCCACGAGGTGTAGGTGCTGGCCTTGCGCCCGGCGTGGGCCAGCTGAATGCCGGCCGCCACGCCCTGGGCCCGGATAAACGTAGTAATACGCCGCAGCCCCTCAATGTGCTCGTCTTTCCAGATGCCCAGGTCGTCGGGGGTGATGCGGCCCTCGGGGGCCACGGCGGCGGCTTCGGTGATGATGAGGCCCGCGCCGCCCACAGCCCGACTGCCCAGGTGAACCAGGTGCCAGTCGTTGGCGAAGCCGTCGTGGCTGCTGTACATGCACATGGGCGAGACAACGATTCTGTTGGTGAGCGTGAGGCTACGCAGGGTCAGGGGAGTGAAGAGGCTGGACATGGCGTTGGGGAGAAGCAGGAAGCCGGCTGGGGCCGTGAGTTGCTCTAAACTCCGGGCCGGGGCTTAGGGTTTGCCAAATGCCGCGCCGTACTTTTGAGCGCGCCCGGCGTATCCGGCCCCATCGTCCCCGCTCCCCTGATGACCAGCATCGACAAAATTGCCTGGCTGCACCTGTCCGCAGGCCGGCTGCTGAGCACCCGCAGCTTCGGCAAAGACCGGTATTACATTCCCGGCGGCAAGCGCGAAGCCGGGGAAACCGACGTCCAGACCCTGCTCCGCGAAATCAAAGAGGAGCTGACCGTGGACCTCGACCCGGCCAGCCTGCGCTACGCGGGCACGTTTGAGGCCCAGGCCCACGGCCATCCTACCGGCCTGCTCGTGCGCATGACGTGCTACTACGCCCACTACCAGGGCACGCTGCAGCCCGCCGCCGAAATCGAGCAGCTGGTCTGGCTCACCTACCGCCACCGCCCCGAAGTGTCGCCGGTCGACCAGCTGATTTTCGACTGGCTGCGGGCTCAGGCCCTGCTGGCCGACTAAGGCCGTAAGCTGGGCTGCGGGCCGCACTACGCTTTGCAAGCCGGTTTTTGTAGCTTGACGGCCTCTTTCACGCTCATTCGTCTCCGTTGTATGCTCCAAGGCCTGCGCACCATCGTGTACCCGGTTGGTAACCTGAACAAAGCACGCGAGTGGTACCGCGCCGTGCTGGAGCAGGAGCCCTATTTCGACGAGCCCTACTACGTCGGCTTCAGCGTGGGCGGCTACGAGCTGGGCCTGGTACCCGACGGCCCGGTGGCGGGCCCGGCCGGGCCGGTTACCTACTGGGGTGTGCCCGATGCCCAGGCGGCCTACGAGCGGCTGCTGACCCTGGGTGCGCAGGCCCACGAGGCCGTCCACGACGTGGGCGGCGGCATTCTGCTGGGCTCGGTGCAGGACCCGTTTGCCAACCTGCTGGGCATCATTCAGAATCCGCACTTTGCCCTGCCCACCACCTAGAGCCTGCCCTTCCCACGAGCATGAGTACTCCCATTCAGACCGGCCTGCTGGCCTACGGCATGTCGGGCAAGGTTTTCCAGGCCCCGTTTCTCAGTGTCCATCCCGGCTTCGGGTTCCGGGCTTTGGTGGAGCGCAGCCGCCGGGAAGCTCACGAAACCTACCCCGGCGTCGTCAGCTACGCCTCGGTGGCGGAGCTGCTGGCCGACCCGGAAATCGAGCTGGTCATCGTCAACACCCCCAACGACACCCACGCCGAGCTGACCCGGCAGGCCCTGCGCGCGGGCAAGCACGTGCTGCTGGAAAAGCCCGTGGCCACGTCGGTAGCCGAGTTTGAGGAGCTGTGGGCCCTGGCCCGGCAGAGCGGCCGGCAGCTGCTGGCCTACCAGAACCGCCGCTGGGACTCCGACTTTCAGGCCGTGCGCCAGGTGGTCGACAGCGGGCAGCTGGGCCAGCTTATCGAGGTCCATTTCCGCTTCGACCGGTTTAAGCCCGCCCTGCACTTCAAGAAGTTCAAGGAAGAGCCCGTGCCCGGCAGCGGCCTGCTCTACGACCTGGGCCCCCACCTGCTGGATCAGGTCATCAGCCTGTTTGGGCGCCCGCTGCGCAGCCGCAAAACCACCGGCCGCTACCGCCCCGGCTCCCAGGTCGACGACTACTTCACCTACCACCTGCAGTACCCGGCCGGGCTGAACGTGTTCGTGACCAGCGGGCTGCTCATTGCCCAGCCGCTGCCGTCGTTTGTGCTGCACGGCACCCAGGGCAGTTTCGTCAAACCCCGCAGCGACGTGCAGGAGGCGCAGCTGCTGCGGGGTATGTCGCCGCGGGCCCCGGAGTATGGCCTGGACCCGGAGCCCGGCACGCTGACCCTGGCTGCTGCCGACCACAAAGTCACCACCGTCTACCCTACCCCGCCGGGCAACTACGCCGGCCTGTTTGAAGCCGTGTACCAGAGTATTCGCCACGGGGCGCCTTTTCCGGTCCGGGAAGATGAGCTGCGCTGGCAGAATGAGCTGCTGGCCCAGGCGCCGGACTAGCCCCGGCCGCGCGGCGTTTACTCAGACTTCGCGGCCTGGCCCAGTGGTGCCGGCCCGGAATGTCGGCCGGTCTGCAGCCACTCCACCGCCTGCCGCTCATCCACAAACCGGGTTGCGTCGTAGGGCTTATCGGCAAAAAAGGCGGCGGGGGGAAAAGCGCCATCGGCCGCCAGGTCGCGCAGCTGGGGCGGGGGCAGCAGGTAGGCCAGGCGCACGCGGCCCCCCAGCCGGGCGGCCGCACCGTCCAGGAAGCCGCTGATCAGCCAGCGCTGAATGCCCGGGTCCGTATTGTTGCGACGGCGCGCGTCGAGCAGCCAGCCGCGGCAGCCGGCCGGCGCCGCCACCTCCAGCAGCGCCTGGTAGCCCTGCTGCAGCTCCGCCAGCGACGCCTGGCGCATCCAGCGGCCTACCACCACCTGCAGATCGGCGCGATACTCAAGCTGCAGAAAGTCAAGGGTGTAGGTTTCGGGCATAATAAGCAAGGCATCAGGGCAGACAGCGGCGCGAAATACGAATGTAGCTACCAACCCCGGGTGGGCTGCTTTGTTGGCGCCAGCTACCTGGGGCGGGCTTTTTTGTTTGGCGGAAACTGCGGGTTCATGGCCAGCAGCGCGTCGCGCAGGGTTCGGGCCACTACGTGCGCCTTGTACCAGTTCTGGTCGGCGGGCACCAGGTGCCAGGGGCAGCCGGGCGGGCTGCAGTGCCTGAACACGTCGGCGTACACGGCCCGGTACCGCGGCCACTGCCTGGCTTTGTCAGCGTCGCCGGCCTCGTACTTCCACTGCTTGTTGGGGTCTTGTTCGCGCTCCTGCAGCCGCTCGTGCTGCTCCTGCTCCGATATATGCAGGTAAAACTTAAGGATGGTAGTCCCGGCCTGCTGCAAGAGCTTTTCGAAGGCATTGATGGCCGTGAAGCGCCGCCGGGCCTCCCCGGCCGTCACCAGTCCCAGCACCCGGGTAATCAGCACGTCCTCGTAATGGGAGCGGTTGAAGACCTGAATCATGCCGTGCCGGGGAGTGTGCTGGTGAATACGCCACAGAAAATCGTGCGCCAGCTCTTCAGCAGTAGGCTCCTTGAACGGCTGCACCCGCACGCCCTGCGGGTTGATACCGCTGAACACCTTCCGGATCAGGCCATCCTTGCCGCTGGCGTCCATCCCCTGTAGCACAACGAGCACGCTGCGCTGGTTTTCGGCGTACAGGCGCTCCTGCAGGCCAACCAGCTCCTGCCGGATGCGCTTCGTTTCGCGCTTGGTGTCGTCTTTGTGAATAGCATGTGGAGCCCGGGCCGAGACGCTGAGCAGGTCGAAAGGATTCACTGAGTTCATACCGATCGGGAAAGGGAGGAGCCGGGCAGGGCTGTACGCGCCCGGGTTGCCATAGCGCATTCGGCAGCCTGAAGCAGCCTATCTGGGGCTTGAAATACCTTTATTTCAGCCACTATGGCTGGCAAAATATTCTCTGCATTCGTATTTCAGGACATTATGACCTGATTTATACTCATGAGCCGGGAATTCCATGTTGGTACAGCATTTGACTTATCCCCGCTGTACCAAGAAATAGGAGAAGCAGAAACCATGAATCTAATCAGCAAGCAATTCATCCGCAACATTGCCCCGCAACTCGACCTGCTGAACACGGTAGGGGGCGGTAGTGCGCAGGTCATGCTGCGCGTGGACAAGGGCGAGCAGGGCGTGGTCGTACGGGTAGCGGCCCCTTCGGTGCGGCCCGAGAACTTCCACGTCGTGCTCAACGACAGCAACCTGACCGTGTACTGCGAATACCGCCATCAGCCCGGGGACAAGCTGGGCGCGCCGCTGTTCAGCCAGACGCTGGCGTTGCCGCTGAACCTGGACCTGAGCCGCATCGACGCCATCTTCGAGGGCCACGAGCTGCGCGTGCGGATTCCGTATAAGGACCCCGCCGCCCAGCAGCGCGAAATCGACATCACCCAGCGCTAGCCGCTGCCTTTTTATATCGTCGGGGCCGACCGACGCTTTTGTCTCACCCAAGCCGCTGCTAGCCACAGGGGCTTTTTTTAGGGCCGGCTGCTAATAGTCGAACAGCGGAATCAGCAGCAGGAAGCCCGTGAGCAGCGACAGGTAAAACCAGCCCATGACCTGCCCGCGGTAGCGGCGGGGCAGGCCGTTGCTGAGCACCAGCACTGCCGCCACCACCAGCCCCAGGTGCAGCAGCATGAAGACCACCGTCTTCACCCAGTTGCTGACAATCGTGTTTTCGGGCTGCATCTGATTCTGGATGCCCAGCCCCGAGGTGGCAAACTTCAACAGGTAGTAGGCGCCGACTTCGAACAGCACAAAGCAGCCAAAGCCGGCCATCAGGGCCAGCCCACCAGAATTCTTGGAAACGTCGGCCATGAGTACACGGAGTGGAGAGCCGTAAAAAAACAAAAATCATCCTGGACCAGGATGATTTTTGTTTTTAAGCCGCAGAAAGCGCCGGGGACTACTTCTTGTTTTTGCCTTTCCCATTGCCGTTGGGCTTACGCTCAAACGTGAGGGTAACGGCGCCGGAAGTTTCAGTCGTGGCTACCGAATTGTACACCTGGCCCTTCGTGGGGCCGTCGACTACTTCGGTGTAGGTTGAGTTGAAGACGACGCGCTGGGCCGGCCGCTGGTTTTCGGGCAGGGTGCCTTTCCAGGTAGCAAAGGAATTACCGCTAGGCGTCACGATGAATTTCTCCTGGGTCATGTTGACGCAGCCATTGGCTGGCACCGTAGGAATGCCCAGCAGGGTGTTGGTCATGCACTCGGCCCGCTCGGTTTTGAGCACGTAGGCCCCTTTGCCCTGCTGCACGGCGTCGCCGATGCGGTTTTGGGCCAGGGCGGCGTTGCCCGCCAGGGTCAAGCCAACGAATAGCACGGCACTGGCGAGTTTTTGGATGAGCTTTTTCATGAGAAGCAGTAGATAGCGTGAGAAGCAGAATTGCTGGCTAGAGCGAAGCCAATAACTATACCAAGCCCCTGCCTATCACCGCGAAAGGGGGATCCTACGCCAAAAATTTTATTTGGTTACTGCTATTTTTCCTCTTTTTTCTCCTGCCCCGCCGCCACGTCGACACTGCGGGTCTGCACGTATAGTTCTTCTACTTTAGCCCGCGCCCAGGGAGTGCGGCGCAGAAACGTAAGGCTGGACTTAATGCTCGGATTCACCGAAAAGCAGTTGATGCGGATCCGCTCATCCAGCCCCGGCCAGCCGTAGCGGGCCACCAGGTATTCCAGAATCTGGGCCAGGGTAATGCCGTGCAGTTCGCGGATCAGGTGGCCGGATTCGTCGCGGGCGTCAGAAAGCTTGGTCATGCAGCAGGGAGGTAAGTAGCGGGAGGCGCAAAGGTCGGTAAAAGCCGGGCAAAGGTCCGGGCCTGAGGGCGGCGGGGCGGCCAAAACCAGGCTTTTACTCCGCCCCGGACACCTTGGGCCCCGCATTGTACGTTACCTTTGGGATGGCCATGCTGAAGACTCCGACCAAACGTCCTGCCTCGTCCCGCCGCCCGGCGGCCCGCTGGCGCCGTCCGCTGGGACGGGCCGCGCTGCTGCTGGCGCTGGTGCTGCTGCTGGGCTATGGCTTCTACCGCCGCCAGATAAACCGCTACGTGCGCCGGGCCTACGCCACGCTCACGCTGAGCCACCTCACCGGCCGGGAAAAAACGCCCCTGCTGGCGGGCTACTCCGTACACGGCATCGACGTCTCCGCCTACCAGGGCCGCATCGACTGGCCGATGGTGGCCCGCCACCAGGTGCGCTTTGCCTTCATCAAGGCCACCGAGGGCATCACCCTGCACGACTCCCGCTTCCGGGCCAACTGGCAGGCGGCCCACCGGGCGGGAGTATACCGCGGCGCCTACCACTACTTCCAGCCCAACTACGACGGCGCCCAGCAGGCCGACCTGTTTGTGCGCACCGTGCCGCTGGCTCCCGGCGACCTGCCGCCCGTGCTTGACGTGGAGGCCCCGCAGTTTCACGATGTGGCCTACATGCGTCGGAACGTGGCTACCTGGCTGCGCCTGGTGGAGCGCCACTACGGCGTGCGGCCCATTCTGTACTCCAACTACACCTTTTACAAGCGCTACCTGGCCGGGCACTTCGACCAGTATCCGCTCTGGCTGGCCCATTATGAGGTAGAGACGCCGCAGCTGCCCCGCGAGCGGTGGATTATCTGGCAGCACAGCGACGAGGCCCACGTGCCCGGTATCCGCGGCGCCGTTGACTTCAACGTCTTCCAGGGCAACTTTGCCAACCTGCTGGCCCTGCGCATCCCGGCCGCGGACAAAGCCGCCCAAAGCCCCGACTAGAAACCCGTTCCCGATGAAAGCAACGCTGCTCCGTATTACGGGCCTGATCCTGCTGCTGGCCGCCCTCAACGGCTGTGCCGCCAGCCGCACCTTCACCCAGAGCGGGCAGGCGTCGTTCTACGCCGACAAATTTGAGGGCCGCGCCACCACCAGCGGCGCCATCTACCGGCACAGCAAGCTCACGGCGGCCCACAACACGCTGCCCTTCGGCACGGTGGTGCTGGTGACCAACGAGCGGACCAACAAATCAGTGAAAGTCACCGTCAACGACCGGGGGCCGCACGCCAAGGGCCGCGTGATTGACCTCTCGAAGAAGGCGGCCCACCAGATCGGGCTGGTCGATGGCCTGGCGCCGGTGACGCTCAAGGTGGTGAAAGCCGCTACGCCGGTTCGCCGCTGATTACCCGTTTACTTCACCCTCGCTTTTGCCCCACCATGAGAATCCGTAAGAAAATCCAGTGGACACCCCCCGCCCAGGCCGACCGGTTTGCGGCCCTGAGCGACTTCGTAAAAACGGCCGAAGCCGAAGGCTGGACCGAGGCGGAAGTGCAATTTGTAATCGATGAGGTAGTGGAAGCCCGCGACGAGGCCGAAGTGCAGGCCATCTGGCAGGATTATTCCAAAAGATAAAAAAGCAGCGGCCCGGAAACGCTCCGGGCCGCTGCTTTTCCTGGGTTTCAGCTGTTGCTGCTTACTTGGTCTTCATCTTCAGTTTGCCCTTCTTGCCATACTTGGCCATCAGCGCCAGGCTATCCTGCTCGGCTTTCATGGCCATGGTGGTCAGGCGGCCGCTGAGCGATAGTACGTCGCCTTCCCGGAGCATCGCCGTGGTGCCGTCGGCCATGGTTAGGGAGCCGTCGGCCATGATTTTGGTGCCATTGACGAGGCTGACGGGCTGGGTCACGGGGCTGGTCTGGCCCTGCTGGGTGAAGAACACCTTGCCCTCCTTCATAATGGCCCCGTCCTTCATAGTCTCCCCTTTGATGACCACCTTCTGGCGGGGAGCCACCGGCTTGCGGGGGGGCATCTTGGTTTGGGCCTGGACCGTCAGGCTGGCACCGGCCACGAGGAGCAATGCAACGAGAGAAACGCGTGATTTCATAAACTGTGGGATTGAGAGGTGGGAGAACGGAAACTGTAAAGGCTTGTAAAATACAAAAAGCCCGGTAAAAGTTCGCCGTGGCCCCATAACCCGAGGCATGGCTCCTGCGTTGAGCCGGCAAGAGGCCTGCGCGGGCCTAATACGGGCTTGCTATTGCGCTTTTGCCCGGCAGCCGATGGCAATGCAGGCCCGGCGCGGAGCCGCTCAAAGCAGAGCTCCCGTCAGAAAGTCCCACCTTGCACCCCACCAACCGGCAGGCAAAGGCTGGGCGCCGGCCCCATAGGTTGACCCGCCAGGAAACCAGCATTCAAAATTCTCCGATTGTGGATTACAAAGACTACTACAAGATTCTGGGCGTCGAGAAAACCGCTACCACCGACCAGATCAAGAAAGCCTACCGCAAGCTGGCCCGCCAGCATCACCCCGATGTGAACCCCAACGACCCGAAAGCGGAACAGAAGTTCAAGGAGGTAAACGAGGCCAACGAAGTCCTCAGCGACGAAGACAAGCGCCGCAAGTACGACCAGCTCGGCGCCGACTACCAGCGCTACCAACAAGGTGGCGGGCGCCGCCCGGGCAGCGGCGGCTTCGACTGGTCGCAGTACTCGCAGCAGGGCAGCGGCGCGGGCGGCGGCCAGGACCCGTTCGGCGGCACCGACTTCTCCGACTTTTTCAGCTCCATCTTCGGGGGCATGGGCGGCGGGCAGCGGGCCGGCGGCCAGCGGGCCGGGGCCGGCCAAGATTACCAGGCCGAGCTGGAGCTAACCCTGGAAGATGCGTTCTGCGGCGGCCCCCGCACGCTCACCGTCAACGGCAAAAGCCTGCGCATCAGCATCAAGCCGGGGGCCGAAGACGGGCAAACCATCCGCCTGCGCGAGCAGGGCGGCCCCGGCCGCCACGGCGGCCCCGCCGGCTCCCTCTACATCACGCTGCGCCTGCAGCCCGACCCGCGCTACACCCGCACCGGCGACGACCTGACCATGGACGTGCCGGTGAGCCTCTACAAAGCCGTGCTGGGCGGCGAGCAGGTGGTTGAAACGCTGTCGGGGCCGGTCAAAATCAAGATCAAGCCCGATACGGCCAGCGGCACCCGGCTGCGGCTGCGCGGCAAGGGCTTTCCAAACTACCAGAGCCCCGGCCAGGTCGGCGACCTGTACCTGCGGCTCACCCTGACGCTGCCCCACAACCTGACCGACCAGGAAAAGGCTCTCTTTGAGCAGCTGGCGGCTCTGCGTCAGGAATAAGGCCGCCGCTGGCGGCGGCGGTGCCGTCCTGCATTTTTGCTTCGTCCACACCTACCACGCGCTTGGCATCAGCAAGGAGGCCATCGACATTGTAGTGGCCATGCGCCGGCGGCGGCTGGATATGCAGGAGGCCCTGGCCCGGCAGACCGCCCGGGCCGCCCAGCCGGAGCGCTACCTGCACGGCAGTGGCCCGGTGCTGGACTCCGACGGCGAGTAGCCGCCAAACGACTCAGGGCTGCACGATGTCTACGGCCAGCGCCAGGGCGCAGCCGGCCAGCGTAGCCGCCAGCTTGGGCCAGTTGAGCTTGTGCTCCGGGCTGATTTCGAAGAGAATGGTGGTGGAGACGTGCAGAAAGTTGCCGGCCACCAGGCCCAGCAGCGCGGCATACAGCCCGCCGGTCAGCAGCTGCTCCAGCACCACGTAGTTGCTGACGATGATGCCTGCTGGCGCGGCCAGGGCAAACAGCACCAGATAAGGCAGCGCCCGCCGGAAGCTGTTCAGCCGCAGCAGCAGCGCGGCCATCAGGGCGAAGGCGGCCGGAATGTGGTGCAGGGCCACGCCGGTCAGGATGGCGTAGAAATCCTGGCTGACGGCCCCGACTTCGGGGGATTTCACCAGGATGCTGCCTTCCAGAAACGAGTGAATGACCAGGGAAAACAGCAGCATAAACGGCACCTGCCCGGCGTGGGCAGTATTGTGGTGTACGTGGCCGTGCTCGACGCCCTGAGAAAACACTTCCAGAATCAGCTGCCCGAAAAAGCCGGCCAGCACGTAGTAGCCCACGCGGTGCGTGGCCGTGGGCGCCAGCGCCAGCGCCTCGGGCAGCAGGTGCGTCACGGTGAGCGTAAACAGGTAAGCGCCGCTAAAAGCCAGCAGCGGCTTCATCCAGGTGGTGCGGGCCGTGGGCACGAAGCGGGTGAGCCACCCGGCCCCGAGTACGGTAAGAAACAGCAGCAGAACGGCAATCCACATAGTAATTGGGTATTTGTTTGGTGCGCGAGGCGGCCAGCCCGGCACGACCAGCTGCTGCGGCTCCCGTGCCGGCCCGGCACCTCAGCCCAGCGGCCTACTTTTTCAGCACGAAGATCATGCGCGGGCTGCGGTGCCCGTCATAAGGCGTCAGGTGATAGTCGCCCAGGACTTCGGCCAGGCGCAGGCCAGCCATCAGGAAGTACTCCTCGAACTGCACCCGCCGCAGGGCCCGCACCCGCTCCTCGAAAAACTGGGCCCGGCCTTCGGGGTCGGTAAAACGGATTTCCTTCACAATAAAGCCGTTGTCGAGGTGGCGGCGCAGGTGGAAGGTGATGCCGTCGACAGTTTTTTCCTCGCGGCCCACCAGCTCAAATACGGCCCGCTCGGTGTTCATGAAGTCGATGACCATCTTGCCGCCGGGGCGCAGCGCCGCCGCTGCCGAGCGCAGCGCCACCACGTTCTCAGTTTCCTCGGCGAAGTAGCCGAAGCTGGTAAACAGGTTGAAGATGAAATCGAACGGCCCCCAGGGCAGCGGGTCGCGCATGTCGTGCACCTCAAAGTGCAGCTGCGGCTGAGCAAACTGGCGGGCATAGACAATGCTTTCCGGGGAAAGGTCGACCCCGGTTACATCGTACCCTTTTTCGCTCAGGTAAATGGCGTGCCGGCCTTTGCCACAGGCCAGATCCAGCAGCCGCGTCCCGGGCTTGGGGTGCAGGTGCACCAGCAGCGCGTCGATAAAGTCCCGGGCCTCCTGTTGGTCTCGGTCGCGGTACAGCAGATGGTAGTACGGCGAGTCGAACCACGTGCTAAACCACTCGATTTCGGTTGACATCAGAACGAAAAAAAAAGCCTGGCCGCCCCGGCGCGGACGGCCGGTACCAGTGGAAAGAAACCCGCTTCGGAAAGGCGCCAGACCACCGGGCGGAGTGGTAGTTGCCCCAAACGATAACTGCCGCCAACTCAGCGTCGGCGGCAGTTAGTGCCCGGCAAACGCTGCCGAACTATTCCTCTTTCAGCTGGCCGCCGCTGGTACCGCGGGGCATGGCGTGGGGCTCGGCTTTCAGCTTGGCGGCATCAGAGCCCTGCTTGGTACGCTCCACCTCTTCCGCGTTGGCGCTCATGGCTTTCTCGGCCGAGGGCTTGTTGCGCACGTTCACATCGACCTCGTCCACTGCACCGTTGGTGCTGATGGGGTGCGCAATAGCCGCGCCCTTGGCTTGGTGCGGAGCTTCCGCCGAGGCCTGATCGAAGTTGTCAGACGAGCGGGTACCGGGAGCCACCATGTCCAGGGACACTTTCTTGTCGGGGCGGTAGTCGGAAGGCTCGCTGCTGCAGGCGTTCAGCGCGAGGGTAGCCAGGGCAAGGCCGGAGAGCAGAAGATTTTTGGTCATAATCGTGAGCGGTTGAAGAGCCGCCGGGCGGCAGAAATGGAGAGCACCGCACGAGTGCGGCGCAAAAGTAAACACGGAAGAGCAAATGCCGCGGCCTGGGCGCCGCCGACCTCGGCCGGCAAGCTGATACCGGCCGCCGCCGCGAAAAGTTACGCGGCCGGGGGGCCGGCGGCGGCGGGCGGCGCCGCTACCGGCACTTCCAGCGCGGGCAGCAGGTTTTTGCGGCGCAGCATCGAGTCGAACAGCTTGATGTCGTTCGGCGAGTTGAAGATGCGCAGGGGCAGGTGCAGGAATACGGGCACGGTGAACGTGCGGCCCAGCCAGCCGCGGAAGCCCGGCAGCTGCTCGGCCTCGGCGGGCGGCTGCAGCCAGAGCAGGTAGGCGTCGGCGTCGCGGCGGGCCTTGCCAATCATGTCCCAGGTCAGGCCCATGCCCTTGGTCTCGTTCAGGCGCAGCAGAATCTGCTTGTTGTCGATTTCATAGTTCAGCCGCTCAAACAGGGCCTTGCTCTGCTCCATCTGGGCCACGCCGGTAATCTGGGCCGAGCGCAGCAGCACGTAGAGCAGCGTGAGCACCACGGCCAGCAGCAGCCACCACCACGAGGGCCAGATGGCGGCGGGCAGCACCCCGACGGCAAAGGGAATCAGGGCGTACCACCACTCCTTTTTCCACACCTGGCTCATGGCCATGCGGGTATAGGTGTCGGTGCTGAGCTGGTATTTCTTGGTGCGGATGGCCATCGGGCTCGGGCCCTGGCCCTGCGCCTGGCGGTAGCCACCGCGCTGATTGGGTTGTTGCATTGACGTAATGGGCTGTATTTGGTTCAGGTGCGGAGGTACTGCTTCTTGATGCGCCGCTTGGCCGGGGTCCGCTCGACCAGGGGCCAGCCCCGCCACAGCGCTTGGCTCATCAAACAAACCGCACCTCAATAAGCTTTCAGGCTCAGGTCCAGGCTTTTGACGGAGTGGGTCAGGGCGCCGACGGAGATAAAGTCGACGCCGGTACCGGCCACTTCGGCAATGGTCTGCTCGTTGATGCCGCCGGAAGCCTCGGTAGGGAAGCGGCCGGCCACCAGCGCCACGGCCTTGCGCAGCAGCGTGGGGGCCATGTTGTCGAGCATGATGCGGGTGATGCCGCCGGTGTCGAGCACCTGCTGCACCTCGGCCAGCGTGCGGGTTTCCACCACGATGGGCAGCTGCCGGCCAGTGCGGGCCAGGTAGGCGTGGGTAGCTTCAATGGCCAGCCGGATGCCGCCGGCGTAGTCGACGTGGTTGTCCTTGAGGATAATGCCGTCGAACAGGCCGTAGCGGTGGTTGACGCCGCCGCCGATGAGCACGGCCCACTTCTCGCAGAGGCGGAAGTTAGGGGTCGTTTTGCGGGTATCGAGCAGCTTGGCGCTGGTACCGGCCAGCAGGCTGGTAAGGTGGGCCGTGTAGGTGGCAATGGCGCTCATGCGCTGCATGCAGTTGAGCACCAGCCGCTCGGCAGTCAGGATGCTCTGGGCTTTGCCTTCCACGGTAAAAGCAATGTCGCCGTGCTTGACGCGGGTGCCGTCGTTGAGTAGCTGGGTGACGCGCAGGTCGGCGTCTACTTCGCTAAAGATCAGGTGGGCCAGCTCGATGCCGGCCAGCAGGCCCTCACTTTTCACTAAAAGATGGGCGCGGTTCCGGGCCTCGGCGGGAATGGAAGCCAGGGAAGAATGGTCACCGTCGCCGATATCTTCGGCCAGGGCCGTACGAATAAAGGCGGTGAGGGCTTCCGGGGTGAGGTAAGGAGCTTTTTGCACGGTGCAAAAATAGAAAAAGGCCCCGACTTGCGCCGGGGCCTTGGCAAAGAAAGCTGAATTTCGGAAGCTACGAACCGGGGAAAAGCAACCGGAGTAAGTAGTTTTTTCTCAAACGGTTACCGTAGCGCGTTAGCAGGCAGCAGGTTATTCCTTGGTGAAGTCGATGGTGTCGATGACCAGGTTGCCCTGCGCCGATTTCATCTTGACGAACATCCGGTAGGCGCCGCTTTTGCTCACGTACTTGCCCACGGCGTAGGGCGTGCCCTCGTTGCTGCCGCCGTAATGCACGAAGTCGAAGCCGGCGGGAGAGTTCTTGGCGAAGAAGTCTTTCATCACAAACTCGGCCTGCGTGGCGCTGTAGCTCTGCTTGTCGCCGTCGAAGCTCAGCTCCACGGTAGAGCCGAAATGCTGCGCCAGCTCTTTGGACGAACCGCCCCGGATGGCGTTACGCACCGGTGCGAACCCTTCACCCTGGGCGTTTACTGTTACGGAGAGGAGCACCAGCCAGACGATGGCCACTGCATGAAGGAGGGTACGTTTCATACTAGGGGAGGGAATGCATCAGGCTGTTTGCTAAAACTATGCCAACTGCCCCATACGAATAAAAGATTCTGATGGCCGAACCGTGCTGGGGGTAAGTTAACGTAAATGAACAGAAACCAACTTAATGCGTACGTTCCGGGCCTCGGCCCCTATCTTTGCAGCTATGAACAAACAGGTATTGTTGGTGATTCTGGACGGCTGGGGTCTGGCGCAGAACAAAGAGGCGTCGGCAGTAGACAAGGCCCAAACGCCTTTCGTTGACTCCTTGTTCCAACGCTTCCCGCACAGCAAGCTTCAGGCCTCCGGCGAGGCCGTGGGCCTGCCCGACGGACAGATGGGCAACTCCGAAGTCGGCCACATGAACATCGGGGCCGGCCGCGTGGTGTACCAGGATCTGGTGCGCATCAACAAAGCCATTCGGGAGCGGAAGCTGGGCACGGTACCGGCGCTGGAAAAGGCGTTTGAGTACGCCCGCACCACCGGCAAGAATCTGCACTTCATCGGCCTGCTCTCCGACGGCGGCGTGCATTCCCACATCGACCACCTCAAAGCCCTTTGCACCCTGGCCCACGACGCCGACGTGCACAAGGTGTTCATCCACGCCTTCACCGACGGCCGCGACACCGACCCCAAAGGCGGCGTGAACTACGTCAACGACCTGGAGCAGCATCTGGAGCGTAGCGGCGCCAAGATTGCCTCCATCGTGGGCCGCTACTACGCCATGGACCGCGACAACCGCTGGGAACGGGTGAAAGTGGCGTATGACCTGCTGGTGAATGGCACCGGCACGCCCTCGCAGAACCTGATCCAGAACATGCTCGACTCCTATAAAGAGGGCGTGACGGATGAGTTTCTGAAGCCCATTGTAAAAGTAGGGGCCGATGGGCAGCCGCTGGCCACCATTCAGGAAGGCGACGTGGTTGTCTGCTTCAACTTCCGCACCGACCGGGGCCGCGAAATTACGCAGGCGCTGACGCAGCAGGACTTCCATGCCTTCAACATGCACCGCCTGAACCTGAACTACCTGACCCTGACCAACTACGACGCCACCTTCGTGGGCGTCACCCCGGTTTTCGACAAGGACAACCTTGAAAATACCCTCGGGGAAGTGCTGGCCGCGCACGCCAAAAAGCAGATCCGCATTGCCGAAACCGAGAAGTACCCGCACGTGACGTTCTTTTTCAGCGGCGGCCGGGAGCTGGAGTTCGAGGGCGAAACCCGCATCATGCGCGCTTCGCCCAAGGTGGCCACCTACGATTTGCAGCCCGAGATGAGTGCCTACGACCTGCGCGACGCCCTGGTGCCGGAGCTGCAGGCCCGCTCGGCCGACTTCATCGTGCTCAACTTCGCCAACCCCGACATGGTGGGCCACACCGGCGTGTTTGATGCGGTGGTGAAAGCAGTGGAAACCACCGACACCTGCGCCCGCGACGTGGTGGAAGCCGCCCTGGCCAATGACTATGCCTGCATTATCATCGCCGACCACGGCAACGCCGAGGTGATGATAAACCCCGACGGCAGCCCCAATACCGCCCACAGCACCAACCTGGTGCCCTGCATCCTGGCCGACAACGACTACCAGGGCAGCCTCACCGATGGCCGGCTGGGCGACATTGCGCCCACGATCCTGGAGCTGATGGGCCTGCCCCAGCCGGCTGATATGACCGGACTGTCGTTGCTGCACCCAAACGGCGCGGCGCTCCTGCTGCCGAATGCGTAGCCCCTGGCTGGCCGCGCCGCTGCTGCTGCTGGTCGGCGCCTGCGGGCCCGAGGAAGCCGCGCAGGCGGGCCAACCCACCCGGCCGCCGCTGTACTTTGACGTAAAGGGCCTGCTCGACGCCCAGACGGCCCTGCTCACCCGGCAGAACCCGGCGGTGGAAAAGCAGGTGCAGCTGCGCGGCGGAGCGCAGGAAACGGCGCGGGTAGCGCACGTGGACTGGAGCAAGGAGCTCCAGGTTTTCTACCAGGCCGACATCAACAAAACGGCGCTGCTCGGGGCTTACGCGGCGCTGCCCCCCGAGCCCACGGCCGCCGGCCTGCGGCAAACCTACGTGCGCAAGCCCGGCATCGAGCACGCCGTGGAGCAGCTGGCCGTAGTGTCCGACCGTGCAGGGGTACGGGAAGTCACGGCCACTCTTTCCCAGGACAATCCGCTGTTTTTCTCGCAGAAGAAGCTGGTGCTGAGCTACGAGGCCGGCAGGCTGCGCAGCTACCGGGTGCGGGGCCTGCAGAAGCTGGTGCTGTTTGACACGCTGCGCTATTCGGCGGCGGTACGGGTACTGTAGCGCGGCTACTCGCCCATGAGCGTCACTACCACCCAGCGCCGGCCGCCATGGTTGCGGTGCTCCCCCAGATAGATTCCCTGCCAGGTGCCCAGCGCCAGCTGCCCGTTGGTAATCGGGATGGTGACGGACGCGCCCAGCAGGGCCGCCTTCAGGTGGGCAGGCATGTCGTCGGGGCCTTCCTGGGTGTGGTGGAAGTAAGGAGCATTTTCGGGGGCCGCGCGGTTGAAGAACTCCTCGAAGTCGTGGCGGACCGTGGGGTCGGCGTTTTCGTTGATGCTCAGGCTGGCCGAGGTGTGCTGCAGGAAGAAGTGCGCCGTGCCCACCGTCAGTGCTTCCAGCTCGGGCAGCTCGGCCACCAGCAGATCGGTAACGAGGTGGAAGCCCCGGCGCACGGCCGGCAGCCGCAGGCGTTTCTGAATCCAGCGCATCGTACAGTCTAAGGGTTAGTCCGCTCGTAGGCGCCCAAGTCGGGAGCAGCGCCGCGGGGTACGTGCAGCAGGTCGAAGTCGAGGCGGGCCCCGCGGGCGGGCCGATTGCTGGCCGGGGAAAGCGTGTCGAGGCGGTAGTCGAACTTATCGGCAAACCCGTTGTCGGGGGCGCGCCTGAACTTGGGGTTGCTGTTGATCAGGTTGTCGTTGACGCCGAGCTGGGTGCGGAAGGCCTTGGTGCGCAGGATGCTGTTCTGCACCGCAATCGGGTAGGGCGTCCCGTTGTTTTCAAAGCCCAGCTCGTCCTCCAGGGAACCCCAGATAATCGAGTTCTGAATCGTGATGCTGGTCTGAATCGGGTTGGCCAGGTTGGCCCGCAGGGCTTTATTGGTAAAAAACAGCGAGCTGGTTTCCCGCCGGAACTGGGGCGTATAGTTGGCCACCGTGCAGAAGTTCAGATTGTACTGGCCCCCGCCCACGGCGCGCAGGGCGTACTCGCCGCAGTTGGTGAGCAGGCAGTTGTTGAGGGTAAAATCGCCGGAGAAGCTGAAGATGCCGGCCCCTTCAAACGCCTGCCCGCCGTTGGCAAACGACAGCGTGGCGCCGGAAATGTTCTTAATCACCGTATGCTCAAGCAGCACGTTGGGGCGGGGCTGCTGGTTGCCGGGGTTGTACACGAGCAGGGCAAACGAGGCGTTCTTGATTTCGGCGTAGCGCACCACGTTGTTGCGGCTGGTAGAGTCGAACTGGATGCCCGCCCACTGCCCCGGCACGTCGTTGTAGGCCGGTTCCAGCCGGTCGGCGGCAAAGCGGACGATGTTGCGGTCATCGGCCTTGAGCGGGGTGGTGGGCGCAAAGTCCGGATTGACCCGCAGCGTGCCCCGCACGATGATGGCCGCGCCGGCGTGCGAGTACACGCGGGTACCGGGCTGAATGGTGAGCACGCAGCCCGGCCTCACCAGCACGGCCCCGAAGATGACATGGGGCCGGTCATTCTTCCACTCCTCAATGCAGGGCAGAATCTGGTTGCGGTGGAAGTAGGCGTTGCGGCCGTACGATATCAGCTTCACGTCCTGGTTGTTGCCGTTGGTGCGAAACTGCAGCCGGTCCTCCACCAGAAACGGCTTGTCCTCGGTTTGCTGCCCGGGACCGAGCAGGGCGCGCACCAGGATCTGCAAACTGTCCTCGCCCCGGATTTCCACGTTGTTGGCGGCCGGGCCCTCGTTGCCGTTGATGACCAGCGAATACGGCGTGCCGCCGGGATTCGCCAGCGTAATCTGCTCCACCTTCACGGCCCGGCGGTTGCGGTTATACACCCACAGCCGCTTGGTCACGGTGCCCACCTGGGCAAAGACCGTGTCGAACATCACCGTGTCGGTCGAGAATGCCAGCCGGGCGCCGGCATCCGTAGTCAGCAGATTTTCCTTCGGCTCGCAGCCGGGCAGCGCCGTGAGCAGGCAGGAGGCAACGAATAGCAGCGGTAGCAGAAAGCGCATGAGAGGCGGGCAAGAGCAGCTTAAAAACGGGTCATCCTGGGCTTGTAAAGGACCTTATCCCGGGCCACGACGCGCGCCGGGGGGATAAGGTTCTTCGCAGGCTCAGGATGACAAACGGTTTGGGAACCGGCTTAGTGCAAAAGACTACGAAACGCCTTCCTTCAAGCGCTCTGCGCTTTCGGCAATGCGCAGCTGCTCCACGAAGTCGTCGATGTTGCCTTCCATCACGCTGGCCAGGTTGTGCACCGTGTAGCCGATGCGGTGGTCGGTCACGCGGCCCTGGGGGTAGTTGTAGGTGCGGATTTTGTCGCTCCGGTCGCCGCTGCCAATCATGCTTTTGCGCTGGGCGCCTTCGGCCTCGTTTTTCTTGGCCAGCTCGATTTCGTAGATCCGCGAGCGAAGTACCTGCAGGGCCTTGTCGAAGTTCTTGAGCTGCGACTTCTGGTCCTGGCACTGCGCCACCAGGCCCGTGGGCAGGTGGGTGAGGCGCACGGCCGAGTAGGTCGTGTTTACCGACTGCCCGCCGGGGCCCGATGACATAAACAGGTCCTTGCGCACGTCGTTCATGTCGATCTGCACGTCCAGCTCCTCCGCTTCGGGCATCACCACGATGGAGGCCACCGAGGTGTGAATGCGGCCCTGGGTTTCGGTGGCCGGTACGCGCTGCACGCGGTGCACGCCGCTCTCAAACTTGAGCTTGCCGTACACGTCCTCGCCCTTCACGGCCAGAATAATTTCCTTGTAGCCGCCCGAGGTGCCTTCGGTGGCGTCGATGAGGTCCATCTTCAGGCCGTTCTTTTCGGCGTAGCGCATGTACATGCGCTGCAGGTCGCCGGCGAAAATGGCCGCTTCGTCGCCGCCGGCGCCGGCCCGGATTTCCATGATAACGTCCTTGGAGTCGTTCGGGTCGCGGGGCAGCAGCAAATCCTTGATGACGGTTTCGAGGCGGTCCTGCTCGGGCAGCAGGCCTTCGAGCTCGTCCTTGGCCATCTGGCGGAAGTCCTCGTCCTTCTCGGTCGAAATAACTTCGCGGGCTCCTTCAATATTGGACAGCACCTCCTGGTAGCGGCGGTACTCCGTCACGATTTTGCCCAGGTCCTTGTATTCCTTGTTCAGAGACTTGTAGCGCTTCATGTCGCTCATAGCCTCGGGCTGCATCAGCTGTTCGTTGACGTCTTCGTAGCGCTGGCGAATGGCTTCCAGTTTATCTAGCATCTTGCCTTCAGAGAGTTGTATTAGGCTGTAAAGATACGGAATCTAACACCACAAATCCGGGCCCTTGTTGCCGCTTCCCAGCACTACCAGCCGGACCAGCGCCGGCCGATGCACGCCGGCGCTGGTCCGGCCGGGCGGTAGTACCTTTCTTATTGGGTACTGGTTTGGCCGGGAAAAATTCCTACTTTGGCCCCACACTCCTGCCCGAATGGTTCAGCGTCTCCCGAATCTTCCGTTTGCCCCCGCCCCGACTGCTTCCTTCGCAGTCACGCCCACACGCATGGTCACTACCCGCTAGCGGGCTGCCCATTCCCCCCACTCCTTCTTCGAGTTCAGCAGCCCGCCGCCCCCCGCATTCTTCGGAATCCGGACGGACGCAGCGGGCTTTTTCATGCGCGTTCCAACTCCCTCGTTTATGCAGGTTCTAAAATTCGGCGGTACGTCCGTGGCCAATGGGGCCAACATTCTCAGGGTACTGGACATCGTTCTGGAGGCCGCGCGGCAGGATACCGTAGTGGTCGTGGTGTCGGCCCTGGGTGGCATCACCGACGCGCTGATGGCGGCCGGGCAGCGGGCCGCCGCGGGCCAGGCAGCCTACCAGGAGCTGCTGCTGCACATCGAGCAGCGCCACCTGGAGGCGGTGAAAGAGCTGATTCCGGTGGCCAGCCAGAGCGCGGCGCTGAGTCAGGTGAAGCGCCGCTGCAACGAGCTGGAAGCCATCTGCAGCAGTGTGTTTGCCCTCGGCGAGCTATCCGCGCGCACCTTGGACCGGCTCATGAGCTTCGGCGAGCTGCTCTCCTCGCAGCTGGTGGCCGCGCGGCTGCAGGCCACCGGCACGGCCCACGCCTGGCACGACAGCCGGGCGCTGATTCGCACCAACTCCCGCTTCGGCGCCGCGGAGGTAGACTTCGCCACCACCAACCAGCTGATCCGCGACTGCGTGGCCGCCGGGCCGCAAGCCATCCACGTGGTGCCGGGTTTCATTGCCGCCGACGCGGCGGGCACCACCACCACGCTGGGCCGCGGCGGCTCCGACTACAGCGGGGCCATCTTCGCCGTGGCCCTGCAAGCCAGCCGCCTGGAAATCTGGACCGACGTGAGCGGCATGATGACGGCCGACCCGCGGCTGGTGCGCCACGCCCAGCCCATTGCGCACATTTCCTACCAGGAGGCCATGGAGCTGTCGCACTTCGGGGCCAAGGTGCTGTATCCGCCCACCATTCAGCCGGTGATGCACGCGGGCATTCCGCTCCGGATCAAAAACACCTTCGCCCCGGCCGACTACGGCACCCTGGTGGAAGTGGCCCCGCCCCGGACCCGGGACACGGTGCGCGGCATCTCCAGCATCGGCGGCCTGACCCTGCTTAACCTGGAAGGCAGCGGCATGGTGGGCGTACCGGGCTTTAGTAAGCGGCTGTTTGAGGCCCTGGCCCGGGAGCGCGTCAACGTCATTCTCATCACCCAAAGCTCCTCGGAGCACTCCATTTCGGTGGCCGTGGGCGCAGCCGATGCCGAACGCGCCAGGACGGCCGTGGACGAGGAGTTTGCCCACGAAATCAGCACCCGCCGGCTGGAGCCGCTACGGCTGGAAACCGGGCTGGCCATTGTGGCGCTGGTGGGGGAAAGCATGAAGAACCATCCCGGCATCAGCGGCCGCCTGTTCAGCGCCCTGGGCCACAACGGGGTCAACATCCGCGCCATCGCCCAGGGCTCGTCGGAGAAGAACATTTCCACCGTCATTCAGGCCTCGGATGTCAAGAAGGCCATCAACGTGCTGCACGAAGCCTTTTTTGAGGTCGAGTACAAGCAGATCAACGTGTTTATCGTGGGCGTGGGCAACGTGGGCCGCAAGCTGCTCGGCCAGCTCCAGCAGCAGCAGCGCTACCTGCTCGACAAGCTGCAACTGCAGCTGCGCGTGGTGGCGCTGGCCAACAGCCGGCAATACGTGCTGGACCCCAACGGCCTCGACCTGAACACCTGGGAAGACCGCCTGGCCCAGGGCCAGGAGCTGCAGCTCAACGACCTGGTTGAGCAGATTCACGCGCTGAACCTGCGCAACTCAGTGTTTGTGGACGTGACGGCGGCGGCGGAAGTGGCCGACTGCTACGCGGCGCTGCTGGCCAAAAGCGTGGCGGTGGTGGCCTGCAACAAGGTGGCCTGCGCCTCGGCCTACCAGAACTACGCCCGGCTGAAAAGCCTGGCCCGGGAGTTCAACACCAGCTTCCTGTTCGAAACCAACGTGGGCGCGGCCTTGCCCGTCATCGGCACGCTCAACGACTTACTGCGCAGCGGCGACGTGGTGCAGCGCATGGAAGCGGTATTGTCGGGCACGCTCAACTTCGTCTTCAACCACTACGACGGCCGCCGCCCGTTTGCCGAGGTGGTGCGTCAGGCCCAGGACGAGGGCTACACCGAGCCCGACCCACGCCTCGACCTGAGCGGCACCGACGTGGCCCGCAAAATCCTGATTCTGGCCCGCGAGGCCGGCGTGACGATGGAAATGGCCGACATCGACAACACCGCCTTCCTGCCCGCCGCCTGCCTGGCCGGCGACGTGCCCGCGTTTTACGAGCAGCTCGCCGCCCACGAAAGCCACTTCCGCCAGCTCTACGACGCGGCCACCGCCGCCGGCCGGAAGCTGCGCTTCGTGGCTTCGTACAACGATGGGCAGGCCGCCGTGGGCCTGCAGGCAGTAGGCCCCGACCACGACCTGTACCAGCTGAAAGGCAAGGACAACGTGGTGCTGTTCTACACCAACCGCTACGCCGAGCAGCCGTTGGTGGTGAAAGGCGCCGGGGCCGGGGCCGACGTCACGGCCGCCGGGGTTTTTGCCGACCTGATGCGCGCCGCCCGGGTTTAGCCGGCTCCATTCTGTTGTTCCCGTTCTGCCCGCCCTATGCTTCCCCCTTCCTTCTCTCCCGACGCCATCACCATCCTCGCGCCCGGCACGGTAGCCAACGTGGTCTGCGGCTTCGACGTGCTCGGCTTCGCCCTCAGCCAGCCCTACGACACGATGACGATGCGCCTGACGGCGCAGCGCGGCATCATCATCATCATCAACCGCGACGACTACAACCTGCCCACCGAGCCCGCGCGCAACGTGGCTGGCGCGGCCCTGCTGGCGCTGCTGAAGGCCGTGCCGGAAGAGGTCGGGTTTGAGGTGGAAATTGCCAAGGGAATCAAGCCCGGCAGCGGCATCGGCAGCAGCGCCGCCAGCGCGGCGGGGGCCGTGGTGGGCGCCAACCACCTGCTGGGCCACCGGTTTTCGCCCGCCGAGCTGGTTGAGTTTGCCACCTACGGCGAGGAAGTAGCCTCCGGGGTGCGCCACGCCGACAACATCGCGCCCGCCATCTACGGCGGCGTCACCCTGATCCGCTCTACCACCCCGCTCGACATCATCCCGATTCCGGCCCCGCTGCTCTACGTGACGGTGGTCCACCCCCAGATTGAGGTAAAAACCTCCGACGCCCGCGAAATCCTGAAAAAGGAAGTGCTGCTCAGGGATGCCATTACCCAGTGGGGCAACGTGGGCGGCCTGATTGCGGGCCTGATGAAAGGCGACTACGACCTGATTGGCCGCAGCCTGGAAGACGTCATCATCGAGCCCGTGCGCAGCATCCTGATTCCGTGCTTCGCCGCGGTGAAGGCCCAGAGCCTGGCGGCCGGGGCCCTGGGCGGCGGCATTTCCGGCTCGGGGCCCTCCATCTTCATGCTGAGCCGCGACGAGGCCACAGCCCACCGCGTGGCCGCCGCCATGCGCGCCATCTACACCGGCGCCGGCATCGACTTTCATACCTACGTGAGCACCATCAATCCCGACGGCGTGCGGATTCTGCCGGCGGCGGCGACCGTGCCGGCCGTAGCTTTCTAATTGCGGCGTGACGGCTCACACTGCCTCCCGATTTGCCCTCTACCATGCTCTACTACAGCCTCCGCCACCAGGCGCCGCCGGTTGACTTTCGTCAGGCTACCATTGCCGGGCAGGCCCCGGACGGCGGCCTCTACTTCCCCGAGCGTATTCCGCAGTTTTCCGCCAGGTTCCTGCGCGAGCTGAAAACCCTGGACCCGGCCACCGTTGCCTTCGAGGTGATGCGGCCTTACGTGGGTGACACACTTCCCGAGGCCGTGCTGCGCCACATCTGCGCCGAGGCGGTGGACTTCGCGTTTCCGCTGGTGGAAGTCACGGCGCGGAGCAGCGCGCTGGAGCTGTTTCACGGCCCCACGCTGGCTTTCAAGGACGTGGGGGCGCGGTTTATGAGCCGGTGCCTGGGCTACTTTTCCCGGCAGGGGCAGGCCAAAGTAACCGTGCTGGTCGCTACCTCCGGCGACACCGGCGGGGCCGTGGCCAGCGGCTTTCTGGGCGTGGAAGGCGTCGAGGTCATCATTCTCTACCCGGCGGGCAAGGTCAGCTCGGTGCAGGAGCTGCAGCTGACCACGCTGGGCCGCAATATCACGGCGCTGGAGGTGCAGGGCACGTTCGACGACTGCCAGCGGCTGGTGAAGCAGGCCTTCGGGGATGCCGAGCTGGGCCGCCGCTACTTCCTCACGTCGGCTAATTCCATCAACGTGGCCCGCTGGCTGCCCCAGCAGCTGTACTACTGCTTTGCCTGGCAGCAGTGGCCCCACGCCGGGCCGCCGGTTTTCGCGGTGCCCAGCGGCAATTTCGGCAACCTCTGCGCCGGGCTGCTGGCCTACGCGTCGGGGCTGCCGGCCCAGCATTTCCTGGCCGCCTGCAATGCCAACGACGCCGTGCCGGAGTACCTGCGCAGCGGCCGCTTCCTCCCGCAGGAGGCCGTGGCCACCATTTCCAACGCCATGGACGTAGGCAACCCGAGCAACTTCGTGCGCATCCTGGAGCTGTTCGGCCAGGAGTTTGAGGCAATGCAACGGCGCATCAGCGGCTATACCGTGTCGGATACCCGGACGGCGGCCGCTATCCGGGCCGTGTATGAGCAGCACGGGTACCTGCTCGACCCGCACGGCGCGGTGGCCTATGAGGCCCTGCAGCAGTATCTGGCCCACCACCCGGCGGCGCACGGTATTTTCCTCGCCACGGCCCACCCGGTGAAGTTCTACGACGTGGTGGAGCCCATTATCGGAACCCGGGTGCCGGTGCCGGAAGCGCTGGGCGACCTGCTGACGCGGGAAAAACAAAGCGTGGTGCTGCCGGCGACCTTCGCGGCGCTGCAGCAGTATCTGCTGGCCCGATAACCGGCGGGCCCGGCGGCGGGTTTACCTTTGACTTCTGCTTTCACTGCGTCGGGCCCCACTGGGGTAAGGCGGTTTTTTTTCTGCTGCGTATGCGTTTTGTCGTTCGTGCTACCGGGGTTGTTGCGGGGCTGGGGTTGTTGCTGTCTGCCTGCCGTCCCGACCAGATTGAGCACATCCGCAACGGGAAGCAGATTGCCACCACCCTCGAAAACATGACGGTGAAGCGCATCCTGCCCGCCGGCCTGCTCCGCGCCGCCCGCTGGGCCGGCGACTCGCTCACCCGCTCCGCCGATCAGGAGCTGCGCCGCCAGCTCGCGGCCCGGCTGTCGGCCGGTGGCGTGGCCGCGGCGCTGCCCGTCTGCCGCCCCGAAGGCTACGCCACCACCGACTCCCTGGCCCGCATCTTCCGGGCCGTGCCGCGCCGCCTGAGCCGCCGGCCGCGCAACCCGCAGAACCAGGCCCCGCTCACTGCCGCCGACCTCCGCCCCGATACGGCCACGGCCCACCTCGTACGGCGGATCGACGCCGAAACCTTCGTCTACCAGCGCCCCATCACCCTCACCGACGCCCAGTGCCTGCGCTGCCACGGTACCGTGGGCCGGGACGTTGCCGCGGCCGACTACGCCCTGATCAAGCAGCAATACCCCGCCGACCAGGCCACCGGCTACCGCCTCGGCGACGCTATGGGCGTGTGGCAGGTGCGCCTGCACCGCGACGGCGTGGCCGAGCTGTACACGATGAAAACCCGCAAGGTGATGAAGAAGCGCAAGCCGCTGTTTTAACCCGTCAGCAGCCCGGCGCCGTAACCCTGGGCTACCTTTTGCGGTTTGCCAAGGCATGACTGCTACCGATCCTGCTTCGCCCAAACCAATCATCATTATCGGGGCCGGCATGGCGGGCCTGGCCTGTGCCAGCTACCTGCACCGCGCCGGCCGCACCGTGCTGGTGCTCGAAGCCGATGATGCCGTCGGCGGCCGGGTGCGCACCGACGTGACGCCCGACGGCTTCCGCCTCGACCGGGGCTTCCAGGTGCTGCTCACCAAGTACCCCGAGGTGCAGCGCCTGCTCGACTACGGCGCCCTGCAGCTGCGCGCCTTCCGTTCCGGCGCGGTGATCCGGCTGGAAGACGGGCGCGAAACGACGCTGCAGAACCCGCTCCAACAGCCTTTGGCGGCCTTTACGGCCCTCACCTCTTCCATCGGCACGCTGGCCGACAAGCTTCGGATTCTGAGCTTCGTGCAGCAGATTCAGCGCCAGACCAGCGCCCAGCTGCTGGCGCACCCGTCTACCGATACGCTTACCTTTCTGCGCAGCTACGGCTGGAGTGAGCAGATCATCAACCGCTTCTTCCGCCCGTTCTTCGGGGGCGTGTTTCTGGACCGGGAGCTGACCACGGCCAGTAACTTCTTCGAATTCGTGTTTCAGCAATTCGTGCGGGGCGAGGCGACCGTGCCCGCCCTGGGTATGCAGCAGATTCCCGAGCAGCTGGCCGCCCGCCTCCCCACCGGCGCGGTACGCCTTGGCACCAGGGTGGCAGCTATAGAAGGCCAAACCGTCCGCCTGGCGGACGGGGAAACGCTGGAAGCAGCCGCCGTGGTAGTGGCCGTGGATGGCGAAGCCGCCGCCCGCCTGCTGCCCACGCTCCGGCAGCCGGTGCCAACTGCCTGGCGGCGCACTACCTGCACCTATTTCGCCGCCGACCACTCGCCGGGCCGCGCCGACCAGCTGCTGCGCCTGAACGCCGCCCCGGACAGCCTGGCCCACAACGTGGCCTTTCCCAGCGACGTGGCCCCGGCGTATGCCCCCGCGGGCCGCACCCTGATTTCGGTCAGCACCCACGGCTCCCAGACCATGACGGAGCAAGAGCTGACGGCCCGCCTGCGCGGGGAGCTGACGGCGTGGTTTGGGCCCGCTGCGGCGCACTGGCAGCACCTGCGCACCTACCACATTCCGCACGCGCTGCCCACCTACGCCGCCGGCCAGCCGGTGCAGCAGCCCCTGCAGCTGGGCGAGGGGCTCTACCGCTGCGGCGACTACACGGCATACCCGTCTCTGAACGCCGCCGTGGCTTCCGGCCGGGAAGTGGCCGAGCTGCTGTTGGGGTAAAAACGCGGGCCCGGTGAAGCTCCCTCCACCGGGCCCGCGTTTATATGACCAGTTCCACGAACACCGGGCAATGGTCGGAGTGCACCGCATCGGTCATATGCCCCGCCGCCTTGATGCGGGGCTGCAGACCGGCATCAACCAGCAGGTGGTCGAGGCGCCAGCCCACGTTGCGGGCCCGGGCGCCGGAGCGGAACGTCCACCAGGAGTAATGGCCGGACGCGTCGCCGTGGTGGTGGCGGAAGGCGTCGGTGAAGCCATCGGCCAGAAAGTCGGCAAACCAGGCCCGCTCCGCGGGGGTAAAGCCGGGGCTGTTCTGGTTGGTTTTGGCGTTGTGCAGGTCGATGTCGCGCTGGCAGCAGTTGAAGTCGCCGCCGATAACCAGCCCCGGCAGCGTGGCGCGCAGGGTGCGCACGTACTCGCGGAAGAAGCGTAGCCACTCCAGCTTAAAGGCCTGCCGCTCGTCGCCGCTCGTGCCCGAGGGCATGTAGGTATTCAGCACCGAGAAATCCTCAAAATCCAGGCGCAGCACCCGGCCTTCCAGATCGTAGCACTCGGTTCCGCAGCCAACCACCACGGCCTTGGGCGGCTGCTTGCTGAAGATGGCCACGCCGCTGTAGCCGGGCTTGTGCGCCGGATGCAGGTAGGCCCGGTAGCCCAGCGCCTCAAACTCCGACACGTCCAGCGGCTCCCGGCCCGCCTTGATTTCCTGCAGGCACAGCACGTCGGGGTCGGCTTCCCGGACCCAGTCGAGCAGCCCTTTGCTCAAAGCCGAGCGCAGGCCGTTGACGTTGTAGGTAATGATTTTCAAAGCCGGGTTTTTTTGTCAGCCGTCATGCTGAGCGTAGTGCAACGGAGCCGAAGCATCGCCACCGCTTCGTCGCAACAACGTTGATTACTATGGTGGTAGAGATACTTCGGCAAGCAGACGCCAGATGGAGCATGACTCACGCCGACATACGGCTTACTCTTCCTTCATGAAGGCGTCAAAATACTCCAGGATATGCCATTTCAGCATCCGCTCCTGCTCTTTCAGGTTGGCAAAGGGAACGGGGCGCACGAGCTGGTAGTGGGGCCAGCCGTCGGCGTCCACACTGGCCAGGGCGTAGTGGCCCGACAAACTGAACAGGCGGCAGGTGGCAATGTGCATCAGATCCTGCTTCTGCTCCTTGGTGAAAGGGCCGGCGCCCTGCCCCAGCTCCTGCACGCCGATGAGCAGCAGCAGCGCGTTGAGGTCGGGCTTTTTGCCGAAGCGCTCCTTCAGCTGGTTCATCAGCTCCCACCAGCGGGCCTCAAACTGGGCTTCGCTCTCGTCGATGTGGAGCTGGCTCATACCTCGTGGTGGTGTTCGGGCGCGGGCGCGGTGGCTTCGTCCTTCAGGATTTCCCAGTATTCCACCGCCCGCCGGAAGTGCGGAATCACGATGCTGCCGCCGATGAGGTTGGCAATGGCAAACACCTCGTAAATCTCCTCGTCGGTGAGCTTTTCCTCGAAGCACTTGCCCAGGTGGTACTTGATGCAGTCGTCGCAGCGCAACACCATGGAGCAGGCCAGGCCCAGCATCTCCTTGGTCTTTACGTCCACGGCCCCGGCCTGGTAGGTGTTGGTATCGAGGTTGAAGAAGCGCTTGATGACCTTGTTGTCGGCCGCCAGGATCTTCTCGTTCATGCGCTGGCGGTACTCGTTGAATTCAGTGACCTGGGACATTTGCTGCTGATTTTGATAAGAGGAATGAGCCAACGAGCTGGCTTGCGGCGCGGCCGGCTGTTTCAGGGGCCGGACCAGACTCAATCTGCTGGAGCAGACCGGCGTGGGGAAGTCGCGTTAAAACCTTAAAATTAAGGAGAAGTTCCGCTCCGTCTTACCGGCGTCCTCGTTTGGGGGGCCATTCTACCTAGTGCATATCCTTATTCGCTTCATTCCTATGGTCTTACTATTCCTGCTTTATGCGTATTCCGACCGCGCTTGCCGACTTTGTAGCCCTGATTTTTCCGCGTACCTGTCTGGCCTGCGTCGAGCCGCTGGCCCGTGGGGAAGACCATATCTGCACCGGCTGCCGGGCTCGGCTGCCCTACACCGACTACCATAAGCTGCCCGAAAAGGAAAACCCGCTGGCCCGCCGCTTCTGGGGCAAGCTGCCCGTGCGCCACGCCCTGAGCTACCTGCGCTTTCTGCGCCACGGCCGCGTGCAGCACCTGCTGCACCAGCTCAAATACCAGGGTCAGCGCGACGTAGGCCTGGTGCTGGGCCGCTGGTACGGGGCCGAGCTGACCAGCCACGGCCTCGCCGCCGACTTCGACCTGATCGTGCCCGTGCCGCTGCACCGAACCAAGCTGGCCAGGCGGGGCTTCAACCAGTCCGACACCTTTGCCGAAGGCCTAGCGCTGGGTCTGGCAGTGCCCTGGAGTGCCCACGTCCTGCGGCGCACCGAGCACACGGCTTCCCAAACCCGAAAGAACCGCACCGAGCGGTGGCTGAACGTGGCCACAGTTTTTGAAGTAGCCGACCCGGCCGCTATCCTGGGCCGGCGCATTCTGCTGGTGGATGACGTGCTGACCACCGGGGCCACGCTCGAAGCCTGCGCGGCCGTACTGCTGGCCGCGGGCTGCCGCGACGTCAGCATTGCCACCATCGCCTGCGCCGAGCATTAAGGCGACTGGTGCAACGGCGGAAAAAGAAGAAGCCCGAGCTGCGGACAGCTCGGGCTTCTTTAAAATTCTAACGCGTCAGCCTACTTGTTCGAGCCGGCGTTGATCATGGCGCAGCGGAAGCCGATGGCAGCCGTAGCCGAATCCTCGGCCATAAAGCGGCGCGTACCGGGCGACAGCCAGTAGGCTACGTCGCGCCACGAGCCACCTTTGTAGACGCGGACATGGTCATCGATGAGCGACTGGTAGCCCTTCTTGTCGTACTTCTCGGCCGGGTCCAGGTAGCCATTCCGACGGAAGGGGTTGAGATCTTCCACGTCGTCGAATGAGAGCGGACGGTAGATGTCCTGTACCCATTCGTTTACGTTGCCGGCCATGTTGTAGAGGCCGTAGTCGTTTGGTGGGTAAGCGTAGATGTATTCCGTAATCATGGCGCCGTCGTTCAGGCTACCGGCAATACCGGCATAGTCACCGCGGCCACGCTTGAAGTTGGCCAGGAACGTGCCCATGCTCTTACCGTAGGGGTTACGGACCTGACGGCCATCCCAGGGGTAGATGCGCTTGTTTTCCTGGTTTTCGTTACCCGCTTCCTGGGTGCCGATGAGGGCCTGGGCAGCGTACTCCCACTCAGCCTCGGTGGGCAGGCGGTAGTTGGGCAGCGTATTGCCGTTTTCGATGGAGATTTTAGCCTTGCCATCACCGTCGGTGCCTTCCGCCGCGTCACCGTCCTTCTTCTTTTTCTTGAAGAGGCCACCGCCGCCACCGCTGCTGCTGCTGCCGTCGTCACCGTCCGATGCCAGCTTCTCGTTCACCTTGGCCGTACGCCAGGTGCAATAGTCATTGGCCTGCAGCCAGCTCACGCCCACCACGGGGAAGTAGCGGAAGCCGGGGTAGCGCAGGTAGTAATCCACGTAGGGGTCGTTGAACGACAGCTCCCGCGCCCACACCGTCGTGTCGGGCAGTGCCGACTGGTAGAATTCCTCGGAGGAGTCCTTGCGGGCGTAGTGCAGGTATTCGAGCCAGTGAATGTTGGCTACTTCGGCTTCGTCCATGTAGAACGAGGCAATGGTCACGGTACGCTCGATGTTGTCGTGCGTCATCGTGACGTCCTCCTCCTGGGAGCCCAGCACCGTGCGGCCGCCTTCGATGAAGATCAGACCGGGGCCTTCGGGAATGCCCTGGTAGTCGGCCACCTTCATGCCTTCCTCAGTGTTGTACTCCAGGCCCGTGGTCGAGCTGTACTTACCAGGTTTGGTTGCCGTTGGCGGGCCACCCTTACACGAAGCCAGCGCGCAGGCTGCTCCTACGACCGCAAAACGCAGGTACTTGGAAAAATTCATGATCAAGTTGAAACTACCTGAGAGAAAATGATTTATAGAAGGCAATTCGGATGCAAGTATACGGAAATTTAGAAGGCCGGGCAAGGAATTGATGGGTAATTCCTGCGTTTTAACCGGCGCCAGGCCGCTTCCAGCGAGTCGAACTGCCGCACGCTGAGGGATACTTCGTGGGCGCCGCCCAGCTCGGCGCTCAGCTGCGTCAGGCTGATGTCGTAGCTGTAGCCCAGCCGCAGCGGCCCGGCCGTCAGCCCGGCCAGGGCCGTCAGCACCTGCTGGGGGCTGCGCGAGCCGGGCAGCGGTATGCCCCGGTACACGAGGCCTACCGTCAGGGGCGTGACGGTGCCGTACAAGCCGACCTCAGCCCGCTGGGAGGCGCCTTGGCGGGTGTAGCTCACGGTGGGAGAAAGGCTGACTTCGCGGTACACTTGCTTGCTGGTGGCTTTGACGAAGAAATGCTTGAGGCCGCCGTTAAAGTTCAAGCGCATAGGCAGTTTCGTCTGCGTGACGAAGCCCAGATCCGGCTGGTTGACGTGGTGGGCCGCCACGCCCGCCCAGAAGTTGTCGTTGTAGAGGATAAATCCCGTGCCCAGACTCAGGTAGCTTACGGGCTTGAAATCCAGTATCTCGGCCGACGGCCCACCAATGGTGCCGTCGTCGGCCAGCTGGTCGCCGAAGAGGAGGTTGCCGTAGCTGATGCGCTGGTTGCCGTAGCTAGCCTGCACGCCGCCACTGAGGCTGAGGTGCTCTGCCAGCCGGGCATGATAGGCGTAGATGCCGCCCACCTCCAGGCGGGTGTAGCCGATTGCACCGCTGCGGTCAGTGTTCAGCAGCAGCCCCACGGCGCTGCTCTGGTCGGCGAAGCGGTAGTCGGCGGCCAGCTGCCCGGTCTGGAAGGTGCCGGCCAGGGTAGGAAACTGGTTGCGGTAGCTGAGCGTGATGCTATAGTCGTCGAGCAGGCCGGCAAAGGCGGGGTTAGCGTGCAGGCGCGCGGCGTAGGGCTGGGCAAAGTACAAATCCTGGCCCTGCGCGGCCTCGGGCGCGGCCCAGCTCAGCCCCAGCGCCAGCGCTGCCGCCGCCGGCCAGCAGCCGGGGCGGCGGCACGGCGAGCGAAGCACAAGAACATCAGGCGGATAAGGAAGCATAAGCGGACGGGTAACGCCGCCCCCGGCTGGTTTGGTACACCGGGGGCTGCCAACGTCGGAACTAAAATGCCGATTTCCTTCCTATTTATAAACCGGCCGCTTCCTTTTCGCCGCTAACCCGGTAGTACCACGCAGCCGGGACCGGCGTTATAAGGGCCGGCCGGTGGTGCTTCGCCCGATATCTATTCTACTTTTGCCGGGCGGGCCGGGCTTTGAAGCAGGAGCTGCCGGCGCGGCTTTCTTTTCGCCTTACTCTTTCCAACGATGCGCAAATTCTTTTTCGGCCTGCTGATTTTTCTGGTGGTCTTGGTAGCTGCCGTGGCCCTGACCCCGGTTTTGTTCAAAGACAAGATCAAGCAGCAGCTCGACAAGCAGCTGGCCCAGCGGGTGGCAGCCAGGGTCGAATACGACCCCGCCAACGTGAGCCTGAGCCTGTTCAGCACCTTTCCCGACCTGGCCTTGCGCATCGACCAGCTGCGGGTGGTCGGCGTCGATTCTTTTTCGCGCGACACGCTGGCTTACCTGCCCTCCTTCCGCGTGGGCCTCGACCTGATGAGCGTCATCAAGGGCGAGCAAATCAAGATTAAATCCATTCAACTCGACCAGCCCGACCTGAGCTTGAAAGTGCTGAAGAGCGGCCGGGCCAACTGGGACATTATGATTTCGGACTCGGCCGCGGCGGCCAAGGGCCAGGATACGAGCCAGGTCAGCCTGGCCATCAAGGGCTGGGAAATCAAGAACGGCAAGCTGCGCTACGAGGACCGCACCCTGCCGTTTGCCATGCAGGCACGGGGCGTAAATCACACCGGCGCCGGCGACTTTGAGCAGAACGTGTTCGACATGGTCAGCCAGACCACGGCCGAAAGCTTTACCATGAACTACGCCGGCGTGGACTACATCAGCAACAAGAAGCTGGACGCCGACGTGACCGTGGCCATGGACCTGGGCAAGATGCTCTTCACCTTCAAGGATAACAAGGTGAAGCTGAACGACTTTTCCGCCACCTTCCAGGGCAGCGTGGGGCTGCCCAACGCCACCGACATCACCTACGACCTGACCTTCAAGGCCCTGGAAACCGACTTCAAAACCATCCTGAGTCTGGTGCCCGGGGTGTATACCGCCCAGTTCAAGGACGTGGAAGCCGACGGAAAAGTGGCCTTCGACGGCTACCTGAAAGGCGTGCAGAACGAGCTGCGTCTGCCCGGCTACGGCGTGAACCTGCAGATCAGCAACGGTATGTTTCACTACCCGCAGCTGCCCCAGGCGGCCCGCAACATCAACGTGGACCTGAACGTGGACAACCCTTCGGGCTTTACCAACAACGTGAAGGTGAACGTGAAGCGGTTTCACCTCGACCTGGGCAAGAACCCCGTGGATGGCAACGTGATTATCGACGGGCTGGAGCCGATGAAGGTGGATGGCCGGGTGAAAGCCAACGTGGACCTGGCCGAGATGCTGAAGGTGTACCCGGTGCCGGATATGGTGCTGCGCGGCCTGCTGTTTGTGGATGCCACGGCCAAGGGCACGTATTCGAAAACCCAGATGCCGGTGGTGAATGCCAAGCTGAACCTGACCAACGGCTACGTGAAGAGCAAGCAGTTTCCGGCCCCCATCGAGAACCTGACCCTGAACGGCACGGTCGTCAACACCACCGGGCAGGTAAACGATACCCGCATCGACATCCCGCAGTTCCGCATGCGGCTCGACGGCGAGCCGCTGGAAGGCCGCGTGGCGGTGCAGAACATCAACAAGCCCGTGTTTGACGCCAACGTGAAGGGCGTGGTCGACCTGACCAAAATCACCAAGATCTTCCCGCTCGACGGCATGACGGTGACGGGCCGCCTGAACGGCAACGTGGCCGCCAAGGGCCGGATGGCCGACATCGAGGCCGGGCGCTACCAGAGCGTGGTGGCCTCGGGCACGGTGCAGGCCCAGAACGTAACGTATAAGAGTGCCGACCTGCCCCAGGGCCTGAAGGTGACCCGGGCCACGGCCACGTTCAACAACGACCAGATTGTGCTGCAGAACCTGGCCGGGTTCGTGGGCTCCTCCGACATTGCTGCCTCGGGCACCATCTCCAACTACATGGGCTACCTGTTTACGCCCGGTCAGCCCCTGCGGGGTAACCTGACGGTCAACTCCCAGCGCTTCAACGTGAACGAGTGGATGGTCGACGAGGTATCGGCCAAGCCCACGCCGGGGGCCACCGCGGCGACCAGGGCTCCGGCCGCTGCCACCAAGGCCGACGGCGTGCTGCAGATTCCCAAGTTCTTCGACCTGACGCTGAACAGCACCGTGGGCCAGGTGGTGTACGACAACCTCAAGCTCGACAACGTGAAGGGCGTGGTGACCGTGCGCGACGAAACGGCCAAGCTCAGCAACCTGACGTTCAACACCCTCGGCGGCGCCTTTGCCACCAACGGCTCGTACAGCAGCAAGAACCTGGCGCACCCCAAGTTCGACTTCGGGCTCAACATCAGGAACCTGAACTTCCAGAATGCCTTTACCGCCTTCAACTCCATCAAAACCCTGATACCCCTGGCCAAGAACCTGGAAGGCATCTTCTCCACCAACTTCAGCGTGAGCGGGGAAATGGGCCCCGACATGATGCCCAACTATAGCACCCTCACCGGCAAGGGTCTGTTTGAGGTGGTGCGGGCCGTGGTCGGCAACTCCGACGTGCTCACCAAAATCAGCACCCTGACCCAGTTTCAGGAGCTGAAAAGCTTTGCCGTCAACAACAAGGACGTGGCCGCCGAAATCATTAACGGCAACTTCATCGTGAAGCCTTTCGACCTGACGGTGGGTCAGATCAAGATGACCGTGGGCGGCTCCAACAACATCAGCAGCGGCGGCCTGCAGTACGTGACGGCGCTGGACGTGCCGACCGGCAAGGTGGGCAACGCCCTGAACGGCCAGCTTACCCGCCTCACCGGTGTAAAGGACATCAAAGGCACGGAGCGCGTGACGCTGGGCCTCAACATCGGCGGCACCGTCAGCAACCCTATCGTGAAGCTGACCACCGGCGGGGTCAAAACCCAGGCCAAGGACGTCGCCAAGAGCCTGGTGACGAGCGTAGTGCAAAGCCAGGTCGACAACGCCAAGCTCAAGCTGGCCGCCAAAACCCAGGTAGCCCAGGACAGCCTGCAGCGGGAGCTGCAGCGCAAGCAGCAGGAACTGACCAACAAGGCCCAGCTGGAAATTGAGAAGCGCCGGCTGGAAGCCCAGGCCAAGCTCAAAGCCCAGGCGGCCCAGGGGTTGGGCAACTTATTCGGGGGCAAAAAGAAAGCCCCGGTCAAGACGCCGGAGCCCGTACCCACGGACACCTCAAAATCCGGGCAATAGTATTAAAGCAAGCCAGCAGGCTAAAAAGTGGCCGAATAATTGCTCAAAACGAGGAGGTGCCGCCGGCCTACGCGCGGCACCTCTTTTGTTTCACCCATTTTCAGCCCGGTATGAAATTCAACCGCTTCCTTTCTTTTGCCGCCCTAGCAGCTTTGGCCCTCACCGGTTGCAGCAAGGACAGCGACTCTGCCTCTGCCAACTCCTCGAAGCTGGAAGTGCGCCTGACCGACGCGCCCGGCGACTTCCGCAGCGTTACGCTGGATGTGCGCCAGGTTGAGGTTCACCTCAAGGATGAGGCTCAGGCCGACGGCTGGCAGTTTCTGAGCTTCACTCCCCAGATGGTTGACATCCTGAACTACGTCAACGGCAAGTCGGCCCTGCTGGTCAGCACTGATTTCGCACCCGGCGACATCAAGGAAATTCGCCTGATTCTGGGTCCCAACAGTACCGTTACGGGCAACGACGGCTTCGTCTACGATCTGAAAACGCCGAGCGGACAGAGCTCCGGCGTTAAGCTCAAGCTCGATAAAGTGACGCTACGCCCCAACGAGACCTTCCAGCTTCTGCTCGACTTCGATGTGGCTAAGTCCATCAAGGAGCGCGGCAACTGGGATAAGAACAAGAAAAAGGAGGAGCGCTACATCCTGAAGCCGGTTATCCGCCTCATCAGCCAGGAAATAGCCGGGGTCCTGTTCGGACAAGTGACGCCCGCTGCCGCTCTACCCCAAATCCTGGCCATTCGCTCCTCCCTCACCCCAGCCGACACCTTCAGCACTTTCGCGGATGCCAGCGGTGCCTTCCGCCTGCAGGGCCTGCCCTCCGGCACCTACCGCGTCGAGTTTTACCCTACCACAACGGCTCCGGCTGGGCAGCCTGCCTACCGCAGCATGACCCTGACCGGTAAAACTGTGACGAATAACCAAGCCACTGATCTGCAAGTAACCCGGCTCGACTAGCCGGGTTTGTGGTCAGCAGCACTGCAGAACGGCTTGGCGTCAGCGCCAAGCCGTTCTTTCTGTAGCTACCGTGAGCCTGGATTACGGGCCCGGAATACCGGGCCCGTTTCCATTACCTTACTGGACTGAGCAACAAGTTTGTATCTGCAGATATTTTTTATTTAATATTGCAACATGATTGGAATTTTCTAATTTTAACCCAGCAAAATCTACTTCTACCTCCCTACTGCACTCTGCCCATGAAAAATCATCTACTGCTTGCGAGCCTGCTTGGAACAGGCCTGTTTTTTACCGGCTGTCAGAAAGCCCTCGACGACGTTGCTGTTCAATCCGTTGCGAGTGTTGCCGATGGCAAGAAGGTGCCGACTTCCTATCAGGCGGTCAACATTGACCTGATAAGGGTCGAAGTGAGCCAGGATAATAACGATAACACCAGCAACTGGACGACGCTGGCCGGCGTGCAGCCCGGTTTGCGCGACTTACTTCAGACGGGGAGTTCTAACTCTCCCTTGCTTACGAGCAGTGGGTTTCAAACCGGTACGGTTAAGCAGCTACGATTGGTACTGGGAGCAGGCAGTACTATCGTACTAGCCAATGGTCAGGTTTTACCACTTGACACCCCCAGCGGCCAAACGTCCGGACTGAAGGTGAAAGTAAACCAAGCTACCTCCAGTGGAGTGCCTTACTCCGTTCTGATTGCCATTGATGCCGACCGTCAAGTGGTAGCCCGTGGGAATGGCACTTATGGCCTGAAACCGGTTCTCGACGGAACCCTGATAATAGGAGCCGGCCGGGAGCGGAACAGCGGACAGTAGTTCCCTCCTCCTTCCCGGGCTTTAAGAGGCCGCTTCTCCATCCTGAGAGGCGGCCTCTTGCTTTTGCGGCAGTTGCCCTAGCAAAACCAGCAATTCCCCCTGGGTGGTCTGGGTTTTGTCGTGGGCGTACCAGCCGTGCACCTGCTCGGCGTATTCTTCGTGCGTGGCCCCCTGGGCCTTCAGGTCGAGCAGCAGCTTCTGGGCGGGGGCGGGGCGCGGGCCCCAGTGGGTAATTTCCGCCCGGGTGGCCGGGTCGAGTACTACCAGCTTGGGAATAGCGCGGGCCCCGTTGGTGAGGTAGGCATCCATCAGGGCCGGGTGCTCGTCGCGCAGCAGATAATGGGTCGTGATTTTGCCGCCCGAGGCCTGGGCTATGGCCTCCAGCACGGGCACGATCTGCGAGGCGTCGCCGCACCAGCCTTCCGTGATGATCAGCCAGCGGTACGACCTGGTCAGCGCGGCCAGCGCGCTTTGCACGGCGGGCAGCAGCCGCACGGTTTTGTCGAGGCGGCGCATCCGCTGCACGTTCAGCCGGGTATAGTCGGTCAGCTCGGCCGACTGCTGGGGGCCGGTGGTTTTGTCCGCGGCCAGCAGCTCATCAATCAGCTGACGGTAGGCGGCGTAGGAATAGGCCGAAGCCAGCTGGGCGGAGGTGATGACCGGCAAGAAAGCAGAAGAAGTCATGAAGCGGGAAAACGGGGGATTCAACGCCCTGTTAACCCCAAAAACCCCGGCCGGGTTGCGCCGGCCGGGGTTTGCACTGCTTTTGGCGGCCTGCTTACAGGCTCACCGTTTCGCGGCCCGCCGCCGACAGCTCCCGGCAGTAGGTGATGTAGTCGGTGTTGATGGGCTCCAGGCCCGCTTCGCGCAGCTTGGTGGCTACCTGCCCGCGGTGGTAGTTGCCGTGAATGGGCAGGTGGGTAAAGATGTCGGATACCTGGCTGGTGAAAGACTCGCCGGCGGAATTGGTGTAGCTGATCTGGCGGTGCAGCTCCATGTCATCGGCTTCGGCGGCCATGCGGTACACCCGGGCCGTGGACTGCTCGTGCCAGTAGTGCAGCCCGGCCAGGTCGTGCTCCTGCCATACTTTTACCGGGCTCGGCGTAGTGGTGAGGCGGCCAATCCAGATGGACTGGGCATTGAAGATATGGCTGAACAGGCGCAGCACGCTGGCCGGAACAGCGGCGCCGCCGGCCACCAGGCCGTCGAGGTGGCGCAGCAGCGTTTCATTGGCCCACACGTTGTAGGCCCCTAGTTTTTCAATGGTGTTAATCATGTTGCGGGGTAGGCTGATTCTGGGGGATGCTGGTAGGGTAAGTGCGACGAGGCCGATTTGTTGGCGGGCAGCCCGGAATTTGGCCGTGCGCTTTGCCCGGTAGCCCCCTATTGGCGGGGGTCCTGCCAGACCAGCATTTCGGAGGAGCGGTTCTTGACAAAGTCGGTGCACTGGCCGTCGCCGCGGCCGGTGAGGCCGCCGTCGGGGTGGCAGAGCACTTTGCCCTTCCGGTCGTAGATGGTGCTGAACTGGTCGCAGCAGGGCGCCGTTTCGAAGTACACCAGCTGGTCGTTGTACTGGTAGCGGTAGATGTGGACCGGCGGGTTCTGCTTTTTCTCGGCCAGGTGGTTCTGAATGCGGGTTTCCAGCCACAGCGGCCGGGCCGTGGTGTCGAAGGCCGTGGCGCGGTTGCGGGTCAGGTCGGTGGTGTTGGCACTGGTGGGGTTGGGCGTATCGGTACCGCTCACGCTGCCCGAAACCGGGGCATCGGTGGGCGTGGTGACGGCCACCCCGCTCTGGCAGGCACCAGTGAGCAACAGAGCGGCCGCAGTGACGGCGAAAAGCAGGGACGGGCGCATGGCAGTGAGATTAAGGGGGCGAAAGTAGTGAACGGACGCCAAAGGCCGGGGTTGCCTCCGCCCTTCCGCTCAGGCACCCAGCCACCGCGCCCACAGCGGCGGCCCGAATACCAGCAGCCCCACCACCAGCGCGCCCAGGGCTACCACCAGCACGGCCCCGGCCGCCACGTCCTTGGCCTTGCCCGCCAGGGCGTGGTATTCCGGCGAAACCAGGTCCGTCAGCGCCTCCACGGCCGTATTCAGCAGCTCGGCGCCCCACACCGCCCCGATGGCCAGCGCCACCAGGGCCCACTCCAGCCGCGGGATGCCCAGGTACCAGCCCAGCCCCACTGCCCCGGCCGCCGCCGCCGCGTGAAAGCGCAGGTGCACTTCCGAGCCCAGGGCCGCGCCCACGCCCCGGAAGGCGTAGCCGAAGCTGGCCAGGCGGCGGCGCAGCAGACCGGGGCGGGCTGCGGGCTTAGCCACGGGCGTCGAATTCGCGGAACACGCCCTGGCGCAGCGCGTCCCACTCGGGCCGCAGGATGCTGTAGTACACCGAGTCGCGGCGGCGGCCGGTGGGCAGCACCAGGTGGCTGCGCAGAACGCCTTCCTCGGTGGCGCCCATGCGCCGCATGGCTTCCCGCGACTTCAGGTTCAGCGCGTCGGCCTTCAGCTCTACCCGCTCGCAGCCCAGCTCGCCAAAGGCGTACTTGAGCAGCAGGTGCTTGGCCGCCCGGTTGAGCCCGGTGCGCTGAAACTCGCGGCCCACCCAGGTCCACCCGATTTCCAGGCGCCGGTCGGGCATCGAAAAGCTGCCGTAGCTGGTGCTGCCCACCACGCGCCCGGTGGCCCGGTCGATGATGGCGAAGGCGTAGCGGGTGCCCTGGGCGCGGTCGTGCCCGGCTTTATTCAGATAAGCCGCCAGCCCCAACGCATCAGTTGGGGTGGGCAGCGAGCTGAACTGCCACAGCTCCGCATCAAAGATAACGCGCTTGAGGTCTTCGAAGTCGGTGGGCTCCAGCGGGCGCAGGCGGACGCGGGAGTTTTCGAGGGTGATGCAGCGGGAGCAGTCCATGGGGCGCTAAGGGCTGGCTAATAGAAAGGCTTCAGCAAGGAAAAGCAAGAACGTCATTCCGAGCTTGTCGAGGAATCGCGCGTGCTGATGTTGTAATGGTATTAATTACCATTGCACGCGAGATTCCTCGGCTTCGCTCGGAATGACGTTCTTATCCTATTACTTCTTTATCTCGCCCACCATGTCCTCGGGCTTGAGCCACTCGTTGAACTGCTCCTCGGTGAGGTAGCCGAGCTGGAGCGCCGTTTCCTTGAGCGTCGAGCCGTTTTTGTGGGCCGTCTGGGCAATTTCGGCGGCTTTGTAGTAGCCAATGTGGGGGTTCAGGGCCGTGACCAGCATCAGACTGCTGTCGACGTGCTTTTTGATGTTGGCTTCGATGGGCTGGATGCCTTCGGCGCACCGGTCGTTGAACGACACGCACACGTCGCCGATGAGGCGGGCCGAGTGCAGGAAGTTGTAGATCATGACCGGCTTGAACACGTTCAGCTCGAAGTGCCCGCTCATGCCGCCGATGTTGATGGCCACGTCGTTGCCCATTACCTGGGCCGCCACCATCGTCATGGCCTCGCACTGGGTGGGGTTCACCTTGCCGGGCATGATGCTGGAGCCGGGCTCGTTGTCCGGGATGTGCAGCTCGCCGATGCCGGCGCGCGGGCCCGAGGCCAGCAGGCGGATGTCGTTGGCAATCTTCATCAGCGAAGCCGCCACCGTCTTCAGCGCGCCGTGCGACTCGACGATGGCGTCGTGGGCGGCCAGGGCCTCAAACTTGTTTTCGGCCGTGATGAAGGGCAGGCCGGTGAGGTCGGCAATGTGCCGGGCCACGTTCTCGGAGTAGCCGGCCGGGGTGTTGATGCCGGTGCCCACGGCGGTGCCGCCCAGGGCCAGCTCGCTCAGGTGGGCCAGCGTGTGCTTGATGGCGCGCAGGCCGTGGTCGAGCTGCGACACGTAGCCCGAAAACTCCTGGCCCACGGTCAGCGGCGTGGCGTCCATCAGGTGGGTGCGCCCGATCTTGACCACGTGCATAAACTCCTCGCTCTTGCGCTTGAGCGTGTCGCGCAGCTTCTCCAGGCCGGGCATGGTCACTTCCACCAGGATCTTATAGGCGGCAATGTGCATGGCCGTCGGAAACGTGTCGTTGGAGCTCTGGCTCTTGTTCACGTCGTCGTTGGGGGCCAGCACCTTCTTCTCGTCACTGAGGCTGCCGCCCTGCAGCACGTGGCCGCGGTAGGCAATGACCTCGTTCACGTTCATGTTGCTCTGCGTGCCCGAGCCCGTCTGCCACACCACCAGCGGAAACTCCTGGTCGAGCTGGCCGGCCAGGATTTCGTCGGCCACGCGCCCAATGAGCTCCGCCTTTTCGGCCGTCAGGATGCCCGCGTCGCGGTTGGTGAGGGCGGCGGCTTTCTTGAGGATGGCAAAGGCGCGGATGATTTCCCTGGGCATCCGGTTGATGTCCTGGGCAATCTGGAAGTTGTCGATGCTGCGCTGGGTCTGGGCGCCGAAGTAGGCGTCGGCCGGCACCTGCACGGTGCCCATAGTGTCTTTCTCGGTGCGGAACTGAGTCATGCTGCTAGTGGGTAGGGGAGAATAAGAAAGCAAGCGCGCCGCAAGCCGGCACGCGGCAAAAGTACGCAACTGCACCCCGTGCGCCACGGCTCCCCCAAAATTCTGCCCTCGGCCGCCCTTCGGCCGCGGGGCTGCGTATAGCCCGGTACCTAACCAGCTGTTCTCCGCCATGAAAAAGACCTTCGAAGACGAATCCGACGCCCTGTCGGCCCACCCCACCCAGCCGACCACCGCCCAGCCCGCCGCCACCACTACCCCGGCAGCCACCGGGGAAACCCCGGTGCCCGTAGCCGGCAACGGCGCGCCCGACTACAGTAAGGTCGCAATCAAGACCGAGCCCGAGCTGCCCCGGGAAGTAGAGCCCGGCGGCAGCGCCACCGAGCCCGAAAGCGGGGGCGGCTACAGCGGCTAGCTGCTGAGTACGCCCCTGAAACAGGCCCGGCCGACCACTACTGGTCGGCCGGGCCTGTTTCAGGGAGACGGCGGCATCAAAAGCCCACGGATATTTCCACCACCTGGTCGGCGCGGCGGCCGTTGGCGGCGCCGGGCTGCCAGGCAGGGCCTTCGCAGAGCAGGCGGATGGCCTCCGCGTCGTAGTCGGCGCGCATGCTGCGCACCACCCGGAAGTTTTCCAGCTGGCCGGCAGCCGTCACCGTGAACGTCAGGTGCACGTAGCCGCTCAGCCCTTTAGCCGGCGCTTCAGGAATGAAGTTCACTTCGCGGTGCAGATAGTCGCGCAGGCCGCGGTAGCCCCCCACCGGCTGCGGACTGATGGTAACGGCCGGCGGCAGGTTCGCCTTGCGGGCCGCGCCGCTTTCCCGGGCCACAACTTTCGCCTCGGCCCGGCCGACAGTCCCCGCCGCGGCCCCGGCGCTGCTGTCGGGTGCTACGGGCGCGGCGGCGGCGCGGGCGGCCACCGGAGCTGGCGCGGCTGCTAGTCCTTCTTTCTCAGTCAGGCCGGCGGGCCGGGGCGCTTCGGCCAGCACCACGGCCACGTCAGCGCTGGTAGCAGCGGGCTCGGCTACGGCGGGTGTACGGGCCGGGCGGCGCGCCCGGGAGCGGGCGGCCACCGTCGGGGCCGGGCGGGCAGACGCGGGCGCCGCGGCCGCCGTCATCGTTTCAGCGGCCGGCGCGGCCGCTATCGGGGCCGATAATGGGGCCGTCGCCGCCGGGGCCGCGCGGCTGGCCGCCGCTGCCGGCGCGGTGGCGGCTACTTCCGGCTGGCTGGCCTGCCGGCTACCGGGGTGCAACCCCAGCCAGGCGGCGGTACTCAGCACCAGCAGCAACAGGACAGCCGCCACGGCCCGCCAGGCGACCACGCCCCGGGCCGGCTCGGCTTCCCGGGCCAGGCGCTGGTGCAGGCGGGTGCGCAGCGCGGCCAGGGCCGCGTCGGTGGTGGGGGCGTCGGTGGCGGCCAGGCCGTCGAGTACGTCGGCGCAGCAGGGGCAGCTCAGGGTATGGGCCTCGATGCGGTGCTGCTCGGCCGCGGGCAGCGTGCCGGCCACGTACTGCCGCAGCAGGGGCAGCGGCAGGTGCCCGGCCGCATCGGCGGCAGGCAGCTGGGGAGGCACGGGAGGCAGGTTAGCGGGCCGCATTGGCGTTGGAGCTGGAGCTGGGACTGGGACTGGAAGTCGGGGCAGAGTCGAAGTAGCGCTTCAGGCTGCGCTTGCCGTTTTGCAGATGGCTTTTTACGAGGCCCGGGGCGAAGCCGGTTTCCTGGGCAATGGTGCGGTAGCACTTCTTTTCGAGGTAAAACAGCTCCAGGCAGCGGCGCTGGGCGGGAGGCAGCCCGGCCAGGGCGTGTTCCAGGGCCTGGAGGCGGGCTTCGGTGAGTTCCTGTTCTTCGGCATCTTCCCCCAGATGCGCCGACCCCGCCGATTCCACACCGGCGGCATCGGGAAACTGCACCAGGATGGGCCCGCTCTCCGGCCCGGCCCGCTGCCGGCTGCGCAACAGCATCAGGCAGTGGTTGCGGGCCGTGGCGTGCAGCCAGGCCGGGAAGTTGTCGACTTCGTGGCGGCGCAGCGTGTCGAGCAGCTTTTCAAACAGCTGCATCACGGCATCCTGAGCGTCTTCGTCGGGGCGCAGGTACCTGCGGCAGATGGCAAACACCGCGGACATGTGGCGCTCGTAGAGCACGCCCAGGTCGGCCACCGCGCCCTGCTGGCGGTAGCGGGTGAGCAGCTCCGCATCGGAAAGCTCAGTGGGCGACGGAGGACGGCGGGAGAAAAACATGCAGCAGGCAGCCAGGTGGCGCCTCAAGATACAGCATCGGCCGCGGCTGCGCGAATACCGGCTCCGGCCCTGTTGCTCCCGGCAGCGTCATCCTCCGGCAGTACCGTCCTCAGGTGGCGTCGTTTGCCGGTGATATCGTCCTCCGGCAGTGCCGTCCTCGGGTAGCGTCGTCCCTCGGTAGTACCCTTCCCCGGCACTGTCATGCCTGCTCTGGTGGTAGCGGGCTAGCGCCGCGCGGCCCCCAGGCGCGCTGATGCGACTCGGAGCCGCGATGTTGCGGCAAAAAGGTGCTATGGCGCGGCTCGGAGTCGCAATGTTGCGGCAAAAAGGTGCGAGTTCCCACCTCGGCGCCGCGACCTCGCGGCTCCGAGGCGGGAGGGACGATGACGTAGCCAACTAGTGGTACAAAGAAGACTTCCGCAGCTAGGTTTATAGTCGAAGCGGCCTTGGGTGATGCGCACCGTATCGCAGCCGGTCTGCACCAGCTTGGCCTCGAAGGCGCCGGCGATGATGCCTGCTTGTAAGTCCAGACGTGTGATTTTAAGTGTGCCAGAGCAATAGTAGCCGGTGTTCTTGTAACGATACTCACCACAAATGCCTTGTCTATTTGCATCCATATAGCTTAATCCAGCAGTGCCTGTTTTATTAATAAGACTTGTTCCCAAATAGTACTTTTGGGGATGCTTGATGTGCACACGATTACGGGTGATCGGCAAATGCGGGCGCTGACGGGGTTGGATTTGGCCACTTTTTGCGCCTTGGCTGAACCGTTTGCGGCGAGTTGCCAAGCGGAGGCCGATGCGCGCTTTTCGGTGCAGCAGCCGCGCCAACGTCGGGCCGGTGGAGGGCGCAAAGGCGTGCTGGCCAGCCCGGAACAGAAGTTATTCTTCCTGCTATTTTACTTGAAAACGTATCCGACCTTTGACGTACTCGGGGCCAGCTTTGGCTTGCCGCGCTCCAAAGCCTGCGAACACGCGCATCAGCTGGCCAAGGCCCTGGAGCGCTGCTTGCGCACGCTGGGCGTGCTGCCGGCGCGGACTGTTGACTCGCTGGCGCAGATGCAGGCCGTGTTTGCCGACGTGCCGGTGCTGTTGCTCGATGCCACGGAGCGCCCCTACCGCCGGGCGTCCGCCGCCGTAGACCGACCGGCGGACTATTCGGGTAAAAAAAAGGCCCACTCGTAAAAACACGCTCATCGCCGACCCCGCCCGCTACATCCATTACCTGGGGCCGACCACCTGCGGGGCCACGCACGACTACCAGATGCTCAAAAACGAGTTGGACGTCAATCTGGGCCTGTTGGATCTGTTCACCTTGCTGGCCGATTTGGGGTATCTGGGAGTAGTCCGCGACTACGACGTGCCCGCCAAGAGCCTGCCCCATCGCAAGCCCCGACGCAGCAAAAACAACCCGCTTACGGTCTTGGCCGAGGCGCAGCGTGCCGACAACTGCATCCACGCTCGCCGCCGCGTGAAAGTGGAACACGCCATTAGCGGAGCCAAACGCCTGGGCTGCGTCACGCAAGCCTACCGCAACAAGTCCTTGGCGTTCAACGACCGGGTGATGGCCTTGGCTTGTGGTATCTGGAATTGGCATCTGACCAAAAAGTGAGAAGCTATTTGGGAACAGCTCTATAAACTACCGCCCGCCGTGCCCGGGTCGTAGGTCAGGCGAAAGTTGGAGGTGCCATTATTCCCATTGGGAATCCAGACCTGCCCATCAACGAGGCAGCCGAAGATGTGGCGGCCCTCCTGAGTGGCTGCGGGCAGCTGGTCTTCGGGCGTGGGGACTTTCTTTTTACACTGGCTCAGGCCCAGCACGGCCACAAGGAGGAAGAAGAATAGGAGGGGTTTCATGGGGCGGGGAGTAGCGGGCGTGGCCCGAAGCAACGGCCGCGGCGGCCGAAGCGCAAACCAGAAAGCGGGGTTATCAGACCTGGGGCCGGGCGCCTTCCGCGGCTAAAAAGCATACTGAGACCATCCAGGCGGCGAATAAAGCCCGGTATCCCAGACTTCGGGCGCCGGCAAAAAAATAATCCGCGCCGGCCGTGTGGAATCCCCGCGCCGGGCGCATCAGTCTGCTGAACCCACCACCGAAAGCCCTTCCTGATGCCCCAGCTGCCCGCTCCCGTCCGCCCCGTCCGCCCCGGCCCACCGCCCCGCCGCCCCGGCCCCGGTCCGCCGTGCCCCGGCGGCAAAAAGCTTTTCTGCCGCCGGGGCTGACAACCAATCCGGGGCGGGGTGACTCTTCGTACGGAAGGAGGCCACGGCCCTGGTAGTCAGCACCCTCAGCCGCCCACCGGGAACCCACTTTGGTGCCGCTGGCCGGCCCGGCAAACCACGAGCTACGAGCCCGGTGCCCCGGAGCCCGGACGGCCCCGGCCAGGCAGCCGGCGGGCCGCTCCGCTAGTCGGCGGGGAAGTTGCGGAACAGCAAATTCGGACTGAATGCACCTGTTGCAGCAGATGGATTCTCCGGCGCCGCGCTTCCCCGCCCTGCCGCGGGCCCACCCCCACCCCGCCAGATTTACTTTCTTCGGCTCTTCCTCTGTCCTTCCTGTTTCCTATGCGCCAGCCTGCGGTTACCCTCCAGATTCCTTCGCCCTGCGCCGAGCCGTGGCAGGCCATGACGCCCCAGGGCGCGGGCCGGCACTGCGCCAGCTGCCAGAAAGTGGTCATCGACTTTGCCCGGAAATCGGACGCCGAAATCCTGGCCATTCTGAGTAAGTCGGCATCAGGCACTACCTGCGGCCGGTTTACGGCCACTCAGCTCAACCGAACGCTGCGTCAGCCCGAAGTCGGCCGCGCCGGCTGGTGGTCGACGGCCGTAGCCGCCACGGTGGCGCTGCTGCTGGGACGGAGCGGGGCCGCGCCCGAGGCCCGGGCCCAGGCCCCGGCAAAACAGCACCCCAGCTTCGGGCGCCACTCCCCGGAGCCGGAGTTCTGGCAGGCGGCCAGGCCTGCCCTGGTGGCTGTGGTGCCGGGTGCGCCTACGGAGGCGGTGGTAGCTGATACTGCTATGCCGGCCCAGGTCCACGGGCAGGTGGTAGACCAGCAAACCGGGGAAGGAGTGCCCGGCGTAACGGTGCTGCTGCAAGGCACCACGCATGGCGTTTCCACCGGCGCCGACGGCCGCTTTCAGCTCCCGGTGTTGCTGGCTGATAAGCACCGCTCTATCCAAGTTACCTCCATTGGCTATCTGACAACCGTCGTTTCCCAGCCCCTCACCAACCAGCCGCTGCGGGTTGTCTTAGCGACAGATAACCGCATGCTGGGCGAAGTGGTCGTCTCAGGGGGCATTTTCTATTCCCCGATTTACACGCCCCGCGGCCTGTGGAGCCGGGTGCGCAGCATTCCGTACCGCGTGGCTTACCTGTTCCGCTAGGTCCGAGCTGGCCGGCCCGGTCCGCCGAAACAACTTTTTCCGGGTTAGCGCTTGTTATCTACCAATCCTTTTTGACCTTTGACCCGTTCTAAGTCTGAACTCACGATGCGTACCACCCCGGCCCAGTATTACGTTAGCTACTACTTTTTCTACGCCAGCGCGTAGAACCGAGGCCGTGTGTTTAGCATCCTAAGCATACTTCGAAAGAGCCTCTCGCACCCCGGGAGGCTCTTTTTTTATTCCGTTGCCCCAGCTACCATGTCCGCTCAGCACTGCTTTTATTACGGGTTTACCTACCGCTTCTACCCGAAGCCGCGGATGCCCTATTGCCTGGCCTGACCAACCCTCAGGAACCCCCAGCCAACGACCAGGGCCCCGCACACGGAGGCCCTTTTTTATTGCCTTTTTCTCTTTCCCAACCATGACCTCATCCGTCGCCATTCAGGGTTTTGCCGGCAGCTTCCACGACGTGGCAGCCCGCCACTACTTCGGCCCCGCCACGGCCACCGCACCCTGCGCTACCTTCGGCGAGGTGGTGCGGCGGGTAGCCGACGGCACGGCCGGGCACGGGCTGATGGCCATTGAAAACTCCATTGCCGGCAGCATTCTGCCCAACTACACGCTGCTGCGCAACGCCGGCCTGCGCGTCGCCGGCGAGGTGTACCTGCACATCCGCCAGCACCTGCTGGTGCTGCCCGGCCAGCCGCTGGCCGCCATCCGGGAGGTGCACTCCCACCCCATGGCCCTGCTGCAGTGCGCCGACTTTCTCGGTCAGCACCCCTGGCGGCTGGTCGAGACGGAAGACACGGCCCTGAGCGCCCGGCGCATCCGGGAAGGGCAACTGACGGGCGTTGCCGCCGTGGCCGGGGCCCGGGCCGCCGAGCTGTACGACCTGGAAATTCTGACTCCCGACATTCACGCCGAGCCGAAAAACTACACCCGCTTCCTGGTGCTGGCCCGGCCCGCAGACACTCCGGAAGCAGCCCGGCCCGACAAAGCCTCGCTGTGCTTCCACACGGCCCACGCCCAGGGCAGCCTGGCCCGGGTGCTGGTTTGCATTGCCGAGCAGGGCATCAACCTCTCCAAGCTGCAGTCGTGCCCCCAGCCGGGCAGCACCTGGCACTACTCCTTTCACGCCGACCTCGAATTTGATGATCCCGCCCGGCTCGACGCGGCCCTGCGCGCCATCGAACCCCTGACGGAAAATGTGCAGGTGCTGGGCCGCTACCGCCGGGGCGCCACGCACTGAAAAACAACGAACCTCCTCTGGCCGCCGCTGACGGAAGCAGCAGCCCCCCTCGAAAACGCTATCAACCCATGAACATTCCCGTAGCCAGCCGCCTGCAGCACACCAGCGAGTACTACTTCTCCCGGAAGCTGCGCGAAATCGACGCGCTGAACCAGACCGGCGCCCCGGTTATCAACCTGGGCATCGGCAGCCCCGACCTGCCGCCCCACCCCAGCGTGGTAGCGGCCCTGACCACCGCGGCCCAGCGGCCCGACACCCACGCCTACCAGAACTACAAGGGCGTGCCCGCCCTGCGCCAGGCTATGGCCGCCTGGTACCAGCGCCAATACGGCGTGACGCTGGATGCCGACTCGGAAGTGCTGCCCCTGCTGGGCTCCAAGGAAGGCATCATGCACGTGAGCATGACGTTTCTGGAAGCCGGCGACGAGGTGCTGCTGCCCAACCCCGGCTACCCCGCCTACCGTGCCGCCGCCCAGCTCAGCGGTGCCACGCCCGTCGACTATGACCTGACGGCGGCCAATAACTGGCTGCCCGACCTCGATGCCCTGGCCCAGCAGGACCTGAGCCGGGTGAAGCTGATGTGGGTCAACTACCCCCACATGCCCACCGGCACCGCCGCCGATCCGGCGTTCTTCGCCCGGCTGGTGGCCTTTGCCACCGCCCACAACATCCTGCTGGTCCACGACAACCCGTACAGCTTCATTCTCAACCACGACGCGCCGCAGAGTCTGCTGGCAGTGCCGGGAGCCCGGGAAGTGGCGCTGGAGCTGAACTCGCTGAGCAAGTCGCACAACCTGGCGGGCTGGCGCGTGGGCATGCTGGCGGGCCGCGCCGACCTGCTGCAGGAAGTGCTGCGCTTCAAGAGCAACCTCGACTCGGGCATGTTTCTGCCCGTGCAGCTGGCCGCCGTGGCCGCGCTGGCGCTGGACGACACCTGGTACGCCGGACTGAATGCCCACTACCAGGCCCGGCGGGAGCTGGTATTCGCCTTGCTCGACGCCCTCGGCTGCCCGTACGAGCCCAACCAGGTGGGCCTGTTCGTGTGGGCGGCCCTGCCGGCCGGCTACGCCGACGGCTACGCCCTGAGCGACGAGCTGCTGCGCGCGGCCCGGGTGTTTATCACGCCCGGCGGCATCTTCGGCTCCAATGGCAACAGCTTCATCCGGGTGAGTCTGTGCCAGACCACGTCGGTGCTGGAAGCTGCGCTGGGGCGCATTCGCGCGGTGCAGCCGCAACCTTCTTTTCCGTCTTCGGCCCGATGAAAACAGTAACGATAATAGGACTGGGCCTGATTGGCGGCTCCCTGGCCATCAGCCTGCAAGAGCAGGGCCTCGTCACGCACCGCATCGGCGTGGACCTGAGCGCCGAGAACCGGCAGCAGGCCCTGGCGCTGGGCCTCGTGGATGAAGCCAGCGCCGACCTGGCCGCCGCCGTGCGCCGCGCCGACCTGGTGGTGGTGGCCGTACCCATGGATGCCATGCTCACGGTGCTGCCCCAGGTGCTCGATGCGGTAGACCACCAGGTGGTTATCGACGTGGGCTCCACCAAATCCATGCTGCTGGCGGCGGTGGCGGGCCACCCGCGGCGGGGCCGGTTCGTGGCCGTGCACCCCATGGCCGGTACCGAGTTTTCGGGCCCGGCAGCAGCAGTAGCGGGGTTGTTCGACGACAAGACGCTGGTAATCTGCGACGCCGCGCAGAGTGATGCCGACGCGGTGGCAACGGTGGAGCAGCTCTTTACCCGGCTCAACATGCGCATCGAATACCTCGACGCCGCCGCCCACGACCTGCACACGGCCTACGTGTCGCACATTTCCCACATCACTTCCTTTGCCCTGGCCCTGACGGTGCTGAAAAAGGAAAAGGAGGAGCAGCAGATTTTCGCCCTGGCCAGCGGCGGCTTCGCCTCCACGGTGCGCCTGGCCAAAAGCTCACCCGCCATGTGGGTGCCCATCTTCCGCCAGAACCGCGTGAACGTGCTCGACGTGCTCGATGAGCACATCCAGCAGCTCCAGCACCTGCGCCAGCTCATTGATGCCGACGATGCCGCCGCCCTGCACCAGCAGATCGAGCAGGCCAACCTGATCAGTAAAATCCTGAAGTGAGACTGGCCTGAACCAAACAAAAAGAACGTTATGCTGAGCGAAGTCGAAGCATCTCGCGTGCTTCGTTGAGTTACCGTTGCAACGAAGCGGGCGAGATGCTTCGACTTCCTCAGCATGGCAGACGAATTTTTCCAACCAACCCCAAAACCTCAAACCCAACCCATATCATGCAATCCGCCCTTTTCAACCGCCAGCCCGACGACAAGCCCTACCTGATTGCCGGGCCCTGCTCGGCCGAAACCGAGGAGCAGGTCCTCGATACCTGCCAGCGCCTGGCTGCTACCGGCAAGGTGCAGGCCCTGCGCGCCGGCATCTGGAAACCCCGCACCAAGCCCGGCGGCTTCGAGGGCGTGGGCACCAAGGGCCTGCCCTGGCTGAAGAAAGCCAGCGAGCTGACCGGCCTGCCCATTGCCGTGGAAGTGGCCACCGCCAAGCACGTGGAAGACTGCCTGGCCTTTGGCGTCGATATTCTGTGGGTGGGTGCGCGCACCACCGGCAACCCGTTTTCGGTGCAGGAAATTGCCAACGTGCTGCGCGGCGTGCAGGTACCGGTGCTGGTCAAGAACCCCATTCACCCCGAGCTGGAGCTGTGGGTGGGCGCCGTGGAGCGCCTGCAAAAGGCCGGCCTGGAGCAGGTGGGCCTCATTCACCGCGGCTTCAGCTCTTACGGCAACACCGACTTCCGCAACGCGCCCATGTGGCACCTGCCCATCGAGATGAAACGCCGCCACCCCGATATGCCCATGCTCTGCGACCCCAGCCACATCTGCGGCCGCCGCGACACGCTGTTTGCCGTGGCCCAGCAGGCCCTGAACCTGGGCTTCGAAGGCAACATGATTGAAAGCCACCAGAACCCCGACGCGGCCTGGAGCGACGCCAAGCAGCAAATCACGCCCGAGGTGCTCCACGACCTGATCGAAGGCCTGGTATGGCGCCACGTCACCACCGACCAGCGCGAGTTCCTCACCGCCCTGGCCGGCCTGCGCGAGCAGATCAACCAGATCGACGCCGAAATCATCCAGTTGCTGGGCCGGCGCATGGGCGTGGCCGAGAAGATCGGGCAGTACAAGAAGGAAAATGACATCACCATTCTGCAAACCAGCCGCTGGAACCAGGTGCTGGAGCAGGCCCAGCGCCAGGGCAGCTCCGTGGGCCTCACCCCCGGGTTCGTGGAGCAGTACCTGGCGGCCGTGCACCTGGAGTCCATTGGCCGCCAGAACCAGGTGCTGGAAGGATAATACGACAAAGACCCCGCACCAAGCGGTGCGGGGTCTGGTTGTTCGTAGCTAGCGCAGCGGTTACTTGATCTGAATCTGTTCCCGATTCAGCACTCTAGTGCCGTCCAGCGTATGCAGGAAGTAAATACCAGGCTGCAACTCCCGGGTGTCTAGCTGCAACGTGGTGCCGGTTAGCTGTCCGGTCAGCCGCTCACGGCTATAGGCATCGTAGAGACGAATAGTCAGGGCGCCGGCGCCGATAGTCTGGCGTTGCACGGTTAGGGTTTCGTGGGCCGGGTTTGGGTAAGCCATTACGACGACAGGCGCAGTGACAGTGCCTCTGACGGCACAAGAACGCCCCGGAGGCAGATTGGGCGAGCTTACAAACGCACGGCCATTCACCCGGCTAGTGCAGCTACTGGCCGAAGCAACAGCCGAAGTGCCACCGGCCCTGGCATCTACCTCAATCTCTGCCAAACCATCATACTGGTGATTCACCACGTTGTTGATCGACCACTCAAAATCAGTGTTGGTGCCGATGGCCTGAGCAATAAAAGTCAGGGGAATACCAGGGCAGGCGGTAGTAGCGGAGGCGGTAACCTGAATGCGACCCGTGCCAATGGCTACTTGTAGCGGCTGCGAATCTCTGGTAAGGCAGCCATTTCCCAACTGCGCCGTGATGGTAATAACTCCGGAACCGGTACCAGTTGGCGTAACCGTCAGCGTAGGGGAGCCGCCTGTGGTGCTGCTGGTGGTAACGAGCCCGGCTGGTGATACCGTCCAGCCCGTCACCGAGCCGAAAGGAGGCGTGATAACATAAGTGCCTGCCGCCGTTCCCGAGCAGATAACATTCGGGCCGTTGATAGGAACCAGCGGATATGGATTACACTGGGAGGTGCAGTTCAAAACCGTGTTGCTACGACCTTCCAGCTCGTTGAACATCCACTGCCCGTTGCGGTCCGTGAAAATGGTGTGGGGCTGGTTGTAATACAAGCGGTTGAAGGTGGTGAAACTTTCCTGGGCAATAAATTTGTCAACCTGCGGCGTGCTGTTGGCTCCGTAGATGTAAGCATTTTGCAGGCTGTTCTGGTCGAGTACGGAAGCATCGAGGCCGCTGGCGGTGGGAAGAAAGCTAAACGACTCCACGACGTTCACGTTCAGCGATGCCTCGACGAAGGGCAGCCAGCTGCCGCCGAAACGTTTCAAGAAGCCGCCGGGCACCCCCGATACCGGCTCGGTTCCGCCCGGCACGCCGTCCCAGGCCAGCAAGCCGCTGGGGCAGGTATAGGACCGCTGGAAAAGATTACGGGTAATGTCCACAAGACCAAAGAACATGCGCAGCCGCTGCTTCAGCACCATGTAGGCAACTCGGCTAGACTGTCCGCCGGCCGGCAGGGCATTCACGATAACCTCCGTTTCGTAGCTCACGCGACTGATCCAAGGCAGCGGGGAAACGAACAACCGGCCATTGACCCGAATCATCTCCGCGTAGGGGGCAAACAGCCCTACACCGCATTGCGAGCCTTGGCTAACCGCTACCGTTCGGTAAGCGGGAGTCAGCGAGCCCCCGGTAAACGTAATCATCGGGCGGTATACGCCGTCGAGGAAGGTGTTGGCCTGAAAACCGCCGAAGGCATCGGTAGCACGATGCACCAGCAGCTGGCGGGTAGCCGGCTCATCGAGCAACAGGTTGCCTTCGCGCAATTCGTCGCTGGCATCGGCGGTCGAGAACGGGCCGATATTGAACACGGCCTGCCGGGTTAAAGCCTGAATGCCTAGCGGCACGTTGGCCCCGCGTTGTGGACTATCATGTAGCAGCAGCAAGCGGGTGTGCGAGTTGCGGCTGGCTTTGGTCATTTCTGCCAGCTTATAACGGGCAATGAGTCCGCCCATTGAAACACCCATCACGGCATTATGCTGACCCGCCGCAATGCCGCCTACCTTGTTGCTGTTCACGTAGTTCACCACTTCCTCAAACACCATCGCATTGCGCAACAAGTCATCAGTGCCGTTCTTGAAGTCAATGAACACAATATCGTACTGGCCCAGGTTGTCTAGGTCGCTGCCGAAGTTGTAGTTGCCGGGGGTGCTGATTTCCTGTAAAAACTGCGTAATCGAGTAATTTTCCTTTTGAATGGACGGCGCGACATGATGCTTGTCGTATCCTTCCACTACAATCAGGGGCTTCGTCAGCTGCGTATGGTTGCCCCCGTAGCGGATGGAAACCGTGGCGCCCGAGTGCACCCCAGGTACCGCCGGAAAATTGACGTTGGGTACCGGTGTAGTGTAGCGGCAGTTGGTACAGGCGACGTTGGCCTGGGCCACTTCCATATCGAAGTGGCTTTCGTAATAAATGGTAGTTTTAAAGAAAGTCGAAAGCCGATAGCCCGCCCGCACCTTAATACGCTTGGTGCCCGCAGTCGCGTAGCTGGCTGCAACCGGCTGGCCAAAAGTGGTTGTCACGTAGCCGCGGCCATCACCGAAGTCAACGCCCAGCGTCGAAGGAGACGCTCCTGCACTCTGAATGAATAGGTCCTGCTGAAATACAAACGATACTGTTCCCGAAGCCGAGTAGTTGGTGGCGGGCGCGGCGGCAAATACCACCCGCTGCTCATACGGACTGGCTGTGCGGCCGGGCACGTCGTACGCCTGACCGTTTTGCAGTGAGAGCAGGTTTGCGCTGAAAGCGTCTGCACGAATGGCAGCGTAGCCGATACGCTGCACCATCAGCGGGATGGTGGTGCCGGCCGTTGCTACGGCCGCACTTACCCGGCTGTTGAGCGTCTGGAGCGTAGGCAATGGGTTGGTGCCATAGATGTTGGCTGTGTAGGCCGTGCCGTACAACGCCCGGAAGCCGTTGGGGGTAGTACGGCTGCTATCGGTCAGAGTGCCGTTAAACACGTCGAGCGGCACCAAGGGAATGGCATAGTCGCTTAAAAAGCCGGTCGGAATCTGGCTTTTGTCGAGCGGGGCCAACACGTAGGCTTGATCCTGCTGATCAACCTGTTGCATCGGCACACTGAAGACTGCCGGGTTCTGGGCCTGCACCTGGCCCATACTGGCCAGAAACAGCGCTAAAATCAAGTACTTTTTTTTCATGGTTATTTACTTAAATGGGTTTCGTTGGCATCTATAAAATTGGTTTTCCCAGCCTTTCAGCACACACATGATTATGCAACCAGTGTTTTTTCAGGCCATGGCAAAAAATTTCTATTTTTCGCAGTTAGCTCCGGAGTAATAGCTCACGAGCATAAGGCTCCCGGCTGTCAGCGCCGTAAAGAGCTTCACTCCAAAGTATTGTAAACCAATAAAAACACTTCCACCAACTGCATATTCCCCACCAGATCAGCAGGAAGCTGACTGTGCGCATTTAGCTGAGCAGGCATTTTTCACCTTTATCGATGATTATTTCCTGCAGCAATAATCGTCACCACCTGAATTGCAAAAAACATTTATACACCAATCGGTTTTTTAGCAGGACCAACCCTTTTTACCCCCGCTTTTTTAAAGGTAGCGGTGCCGGGGGGCGCCGGATCTGCCCGGGGCACCGGCGGTTGGCCGTCCGCGCCAATTGGCCGTACTTAGCCCCATGCTCTTCTATACCGTTATGAAGCCCGTGGTGCAGGTGGCGCTGCGCGTGTTCTTCCGCCGCCTCGAAATCCGCCACCGCGAGCGGCTCGACCTGCCGGGCCCGCTGCTGCTGGTATCCAACCACCCCAACACCCTGATGGACCCGCTGGTGGTGGCGGCCAACCGGCGCGCGCCCATTTCCTTTCTGGCCAAGAGCACGTTTTTCAAAAACCCCGTGTCGAAGGCCATCTTCACCTCCGGCAACTGCATCCCGATCTACCGCCGGCAGGATGCTGAAAGCGGCGACGCCGGCGTGACGCCCGAGGAGCTGGCCCAGCGCAACGAGGCCGCCTTCGGCCAGTGCTACGACCACTTCGACCGGGGCGGCGTCATCCAGATTTTTCCCGAGGGCACCAGCGTGAGTGAGCGGCGCCTGCGGCCCCTGAAAACCGGGGCGGCCCGCATCTGCCTCGGCGCCGAGGCCCGGCACGACTTCACCCTGGGCGTGCGCATCCTGCCCATCGGCATCAACTACTTCGACCCCAGCCGCTTCCGCTCCGACGTGTTCGTAAACATCGGCCAGCCCATCCGGGTGGCCGACTACGCCCAGGCCTACCACTCCGACCCGGACGCCGCGGCCGACGCGCTGACCGAGGAAATCCGGCGGCGGCTGGAGCAGCGCCTCATTATCACCCGCGACGCGGCCGAGGACGAGCTGGTGCTGCAGATCGAGCGCACCTTCGGCGAGCATCTGGTACCCGACGACGAGGAAACGCTCTACGACAACTTCCTGCTCAGCCGCACCCTGCTGGATGCCGTGCCCTACTTCGAAAAGCACGCCCCCGCCCGCCTCACCGAGCTGCGCGACAAGCTCAGCACTTACCTGCTCGACCTGGACCGCCTGCGCCTCACCGACGAAGCCCTGGCAGCCAGCAAGGGCCGGGGGCAGCGCTGGGCGCGGGCCACGGTGTCGGGCCTCAAGCTGGGGCTGGGCCTGCCGCTGTACCTGTACGGGCTGCTCAACAACTACCTTCCCTACATCCTGCCCTCCCTGATTGCCCGGCGCGCCACCAAGGATCTGGAGTTTGTGGCGCCCATTATGATGGTCACGGGCATTATCACGTTTGGGCTGAGCTACGCCGTGCAGATCGGGCTGGTGCACCACTTCACCCGGCACTGGGCCTGGACGACGGCCTACGCGCTGAGCCTGCCGCTGTCCGGCTTTTACGCGCTCAGCTACTGGACCGGCCTGCAAACCCGCCTGCGCCGCCTGCGGGCATTGCAGCTGTTTCGCACCGAGCGGCCGGCCATGGAAGGCCTGATGCGCCAGCGCCAGCACATTCTGCGTCTGCTCAGCGAGTCGCGCGAGGCTTACCTGGCGGCTACGGCCGTGCCGGCGGGGTAAGCCCGGCAACGCATCTGCCCGGGGTGGCCGCAGGCAGGCGCTCGGAAAGGCAACCAGCCCTTTACCATCCGCTGGTAAAGGGCTGGTTGCGTTACGCTACGGAGCGGCCGCGGCAGGCTGACCAGCCGGTTTCGGGCCCGAGGTAGCTTATCGGTTCAGGGCGGCTTAGAAATCCGCCTTCACCCCGATGGCCAGGGTCAGGATCTGGCCGAAGCTCAGGCCCTGGGTGTTGGTGAGGTAGCTGTGCAGGTACAGGTCGTTGGAGCCCAGCTCGTAGAAGAGCGACACGGCCTTGGGCGCAGCCCCGTTCCGGGCGGGGCGCAGGTACGACACCCGGCTGCCGGCCAGCGGCCCGTAGCGGGTGTCGGTCGAAAACCAGTAGTAGTCGGCGGTGTACTGCCCGCGCTCCTCATCGTTGAGGGTGCCGTGGGTATAGCTGAAATAGCCGCCCACGGTCAGCGGCTTCAGCTGCCACTGCTCGGCCAGGCGCACGGTGAAGGGCGAGTACATCAGCTTGGCCGAGGCCAACGACAGCGTGGAGCCCGCAAAGCGCTTGGGCACGTAGCCCAGCAGAATATCCGTTTCCACCTTGTTATTGAGGTAAGCGTAGCCGGCCCCGGCGGCTATCATGCCGATGCCGCCGCCGGTTTGCAGTATCAGGTGGCGCGGGCGGTACCAGGGGTGGGTGGGCGCATCGGTGGGCTTGGCCGGCGCCGAATCCGGCTCCGAGGCGTGGGCGGCGGGGGCCAGCAGCAGGGCGGCCGTGGCGCAGAGGATGGTCAGGGGCCGCATGGCTAGAACTTCACTTGTTTAACGCGGAACTGCTTGTCGCCCCACACCGACACAATCATGTAGCGGCGCTCCGAAAACGCGTCGGAGTTGACGTACCACACCCCGTCGTTGAAGGGCTGGGTGATGCTGGAGCTGTGGCGGTGCCCGTTCATCTCAAACACCAGCCGGGGTGCCTCCCGCAGGGCGGCAGCATAGGCGGCGCTCAGGGCGGGGTCGAAGTCCGGGTCCTGCGGGGGCACGTGCGAAATCACGACTTCGCGGCGGGCACCGCCCAGGTCGCTGAGCTGCTGCTTCAGCCACGAAATATCGGGCGTGCGGCCGTTGAAGTTGGCCTCGCGGCCGTTGGTATCCACCATGATAAATTTGGTGTCGCCGTACTGGAAGGAGTAGTTCAGGGGCCCGAAGAGGTGCTGGTAGGCCTCGCGGCCGTTGCCCACCGAGTCGTGGTTGCCGATGACGGTCACGTAGGGCACTTTCAGCGTGCGCAGCTTCTCATCCACCCAGCGCATCTCGCGGGCAAAGCCGAAGTCGGAGATGTCGCCGGCCACGACCAGAAACCGGATGCCGGCCTGCTGGTTGACGCTGGCCACGAGGTCGTCGGCCTCGTCGTAAAAGCGCTGGGAGTCGCCGGTAAACACGAAGCGCAGCGTGTCGCCGGCGGGCAGGGGCTGCTGGCGCAGGCGCTCCAGGTTTTTGGCCGTCAGGTCGGTTTGATTTTCCGGCGAGCGGAAATCATTGGGGCTGAATTCGAGCAGCTCGCAGCCGCCCAGGGCAAGGGCAGCCACGGCGGCAAGCAGAGGAATCCGGGGTCGGAAGCGTAAAGGGTTCAACATCACGGGGCACTAAAAGGCAGGTGGGCCATCCTTTCACCAGGATGGTTTCGGCGCTATATACTCGCCGGGGGGGTAGGGTGTTTTTTGCCAAAGCTCCGGAAAAAGTGCCGGCGGGGCTACTGTTTCTGCCCAAAACTGCCTTACCGGCCCATAAACCCACGATTCGGCGCCGGCCGGGAACCTGTTTTATTTCTGAGTTTCCTAACCAAACCACGGGGCAGCAGCGGTCAGCATTGCCCGACAGTAGCCCGCCGGCCCCTACTCGTCGAGGTACTGGTGCACGAACTTGATAGCCATGCTGCCTTCGCCCACGGCGGAAGCGACCCGGGCCATGGCGCCGGCGCGGCTGTCGCCGGCGGCAAAGATGCCGGGCACGCAGGTTTCGAGCAGGTAGGGCTCCCGGTCACGCTTCCAGGCGGTGGCGTAGCGCGGGTCCGTCATCAGGTCGCGGCCGGTGAGCAGGTAGCCTTTGCCGTCGCAGAGCACCGTGTTGCACACCCACTCGGTGCTGGGCCGGGCGCCGATGAACACGAACAGCGCCCGGGCCGGCCGCACCTCGGGCTGCCCGCGCACCTCCAGCACCACTTCCTGCAGGTGGTCCTGCCCGCGCACTTCCCGCACCTGCGAGAAGGGCAGAATCTCAATGTTCGGCGTCTGGGCAATCTGCTCGATCAGGTAAGCCGACATGGACGCCGCCAGCGACTCGCCGCGGATGACGATGCACACCCGCCGGGCATACGAGGCCAGGTACATGGCGGCCTGCCCGGCCGAGTTGCCGCCGCCCACGATGTACACGTCCTGCTGGTCGCAGGAGCGGGCCTCGGTGCGGGCGGCCCCGTAATACACGCCCGCGCCGGTAAGCTGGTCGATGCCGGGCACTTCGAGGGTGCGGTAGCTGACGCCGGTGGTGAGCACCACGGCCCGGGTCTTCACCTCGGTGCCGTTGCTCAGCGTGAGCACTTTGTAGCCGTCCTGCACGCACAGGTCCGTTACTTCCTCGGGCAGAAACTCGGCGCCCAGACGCACGGCCTGGGTCCAGGCCCGGTGGGCCAGCTCGGCGCCGCTCAGGCCGGTGGGAAAGCCCAGGTAGTTTTCGATGCGGGAGCTGGTGCCGGCCTGCCCGCCCGGCGCCTGCCGCTCAATAATGAGCGTCTTGAGTCCTTCGGAAGCCCCGTACACGGCCGAGGCCAGCCCGGAAGGCCCGGCGCCGACCACCACCACGTCGTACAGCGCCTGGGAAGGCTGCGAGGGCAGGCCCATCTTCTCGACCAGGGCCGCGCGGCCGGGCCGCGCCAGCACCGTGCCGTCGGCGCTGATGGCCACGGGCAGGTCGGCAGACGTGAAGGCCGTGGTAGCCAGCAGCAGTCGGGCCTCGGGGTTGGTTTCGTAGTCCAGCCACTGAAACGCCACCATGTAGCCGGCCAGGAAGTCTTTCAGGTCGTGGGAAAGTGGTGACCATTGGAAGCCGATGACCCGCACGCCCTGGAAGCGGGGCCGGTACTGGGCCTGCCAGGCCGCCAGCAGATCGTGCAGCGTGGGGTACAGCAGCTCCTGGGGCGGGTCCCAGGGCTTGAGCAGGTAATGGTCGAGGCGGGCATTGTTGATGGCCCGGATGGCGGCCTCGGTATCGGCGTAGGCCGTGAGCAGCACGCGCTTGGCGTCGGGGTAAATGGCGCGGGCCTGCTCGAGCAGCTCCACGCCTTCCATGCCGGGCATGCGCTGGTCGGCCAGGATCAGGGCCAGGGGCTCCTCGCGCCGCTTCAGCTCCCGCAGCGTGTCGAGGGCCTCGGCGCCGGAGGAGGCGCGCAGCACCCGGTAGTCGCGGCGAAACTCGCTGCGCAGGTCCCGGTCGATGGCGCCCAGCACCTGCAGATCATCATCGACGGCGAGGAGGACGGGTTTCTTTTCCATGGTTCAGAGGCAGTTAGGCAGCAGGGGCCGGCTTGGTTTAATACAAATTTCAGAAGCTCTCCGAAGCGGTTCCGGCAGGGCAGCTGCGAGAAGGCACAGAGAAGGTACTCCGAACTCCCCCCGAAAGGACCGTATCGGGAAATTACAATAATCCGGGTGGCAGGCAGAGGGAAAGAGCGGTTCCGGGTAGGGCCGCGTTTCTGCGGTCAAAAGAGGCCGGTTCTTCGCGCTACGGCCGCCAGATGAAGGATGACAGACGATTTGCGTGGGGTTGGCATTGCCGGGCAGAGCCGAAGGCGAAGCATCTCGCGGGCTGACGGATGAATGGTAATCGTACGTCAGCCCGCGAGATTCCTCGCCTCCGCGGCGCGGCGCTCGGCATGACGTTCGGCTGCTTCACTCACCCACTCACCGGCAGCCAGGCGCAGAACTCGGTGTAGCCGGGCCGGGACTGCACTTCGAGGCGGCCGCCGTGGTCGCGGATGATGCGCTGGGCAATGTCGAGGCCCAGGCCGGTGCCGTCGCCGGCCTGCTTGGTGGTGTAGAAGGGCTCGAAGATGCGCGGCAGCACGCTGGCCGGGATGCCGGCGCCGTTGTCGATGACGAATACGCGCACGAACTCCCCCTCGTGGCAGGTGCGCAGCATAATTTCACCCCCCGGCGGCAGGGCGTCGATGGCGTTGTCGAGCAGGTTGGTCCACACCTGGTTGAGGCTGCTGACCTGACCGCGGACGGGCGGCAGATCCGGGGCGTAGTCGCGGGTGAGGCGGATGTTTTTCTCGCGCAGCTGAAAGCCCAGCATGTTCACGGTGCTGTCGAGGCCGGCGGGCACGTCGAGGGGGGCGTAGTCGCCGCCGCGGTCCATGTGGGAGTAGGTTTTCACGTTGCTCACCAGCTGGCTGATGCGGCCGCCGGCTTCCTGCACGTCCCGGATCAGGTGGAGGGTGGTGAGCTGGCCTTCGAGCCAGGCAAAGGCGGACGGCCGGGCAGCCGGGGGCAGCAGCCCGGCCACGGCGGCCAGCTGGTCCTGCCGGAGACCGGCCTCCAGCAGGCCCGCGGCCAGGCAGTAGCCGTCGGGTACGCCCTGCTCTTCGAGCCAGGTGGCCAGCTCGTCTTCCCGGTCGGCACCCTCCAGGGCCGACAAGGTGCGGGCGGGCGACTCGCCGGGGACGGCCAGCGCCGTGAGGGCCTGCATGGCTGCGGGCGTGGGGCAGTGGCCGACCAGCTCGGCAAACAGGGCGGGCTTGGCCCGGGCGCGGGCGGCCAGGGCTTCGGCGGCGCGGGCAATGGCGGCGGCGGGGTTGTTGAGTTCGTGGGCCAGCCCGGCCGAGAGCTTGCCCAGGGCCCGCAGCTTCTCGTCGCGCTCCTGCCCGCGGGCCTCGTCGCGGGCCCGGTCGCTCATCAGGGCCACCAGCCGCTGCACCAGCTCGGGGCTGGCCTGCTCCAGCGCCGGAAACTGGTCGCGGTGCAGCAGGTAGAGCAGCGTGTCGCCGGTGGCCACGCCCAGGCCGCCGATGACGCGCAGGCGGGAGTAGGGCAGCACCCCGCTGATCTGGCCCGCGCCCACCCGGAAGCGCGGCTCGCGGCTGCCGTTCCGGACCGTAAAAAACTGGATGCCGCCCTGCAGCACGGCCATCATGACCTCGGCCGCGTCGCCGGGCTGGGCGACGGTCTCGCCGTCGGACACGGCCCGGGGCTGGCCGTGGGTGAGCAGCCAGGTAAGGGTTTCGGGCGGCAGGTTCTGGAAGGTGGGAATGACCAGCAAATCGTCGGCAGTGAGGGCAGCAGGCATGGGCTACGAAGGTTTGGTCGGCGGAAATATAAGGGAAAGCCGCCGGGGAGGGAAGAGCTTGAGCGGGCCTGCTAAGGCAGCAGCTTATCAAGGCCGGCAAAGTTGGGTTTGGGCGCCAGGTTTTAGGCGTAGCTTTGGTAAACAGTATTCACTCAATCTACCTGTTATGGTTACATTCTTTACTCGCCTTGTTTTGTCGGCGGCTTTACTGGCGGGCTTAAGCAGCCCCACCCTGCTTCAGGCCCAGGCCCTGGACCCCACGTTCCAGCCCACGGTGCTGAAGACCCCACTGGCTCCGGGCATACAGCTGTCAGTAAACGCGCTGGCCGTGCAGCCCGACGGCAAGGTACTGGCCGCGGGCGGCTTCGACTTCGTCAACGGCAACCTGACGGGCAAGCTTCAGCGTTTTAACGTCGACGGCACGACAGACGCAACATTCAACGTGGGCGGCACGGGCGCAAATGCCTTTCTGTCGGCCGTGCTGTTGCAGCCCGATGGCAAAATTCTGGTGGGCGGTGGCTTCACTACGTTCAACGGCCAGCCTCGCAGCATGGTGGTCCGGCTTAACCCTGATGGCTCCCTCGACAACAGCTTCACGTTTGGCTCTTCGGCTTCCGTGCGGCAAATTACCCGCCTAGCCCTCCAGTCCGACGGAAAAATACTGGTGGCCAGCGGCCCAAGCCTGCAAAGAACGCCCGAAACCGGGGGCGTAGTCCGGCTCAATGCCGATGGCAGCGTTGATTCTTCCTTTAGTGTTGGTACCGGCAACACCCAGGGCACCACCATCTCCGTCTTGCTGGTGCAGGCCGATGGCAAAATTCTGGTGGGTGGCTCTTTTGTTCAGTTCAATGGCCAGGCGTGTATCGGTCTAGTTCGCCTGACCAGCAGCGGAGCAATCGATCCGGACTTTATGGTGACTAACACTAACTATGTCGGGTCTATTTTTTCGGCGGCAGCGCAGCAACCCGATGGCAAGCTGCTGGTGGGTGGCAGCTTCACCCAGCTCAACGGGCAGCCGGCTCCCTTTATCGCCCGGCTACTGGCTGATGGCACCTCGGACAATACCTTCCAACCTACCCCTGGCCCCAACAACTCAGTGCGTAACATTGTGCTGGAGCCCAATGGCAACATCCTGATTGCCGGTTCTTTCAACCAGGTAAGTGGCGTAAGTCGGGGCCGAATAGCCCGCCTGACGCCCAACGGCAGCCTGGACCCAGCCTTTGCTACCGGCACCGGCATTGGTAGTAGTTCCAATGCTTTGGCGCTAACCCCAGCCGGGCAGGTACTGCTGGCTGGCGGCTTCACCCAGTATAACGGAGTTTCTTACGGCGGGCTGGTACGGCTGAATGCTGTTACCGGTCAGCCTGACGCGACTTTTGCTCCCGTGATTGAGGCCCGGGGCATTATAACGCGTAGTCTGCCGCTTTCCAATGGGCAATTGCTGGTCAGCGGCAACTTCACTCAGTTTAACGGCGCAGCGGTACCCGGCAGCAGCAACTCCGTACGGCGCATCAACGCTGACGGCAGCCTGGATGGCAGCTTCACCACTCCGGCGGCCGGCACCTTGCAGGCTGTACAGTCTAATGGCAGCTTTTATGTATTCACTGGCCCTACTCCCGGCTTAGTCCTGCGACGGTATCTGGCCGATGGCACCCTGGACAACAGCTTTACCGCCCAGACCTTTGGGGTCGGCTCGCCGTCCGTCGGCCCCTTGATTCTTCAGGGGGTAGTAGCGCTGCCCAACGGGCAGTTATTCGTGCACGGACTCTTTATCAGCTACGGCAGCCGCACGGGCCTCAGTGGCCTGATACGACTCAATGCCGATGGCACCCCCGACAACGCCTTTGTGCCGGCCACTGCCCCGGCCGACCGGCGCGTACTGCAGGTGCTTACACAGCCTGGCGGCAAGCTGGTAGTGGTAGCTGATGTTGTGAACACCTTTGTAACCACTGTAAGTCGCCTAAACGCCAACGGCAGTGCCGACAACAGCTTTTCTGTCGGCACCGCCGCTGGTACCGGCGCCAACTACGCCGTTCTGCTGCAGCCCGACGGCCGCCTGCTGGTTAGCGGTGCCTTCACCAGCTTTAACGGGCAGGCCACGCCCTACGGCCTAACCCGCCTGACGGCAGACGGTGCAGCAGACCCCACGTATTCAGGCCTTGCAGGATTTTATTCACCGCGACTGGTGCAGCCTGATGGCCACCTGCTGGCTACTACTGGCAACTCCGCGTTTACCAACGCTGCTTCCGCCCTCGTGCGCCTAAATACCGATGGCAGCCTGGACGCCAGCTTCAACCCTGTCGCGACTCCTCTGAGCATCTTTACCGGCGACGATGCAATAACGGGCGTGGTCCTGCAGCCTACCGACGGCAAGATTCTGCTCTTCGGCTCCTTCCGCTACATTGCCGGGCAGGTGCGCATCGGCCTGGCCCGTCTTACCAACGTCGGTGTGCTGGCGACCCGCGGGGCTACGGCCACCCGGCCGCTGACGCTGTACCCGAACCCGGCCCACCAAGTGGCCCACCTGCAGCTGCCAGCCGAGGCCGAGGCCCGACCCGCCCTGCTGGTAGACGGGCAGGGCTGCATTGTCCGGCAGTGGACCATCCCGGCCCGGCAGGCCGAAGCCACGGTCAACCTGGAAGCCGTGCCGGCGGGCGTGTACCTGCTGCGCGTGCAGGGCGCCGCGGCCGTGTACCAGCAGCGCCTGGTGGTGACCCACTAACGTAGCGAGCTGCGAAAAAAGCCGGTTCTTCGCGGGAAGGGCCGGCTTTTTTTGGGCCGTCACCCCGGAATTTGTCGACTTACGGGCAACTTTTCGGGCTGCCCCCGCCTTATCTTCTTTTGCCCCGAACCCACCCTATGGCCAAGCTCAAGACCTTATATTTCTGCCAGAACTGCGGCGCCCAGTCGGCCAAGTGGATTGGCCGCTGCCCCAGCTGCAGCGAGTGGAACACCTACGTGGAGGAAGTTATTCAGAAGGACGACACCAAGGCCGCCGGCTCCTGGAAGCCGCCGACCACCGGCCCCGGCGCCAAAACCGTCAGCAAGCCGCGCGTCATCGGTGAAATCCACTACGAGGAAGAGTCCCGCTTCGACACCAACGACGGGGAGCTGAACCGGGTGCTGGGCGGCGGCCTGGTGCCGGGCTCGCTGGTGCTCATTGGCGGCGAACCGGGCATCGGCAAAAGTACGCTCATGCTGCAGATTGCCATGAGCCTCAAGCAGATGAAGGTGCTCTACATTTCGGGCGAGGAAAGCGAGCAGCAGATCAAGATGCGGGCCGAGCGGCTCGGCCCCCAGCACCCGCAGTGCTACATCCTGACCGAAACCAACACCCAGAACATCTTCAAGCAGATCGACCAGCTCCAGCCCAACGTGGTCATCGTGGACTCCATCCAGACCCTGCACTCGGGACTGGTGGAGTCGGGCGCCGGGTCGGTGAGCCAGGTGCGCGAGTGCACCGCCGAGCTGCTCAAGTTTGCCAAGGAAACCGGCGTGCCGGTGCTGCTCATCGGCCACATCACCAAGGACGGCTCCATTGCCGGCCCCAAGATCCTGGAGCACATGGTCGACACGGTCCTGCAGTTTGAGGGCGACCGGCACCTGAGCTACCGGATTCTGCGCACCACCAAGAACCGCTTCGGCTCCACCTCCGAGCTGGGCATCTACGAGATGCAGGGCACGGGGCTGCGGCAGGTGAGCAACCCCTCCGAAATCCTGCTCAGCCAGCGCACCGAGAGCCTGAGCGGCATGGCCATCGGGGCCACGCTGGAAGGCAACCGCCCGCTGCTGGTGGAAGTGCAGGCCCTGGTGACGCCCGCCACCTACGGCACGCCCCAGCGCTCGGCCACGGGCTTCGACGCCAAGCGCCTGAACATGCTGCTGGCCGTGCTCGAAAAAAGAAGCGGCCTGCGCCTGGGCCAGCACGACGTGTTTCTCAACATTGCCGGCGGCCTGCGTCTCGACGACCCGGCCCTGGACATTGCCGTGTGCGCGGCCGTGGTGTCGTCGCTGAACGATTTGCCGATTCCGGGCAACGTGTGCCTGGCGGCGGAGGTCGGGCTGAGCGGCGAAATCCGGGCCGTGAGCCGGCTCGACCAGCGGCTGAGCGAAGCCGAGAAGCTGGGCTTCAGCGAAATGTACATCTCCCAGTTCAACGCCCGCGGCCTCGACCTGGCCCGCTACGGCATCCGGGCCCAGCCGGTAGGCCGCCTGGACGAGGTGCTGAGCGGCTTGTTCGGATAGAACTTAAAGATGATTGGATAGGAGCATAAATCAAGCCTCCGCCCCCGGCTCCTCCCGTGGGCGGAGGCTTTTTGCGGGCCCCAAATCTCCCCCCAACGCATTCTAAGTCACAGTTTAGGCGCGGGTTACGAAAAAAGCCAAAATATGGATTGGTCAATCTAAACCTGAATCCTGTATCTTCGGTATAGGAGTTGGCTTTTCCCACGAATGCCCCGCGGCTTGCCGGCCGTCGGAAGCAGGGTAAAAAGGCCCTCCGCCTGCGTACTGACCGACTTTTCTTCTGATGGCATATTCACTTCGTATTCCGGGCGCGGGCCTGCTGATGGCCACTCTGCTGGCAGCTACCCCACTGGTCAGCCGCGCGCAGGGCACGGTAACCCTAATGGGCAAAGTCAGCGGCAAGACGGCTGATTCGGTGGCCGTTTCCATCCGGGAAAACCTGCTTGACCCCAAGGAGCAGACCACTTACGCCGCCGTCAACGACCGGGGAGAGTTCCGGCTGGCCGTGCAGGTCAGCGGCCCCACCCGCGCCGACTTAGTGTACGACGACGATGTGGCGGACCTGTTTCTGGAGCCCGGCATGGCCCTGGAGGTTAAGTTCAAGGGCAACGACCTGGCGGCCACCATCCGCTACAAGGGCAAGGGCGCCGAGCCCAACACCTACCTGGCCGAGGTCGACGAGCGGTTCACCGAAATTGATGGCTTTCAGGTGCTGCCCGAAAACATCATGTTCTACGAAACCGGCTTCCTGCACTTCCTCGACTACCGCCGCAAGGAGCAGCTTAAGTTCTACGACAACACCATCGACCAGGAACACTACTCGCAGGCTTTCCGCGACTACATCAAGGCCGAAATCGACTACAGCTACGCCAACGACCGGCTGACCTACCAGGACCTGCGCGAGCAGGTGGTGGCCACTGAAGGCCGCCTGAAAATGTCGCCGACCTACTACGACTTCCTCAAAGACCAGGCCCTGATCAACAATCCGGCGGCCATCCGCAGCGAGCTGTACCAGGAGTTTCTGCTCAACCACGTCCACTACCTGGCTACTTCCAGCGGCCATCTGCGCTCCGAACCCAACTTTTACCAGGTATGCTACGACCTGGCCAAAAGCCAGCTCACGGGTCCGACCCGCCCCATCGTGATGGGTCGGGTGCTCAAGGAGTCGTTCCGGTTTGGCCACGTAAAGCAGTCGGCTGCCATGCTGGCCGACTTCCGCGCCGCCGACCCCAAAGGCGAGTACTACCCGTTGCTGGCCCAGGACTTCGAAACCCACAAGGCCTTTGCCATCGGGGCCCTGGCGCCCAACTTCCACCTGGTCACGGCCAAAGGCGACTCGGTTTCGCTGCAGAGCTTCCGCGGCAAGCTGGTGTACATCAACTTCTGGCGCACCACCAGCGGCCTGGCCCTGCGCGACCTGCCCTACGCGGCCGAGCTGATCAAGAAGTTTGACGGCAAGAACATTGTGTTTCTGAACGTGGCCCTCGATGAGAACGAGCCCGCCTGGAAGCAGCTGGTTATCGGCAAGAAGCTGCCGGGCGTGCACGTGCGGGCCGCGGGTGGCATGCGCTCCGCCATGGCCAAGGCCTACGCCATCCAGGATGTGCCCGCCTACTTTCTGCTGGCCGAAGACGGCACGTTCCTGAATACCAAGCCCAAGCGCCTGAGCAGCCGCGCGGCCGTCGATGAAATCAAGGAGTCGTTTGGCAAGGCCAGCACCTACAGCAGCACGCTGCCGGCGGCCAACGAGCGGAAGTAGCCGCCAGCCCCTGCTCCTGCCCCGACAGGCGCCGCCCAGAGCTTCTGGCCGGCGCCTGTTTATTTTTAAGCCCCTGGCGGGCAGCCGCTACCGGTGGCGGGCCAAACTCTTTTTCCGACCGTCGGGTTACGGAGCGCACTTCGCCGCCTATTGCCGACCTTTGCTCCCGCATGGCTTCTCTCCTGACCGACGGTCTGAACTTCGTTTCCAAGCTTACGCCGCGCCGCGCCCTGAATGCGGCGCAGGTGGTGGGCAGCTACGCGCTGAGCAAGGCCACCGGCAAAGCCCGCCACTGGGGCCTGCCGCTGGCCCTGAGCTTCGAGCCTACCACCAGCTGCAACCTGCGCTGCCCGGAGTGCCCCAGCGGGCTGCGCTCCTTTACCCGCCCCACCGGCATGCTGCCCGACGAGCTGTTCAAGCGCACCATCGACGAGCTGCACCAGCGGCTGTGGTACCTGATTTTCTACTTCCAGGGGGAGCCCTACCTCCACCCCAACTTCCTGGACCTGGTGCAGTACGCGGCCGGCAAGGGCATCTACACCGCCACCAGCACCAACGCCCACTACCTCAACGACCACAACGCCCGCCGCACCGTGGAGTCGGGCCTCGACCGGCTGATTATTTCCCTCGACGGCACCACCCAGGAAGTATACCAGCAGTACCGCGTGGGCGGCAAGCTGGACAAGGTGCTGGAAGGCACCCGCAACATTGTGAAGTGGCGCAAGGAGCTCAGGTCCAGCACGCCCCGCATCATCTTTCAGTTTCTGGTAGTGCGGCCCAACGAGCACCAGATTGAGGATGCCAGAGTGCTGGCCCGGGAGCTGGGCGTCGACGACGTGTGGTTTAAAACCGCCCAGATCTACGACTACCAGCAGGGCTCCCCGCTTATCCCGACCATCGACTACTACTCGCGCTACGAAAACAACAACGGCACCTGGAGCCTCAAAAACAAGCTGCTGGACCACTGCTGGAAAATGTGGCACAGCTGCGTGATTACCTGGGACGGGCTGGTGGTGCCCTGCTGCTTCGACAAGGACGCCGAGTACCGGCAGGGCGACCTGAAAACCGAAACCTTCCGCCAGCTCTGGCACGGCCCCAAGTACCGCACCTTCCGCGCCTCCCTGCTCAAGGGCCGCGACCAGATCGATATGTGCCGCAACTGCACCGAGGGCACCAAGGTGTGGGGGTGATATTTAATTGCTAATGAATAAGCAGTAAGTAAGAATTGGCTGCCCCGGCATCCGGTTTACGGACATCAGAGCAGCCAATTCTTACTTACTGGTTCCTAATCAGGCGCAGCCTACTTGTGGGCTTTCGTCAGGTTCTTGCCCAGGTCGTCTACTTTTTTCAGGAACTCATCGGTTTCAGCATCGGCGTAGGTGCCGAAGGCGTTGGAAATGGTGCCGCGCACGCCGTCGGCGCACTCGATGGCGTAGAGAATGGACATGTCGTCCGGGTCACTTTCGCCCTCGAAGCGGTAGAAGTCGACGATGGTGACTTCTTCGGCCCCGTAGCTCTTGGGAGAAGCGGTGCTGATGGTTTGCAGGCGCCCGTCGCAGACGTTGAAGTCCTGGGTGAAGCCGTCGGCCGAGAGCTTGTTTTCAACGTTGATCAGCGAGCGTTCCTCTTCTTTGTCTTGCATCGGAGTAGTGGTTTCGGTTGGGGGAGAGCTAAGGTCGGCAGGAGCCCAAAACAAGGCCCCCGTACCGGCTATACGCAGCCGGTACGGGGGCAGGTTGTACGAAGTTGAGCCCGTAGCGAAACCTACTGAGCGCCAGCGCGGGCGGCGGCCGTTTCGATGGTGCGCTGCAGCCGGTCCACGTCGATGGTGCCGCAGCCGCCACCGCAGCCCTTGGCGCACCCGGAAGCCGTTTTGACGAAGAAAGCCCGCCAGAAGATGCGCCCGACGTAGAACGTCGCCGCCAGAAACAGCAGGCCGATGATGAGGTATTGGAAGAGCATAGCAAGGGCAAAACTACGGCTCGCGGGGAAAAGTTTGACAGTAACGCGAAGTTCCACTTCGCGAATCGTTGAACGTCAATTGCTGCCCGACAATCGTTATACCCGGCGCGGATGCCCGCGAAGTGAAACTTCGCGTTACTGCCAGAACTTGCCAATCAGCCCCTGCATCTCTTCGTGCAGCCGCCCGTTGGAGGCCAGCACCTCCCGCCCGAAGATCGGGTCGCCCTCGTGCAGGAACTGGGAAACGTGGCCGCCGGCTTCGCGCACCAGCAGGATGCCGGCGGCCACGTCGTAGGAGTTGATGTTGAACTCGAAGTAGCCGTCGAAGCGGCCGGCGGCGGTCCAGGCCAGATCCACGGCGGCGGAGCCCACGCGACGGATGCCGTTGGTGCCGCGCATAAACTCCTTCAGGATGCCCAGGTAGGCCTCGACGCGGTGGAAGTTGCTGTAGGGAAACCCCGTGGCAATCAGCGCCTGATTCAGCGTCGGCGTGGCCGACACGCGGATGGGCTGGTCGTTGCAGAACGCCCCGCCCCCGCGCACGGCCCGGAAGCACTCGTCCAGGTTCACCTCGTACACCACCCCGACGACCAGCTCCGGACCTTCCAGCAGCGCCACGCTCACCGAGTAGCAGGGCAGGCCGTGGATGAAGTTGGTGGTGCCGTCGAGCGGGTCGATAATCCAGGTCAGGGCGGTGCCGGCGCTGGTGGCCTGGCTGTCGGCGCCGGTGGTGCCTTCCTCGGTGATGAAGCCGGCCTGGGGCAGCAGCTCCCGCAGCCCGCTCACGATGAGGCGCTCCGCCTCCTGATCCACGTACGACACCATGTCGTGCAGGCCCTTGTGCTCGATGCGGCCGCGGTCGAAGGTGGCCGCTTCCTGGCGGATAAACTGGCCGGCCCGGCGGGCCACGTCGGCCACCTGGAAACTAAGGGCGGTGTAGTCGGTCATGTTTTTTGGCGAAAGAACGTCATGCAGACCTACGTGGCAAAGCGCCGGTTGAGCGCGCGTACCAGCACGAAGGCCAGCAGCAGCACGGCCAGCGCCTGGGCGGCGCGGCCAATCAGCTCGCCGTAGCGGACGTAGAAGGTGAGGTCCGTGTTCAGGTGCACCGTGCCGCGGGCGGCGGCGGGCACCCACCAGCCGGTCTGCCGGGTGATTTCGCCCTTCTGGTTGATGTAGCCCGAAATACCGGTGTTGGCCGAGCGGGCCACGTCGCGGCGGGTTTCGATGGCGCGCAGCGTGGCGTACTGCAGGTGCTGCTGGTGGCCGGGCGAGTCGCTCCACCAGCCGTCGTTGGTGATGATGCCGATCAGCGTCGCCCCGTTCTGCACGTATTCGCCCACGAAGTCGCCGTACACCGATTCGTAGCAGATAACCGGGGCCACGCGCAGGCTGGAGTCGCCGGCGGCGGGGCGGAACACGCTGCGCGTATCCTGGCTGCCCAGGCCGCCGGCGGCCCCGCCCAGGTCGATAACGAAGGCCGACAGCCAGTGCGGCACGCCCTCCACCCCCGGCACCAGCCGCGACTTATGGTAGAACTCCACCGGCTTAGCAGCATCGGCAAAAAACACGGCCGTGTTGAAAAAGTCGTAGTAGCCGATGTCGTCGCGGAAGCGGGACGAGGGGCGGGCAGCTTCCCTGGTAGGGTACGAGGTGAGGGTAGTGGCGCCGGTCACCAGCTCCAGGCCGGGGTGGCGGGCCAGAAAGGCGCGGATCTGCAGGGCTTTGGGGTTGGCCTCAAACTGGGCTTCCCAGTTCTGCTCTTCCAGCGCCGTTTCGGGCCAGAGCACCAGCCTGGTCTGGGGCGTCAGGTTCTGCTCGGTGAGCTGAAACAGGCGCTGCAGCTGCTCCTGGTAGGGAATGAACCTGGCGCCGCCCTCAAACTTCTCCTCAAACGGGTCGAAGTTGGGCTGAATCACCAGCACCTCAGCCGCCGCGCCCTTTTCCTGGTAGCGGCTACCGATAATCTTGGACAGCCCGATGGGCAGCAGGATGGCCAGCAGCGGCCCCAGTAGCAGGCGCTGGACCTGTACCCGGCCTAGCGTAGGGCCCGCGCCGGTAGCGGCATCCTGGTACTTCTGCAGGGAGAAGAACACCAGCAGATTCGCTACCCAGATCCAGAGGGAGCCGCCCAGAAAGCCGGTGTACTCGTACCACTGCACCAGCCCGTTGGCGGTGGCAAAGCCGTTGCCGAGCGTCAGCCAGGGCCAGGTGAAGTCCCAGTGCAGGTGGAGCTGCTCGAAGGCAATCCAGTAGACGGGCAACGACAGATAGCCCAGGCGGGGGCCGGCCAGTCGCTTGGTGTGGTAGAAGGCCATGACCGGCATGCACATGAACAGGGCATTGAAAATCACCGCCGTGATGCCGCCCCAGAGCGTGCTGTAGCTTACCCACCAGGTGGTAAAGGCATTCCAGAGCACTAGGGTGAGGTAAGAGTAGCGAAACACTTTCCAGCCGCTGCTGCCCCGCCGCACTAGCGCGGCTTCCAGGGACAGGTAGGGCACCCAGGCCACCAGCAGCAGCAACGCCAGCGGGGCCGGATGCACGGGCCAGCCCAGCCAGAGCAGCCCGGCGCTGAGCCCGGCCAGCAGGGCCGGCGGCCAGGAGGCCGGGCGCGTCCAGGTGAAAGCCACGGCGGGCAGGGCCGCGGGGGTTGCGGGGGCGGGTTTAGTCAGCACGGCGCTCTTCTTTGTGGCCCTGAACTACGAGGACGATTTCTCCTTTAATGCTGGTCCGGGCCGCGAAGTTCGCCGCCAGCTCGGGCAGCGTGCCGTTCACGGTTTCCTCGAACAGCTTGGTCAGCTCCCGGCTCACCGAGGCCAGCCGCTCGGGCCCCAGGGCCTCGGCCAGCTGCTCCAGGGTCTTGACGATGCGGTGCGGCGACTCGTAGAAAATCATGGTCCGGGTTTCCTGCTGCAGCTCGCGGATGCGGGTCTGCCGGCCTTTTTTCACCGGCAGAAATCCCTCGAATGTGAACCGCTCGGCCCCGAAGCCCGACTTGAGCAGGGCCGGCACGAAGGCCGTGGGGCCGGGCAGGCACTCCACCTTCAGCCCTTTGGCCAGGCACTCGCGCACCAGCAGAAAGCCGGGGTCGGAAATGCCGGGGGTGCCCGCATCGGACACCAGGGCCATCTTCTCGCCGTTGGCGAGGCGGTCCAGCACGCGCTGCACGGTCTGGTGCTCGTTGTGCAGGTGGTAGCTGAGCAGGGGCTTTTTCAACCCCAGGTGCTGCATAAGCCGGCCGCTGGTGCGGGTATCTTCGGCCAGCACTACGTCTACCTCGCCCAGGATGCGGATGGCCCGCAGGGTGATATCCTCCAGGTTGCCGATGGGCGTGGGCACGAGGTACAAGGCAGTAGGAACCGTAGGCGCGTCAGACATGGGGCAAAGGTACGCGGCCGGCGGCTACCGCAGGAAGTCAGTCCGGCCGCCGACAGCGAGGCTGCCCTCCGCTAGGTGCTACTGCGCCGCGTAGCGCGCCGCCACCTCGTCAATAGCGGCGGCCAGCCGATGGTCGCGCCGGGTTACGGTATGGCCCGCGTCGTGGGTGCGCAGGCGAAACTCGACGGTGCCGTACTCATTGGCCCACCACGGATGGTGGTCGAGGCGCTCGGCTTCGGCGGCTACTTCGGTCATGAAGGCGAAGGCCGTGGCGAAATCCGGGAAGCGGAAAGTGCGGCACAGGGCATGGTCGTGGTCGGTCCACATAAGCGGGCGGGCAAGAAAGGCGGACGGATGGCGGCGGTCTTTTGCGCCCCGCACAGGGGCGTAGGGCCAGAAGCGGCGGCTCAAGCTAAACCCAAATTCCCAAACCACAGTACACTTCCTTACCCACCCGCCACTTCCTCACTTAATCTTTCCGCCTCATGGCTATTGACCCTAACAACCGTCCCGTCCGCGTCATCAACGACGATACCACCGAGCAGGAGCTGGCCGCCGGCCACATCATTCCGGGCGCCAACCCGCCCAAGAACGAGGCGGCCCGCGGCGGCTTCGGCAACCGCGACGGCAAGGAGGGCTTCGGCACCGACAGCGGCAGCGGCAGCACGGCTATATCCGTAAACAAGGACGCCGACCGCGTGGAACCGCCGGCCGACAATATCCGCTCCAGCTTCGAAGGCCGTCCTGATGGCGAAAACCAGGATGGGCCCGACGACGACCTCACCCAGCCCCGCACCGCGCGCCCCGTCGATGAGCTGGACGGCGACGACCAGCGCGACAGCAAAGACGAGATGCGCAACCCCAACTCCCGCGTGGGCATGGGCCAGATGGAGCAGGTGCAGCCCGACCCGGCCAAAGTGGGGGCCAACACCCGCACCAACGCCGAGCTGACCGACCCCAACGCCCAGGATTCCGCCATCGACCAATAGCTTTTTTGCCGGGCCGACCGGCGCATTGGCGGCCGGTCCGGTTTTTTTGGTTTCATCCCTTAACGCCAGGTATCATGTCCAGCAAGAGCAATCAGCCATCCAAAGAGCACCACGGTGACCCGGCCGGCCAGGGCCAGTCCAAGGGCGACCCGACCAGCACCCCGGTAAACCTCGACGCCGAAACCAAGCGGCTGACCGAAGAGTACACCGAAGATGGGGTGGACGAGATTCCGCCGACGCTGGTCAACAACCCCAACCGCAACACCGACAAGACCGACCTCGACAACACGCCCTACACCTAGGCCCCGGGCCTTTAGCCTGCCTACGAAGCCTCTGCCCGACCCGCAGAGGCTTTTTTTGTACTCACTACCGCTGTTCCTCACGCTTTCCCTGCCCGCCAATGGCCCGCTACGTGACTACTGACCTGCATGGCTGCCTGCTGTCCTTCCGGGAGCTGCTGGAAAATAAGCTCCGCCTTACGCCCGCCGACGAGCTGTACGTACTCGGCGACTATGTCAACAAAGGCCCCGACAGCCGCGGGGTGCTCGACTACCTGATGGCGCTGCCCGGGCGCGGCTACCGCGTGCAGTGCCTGCGCGGCAACCACGACCAGGAGCTGCTCGACGCGGCCCGCGGCCGTACCGAAGCCCTGTGGGCCTCCGCCGCCGACCGGACGCTCACCCTGCAAAGCTTCGGGGTAACGGCGGCCACGGCTATTCCGGAGCCTTACCTGCAGTGGCTCGAAGCGCTGCCCTACCAGCTCGACATTCCTGGCTTCACGCTGGTACACGCTGGCTTCGACTTCCGCCGGCCCGCCGCCGAAATGCGCCGGGACCCGCACACGATGATGAACATCAAACAGTTTACCTTCGACGCCTCCCGCCTGCAGGGCCGGCGCCTGCTGCACGGCCACGTGCCCACTCCCGCGGCCGAGGTGGCCCGGCAGGTGCGGGAAAAGGCTGGCTGCCTCGGGCTGGATACGGGCTGCGTGTACCGGCACAATCCCGAGCTGCGCCACCTGGCCGCGCTGGAATTGGACTCGTTTCACCTTACGCTGCAGCCCAACATCGAGCCGGCCTACGCCATAGCGCAGCGGCCGGGCTAGCAAGACCCGAAGCCCTTGGGGCCGTCAGGATGCCGGCGGCAGCAGCACCTGCCCACATGGCGGACAATGCGCTTACCGGGCGGGCTCAAAGGCCTGAATCACCTTGGCGTCCAGCACCTGGCGGGCGGGCTTACGGTAAGGATTGATGGAGTCGGAGGCTACCTCCCGCAGCGTGGCCCGGGCCTCGGCGGGCTGATTGGTCATCCAGTAGGCCATGCCCAGGTGGTAGCGCGCCCTGCCGTCCAGACTCGACTGGGGCATCTGGCTGACCCGCTTCAGAAAGGGGCGGGCGGCCCCGGCCTGGTTTTGACGCAGCAGGAAAACGCCGTTGTAGTACAGCACAGTGTCCTGCCCCACGTTGTCGGTGGGCATGCGGCGCAGGGCGTGCAGAGCCGCCGGATAGTGCCCGGTGCGGTACTGCTGCATGGCTTCGGCCAGCAGCGGCCGGTGGCTGGCCAACGACGCCGACGCCGGCAGGCCAAGATCAGGCACGTAGTATTTGGCGAAGTCGCGCTGCGGGTTGCGGACCGGAGTACGCAGCACCAGCCACAGCCCCAGCAAGGCCACCACCGCTCCTACCACCAGAAAGCCCCAGCGGCGCTGCTGCCGGCGCTGGATGCGGCGCATCCGGCCCAGGGCTTCCTGCCGCTGGTCGAGGCGCATGTCGAGGCCCTGCAGGCGGTGGCGCAGGGTTTCGTGGCCCGCTACCCAGCGCAGGTCGGAGGTAATCTGTTCGTAGACTTCGTAGGCCTGCTGCAGGCCCGGGTCGCGCTCCAGGCGCACTTCAAAGGCGTCCTGCTCAATGGGCGTCATCTGCCCGTCGGCAAAACGCTCCAGCTCATCCAGGTAAGGGCGCAGGTCAACGGGCGGCGTCATAAACGGAGAGGCAGGGGAGCAGAAAGGAGAGGCAGCAGAACGGGTTGTGGCGGCTAAACTACGCAGAATCAGTTAGCCAAGGCAGCAGCTCCCCCTTCGTCGGCCGCGCTGCCCTGGTCCCGGCTCATGATTTCGTAGAGCTTGCGCAGGCAGTTGGCCTTCTGCAGCCGTGCCACGGTGGCGTTGGCGTAGCCCATCTTGCCGGCTACCTTGTCGAAGCTTAACGCCTTGAAGTAGAAATACATCAGCAGCAGCTGGCTGTCGGAGCCCAGCAGGCGGAACAGGCGCAGCATGCGCTGGCGGCGGCCGGCCTCGGCGGCGGGCAGCTCCTCGGTGCCGGTACTCACCCGGGAGGCGGCTTCTACCCGCTCCTGAGCCATGCCGTAGAGGTGGGCGCGCACGTCGGCGGGCAGCTTGGTCAGGCGGCCGTCGGCTACCTGGTCGTAAAAGTCGACCAGCACGGTGCGCAGCAGCTCGTGGGCCGGGGCCGTTTCCAGCTGGTGCTGGCGCCGGGCCCAACGGGCGAAATGGTCGCGGTTGTCCTGGTAGAAGTTGATCAGAAACGTCTGGTTGCCCACGCGCATCTGCGTCAGGGTTTCGGCAAGCTGTTGGGTCGCGGAGGCGGGCTGGAGCATGAGGGGGCGGGGCGGTAGCGGCCGAAAGAGCTCGACCGGCGCGGAACAAGATAAGGCACAACGGGCATAATCCGGTGCGGCGCCTCGAATCGGCGGCCTTCGCTCGTCGTTTGGGCCGCCGCTGCGTAAGTTGGTAGTTCCCTGCCCCCGCCGTACTTTTGAGCCTATGGAAACCCGCACCGCAATTGCCCAGGACACGGTCCTGTTCGACCTCATCCGCCAGGAAAAAGAGCGTCAGACCCACGGAATCGAGCTTATTGCCTCCGAAAACTACGTCTCCGACCAGGTGATGCTGGCCCAGGGCTCCATTCTGACCAACAAGTACGCCGAGGGCCTGCCCGGCAAGCGCTACTACGGCGGCTGCGAAATCGTGGACCAGGTCGAGCAGCTGGCCATCGACCGGGCCAAGGAGCTCTTCGGCGTGGAGTGGGTGAACGTGCAGCCCCACTCCGGCGCCCAGGCCAACGCGGCCGTGATGCTGGCCGTGCTCAACGCCGGCGACAAAATCCTGGGCTTCGACCTGAGCCACGGCGGCCACCTCACCCACGGCTCGTCGGTGAACTTCTCGGGCAAGCTCTACAAGCCGTCGTTTTACGGCGTGGAGCCCGAAACCGGCCTTATCGACTGGCAGAAGGTGAAGGAAGCCGCCCGGCGCGAGCAGCCCAAGCTTATCATCTGCGGCGCCTCGGCCTACTCCCGCGACTGGGACTACAAGGCCCTGCGCGAAGCGGCCGACGAAGTGGGTGCCCTGCTGCTGGCCGACATCTCCCACCCCTCCGGCCTGATTGCCAAGGGCCTGCTCAACTCGCCGTTTGAGCACTGCCACATCGTGACGACCACGACCCACAAAACCCTGCGCGGCCCCCGCGGCGGCCTGATCATGCTGGGCAAGGACTTCGAGAATCCGTTCGGGCTGAAAACGCCGAAGGGCGACATCCGGATGATGTCGGCGCTGCTGGACTCGGGCGTATTTCCCGGCACCCAGGGCGGGCCGCTCGAGCACGTTATCGGGGCCAAAGCCGTGGCTTTCGGCGAATGCCTGACCGATGCCTACACCGACTACACCCACCAGGTGATTAAGAACGCCCAGGCGCTGGCCGGCGCCTTCGGGGAGCGGGGCTACCAGATTATTTCGGGCGGCACCGACAACCACCTGATGCTCATCGACCTGCGCAGCAAGGGCCTGACCGGCAAGCTGGCCGAAAACACCCTCATCAAGGCCGACATCACCATCAACAAGAACATGGTGCCCTTCGACGACAAGTCGCCCTTCGTGACCTCGGGCATGCGCATCGGCTCGGCCGCCGTCACCACCCGCGGGCTGCGCGAGGCCGACATGGTCCGCATCGTGGACTTTATCGACGACGTGCTGATGCACCACGCCGACGAGGCGCACCTGCAGCGGGTACGCCGGCAGATAAACGAGTGGATGCAGGAGTACCCGCTGTTTGCTTAACGGCACGGCCGCGTGGCTGAAGGATGAAACAAGCTGCCGGGCCGACGAATGTCGGCCCGGCAGCATCCTGTTTCGGCTGGTTTTCGTTTGTGCTATACCCCGCCCTTCTGCCATTCTTCCCTTCTCCTCCTCACTCATTGCCCCCTTCAGTGGATCAGACTCAACTTTCACCCGGCACCAACCTGGGCGAAGTACACGAAATGTCGTTCATCGACCATCTGGAGGCCCTGCGGTGGCATATCATCCGCGCGGCCATCTCGATTGTCGTCTTTGCTACTGCCGCTTTCTTCGCCAAGGACTTTCTGTTCCACGACCTGATTCTGGGCCCTTCCCGCTCCGACTTCTGGACCTACCGCATGTTCTGCAAGTTCGGCAACTGGATTGGCGCCCCGAGTCTGTGCATCGATAAAGTCGGCTTTATCATCCAGAACCGGGAGATGAGCGGGCAGCTCACCATGCACATCAGCACCTCGTTTATCGTTGGGCTGGTCTTGGCTTTTCCCTACACGTTCTGGGAGTTGTGGCGCTTTATCAAGCCCGGCCTGTACCCGCACGAGCAGAAGAACTCCCAAGGCGCGGTATTTTTCGTGTCGGTGCTGTTTGCGCTCGGGCTGCTGTTCGGCTACTACATTGCCGCCCCGCTGAGCATCAACTTCCTGGCTTCCTACACCGTGGACGCCACCATCGAAAACCAGATTGACCTGCAGAGCTACCTGAGCACGCTCACCACGATGTCGATTTCCACGGCCTTCGTGTTTGAGCTGCCCATGATTGTGTTCTTTCTGGCCAAGGCCGGCCTGATTACGCCCGAAATCATGCGGCTCTACCGCAAGCACGCCATCGTGGTCATTCTCATCGTGGCCGCCGTCATTACGCCGCCCGATATTTCGGCCCAGATCATCGTCACCATCCCGATTCTGATTCTCTACGAGCTGAGCATCAACATTGCCCGCGTGGTGACCCGCAACCGCACCCAGCGCCTCAACGCCGACCTGGCGGCCAACAACGGCGTCAGCCAGTAACCTTCGACAGCCCTTTTCATGTCTTCCTCTCCCATTGCCCTCGGCTCCGACCACGCCGGCTTCGCCTACAAGCAGCTGCTGGCCCAGTGGCTGCGCGACAACGGCTACCAGGTGCGCGACTTCGGCACCGACTCGGCGGCCTCCGTCGACTACCCCGACTTCGTGCACCCGCTGGCGGCGGCCATTACCTCGGGCGAGCTGGAGCGGGGCATTCTGGTCTGCGGCTCGGCCAACGGCGTGTGCATCACGGCCAACAAGCACCAGGGCATTCGGGCGGCCATTGCCTGGGAGCCGGAACTAGCGGCGCTGGCCCGGCAGCACAACGATGCCAACATCGTCTGCGTGCCGGCCCGGTTCGTGAGCGAAGACGCCGCCCGCACCATCGTCGGCACCTTCCTGACCACGGCCTTCGAAGGCGGCCGCCACCAGACCCGCGTCAGCAAGATTGACTGCTAGCGCGCTGCCACGGCGAGCTAGGTACAAGTCCTGTGAAAGCAGAAAGCCCCGACGCTGGCCAGCGTCGGGGCTTTCTGCTTTCACAGGAGGGCTCGTCACATTTCAGAGGACGGCCTGCTTGGGCGGACGCTTCGCCATGGCGGAGCAGTTAGCTACCGGCGGCGGTACACGTGGGGCGTGCCAGTGAGCTGGTAGCGGCCAAAAACGGCGGGCACCTTGTACTGCAGCTCCGGCATGAGCCGGGCCTCGTCGATGATATAGTCTGGGGGCAGCTGAGCGAAGCTCTGCGAAAGGCGAAACACGGCGGCGTACTCATCGAGGTGGCCAAAGTCGCCCTGGGAAAGGCGCCAGTCGAGGTAGGGCGTGGCCAGGCGGTTTTGCAGGTAGGGGCGCCGGTCGGGACCCAGCACCAGCAGCCGCTGCTGCCGGATGGCGGCGTAGGCCGGGTTGGGCTGCACGGCGTAGCTCTGCTCGGCCGGAATATGCACCACCTTTTCCAGGTGCAGCAGCGTGCGGTAGCGCACCACCACCACCAGGCCCAGCAGCAGCAGCAGCAGCACTTCCATCATCCAGGCGTGCCGGGCTTTCTGCCACAGAAACAAGCTGAAATAAGTAAGCGGTGGCAGCCCCAGCACGAACGTCCCGGGCGCCACACCGCGGCCCACGGCGGCCATGGCCACCGCCACCAGCAGCCAGATCAGCATCAGCTGCTGAAACTTAATCTGAAACACCAGTCCCAGCGACGTAGTAAACGAGCGGCCCAGCGCCAGTACCAGCACGAGACCCGGAATCAACAGCAGCCGCAGCTGCACAAACAGCGGCAGACCATCGGCCCCGGCTACCAGGCCGCTCAGGGTAGGGCGCAGGTGAAACTGCGAAAACCCCGGCAGCGCTTCCTTATACAGAAAGAACGTGGCCGCCACCGCGTAGGGAAACAGAAAGCCGCAGACCAGCAGCAGGAAGCTCCGGAACGAGTTGGCGGCGAAGATGATGACGGCAAACAGCCCTACCAGCAGAAACAGCGCCAGCGGCAGGTAGCACAGCGCCGCCACGCCCACCAGGAAGCCCGCCCGGAACAGCCGCCGGTTGTCGTAGCCTTCGCGGGAAGTGGGCAGCAGCACACTCAGCGCGGCAATGATGAACGTGTGGCCCAGCAGCAGCGGCGACAGCGTGTCGAGGTCGGCGGTGAGGCTGCCCACCACCAAGTACGTCAGCGCCGCCACAAAGCCCCGCTCCGGATGCACGTCGGCGCGGTTGAGCACCAGGTTCAGGCGCAGGGCCTGAAAGAGCAGCAGCGTCAGGGCCAGCATCCGGTAGAGCCAGAGCGGGCGGCCGGCCACAGCGTCGAGGGCGCCGAAGAGCAGGGCTGCCAGCGGGGCCGTGCTGTCGTAGAGCGTCTGGTAGAGCAGGGCGCCCTCGTGCAGCCGCTCCCCCACCAGCATGGCCCGCAGCTCGGCCGCCGTGAGCGGCACGCCCAGCCAGAGCAGCGGCAGGCGCACGGCCAGGATCAGCAGCAGCAGCAGCAGCAGGCGCGAGGGCAGCGGACTTTTGAAGAAGCGAAGCACGGCGGAAACCGGGGTTTAAGAGGCGGGGAAAAGCGGGGCAAAGCGGGGCAAAGGTACTGGCATCCACCGAAGCGCCGCGGCCGGTTTTGCCGGTCAAAAATCTAAGTCCCTAAGAACCTAAGCCCCCAAGCCCCTAACTTCCTATCTTTGCCAATTCTTATGGAAAGTAAACGACAGCAAAAATTTGCCAGCCTGCTCCTGCAGGATCTGGCCGCCGTGTTTCAGCGCGACCTGCCCCACCTGTTTACGGGCCTGCCGCCCGGCATCAGCACCGTGCGCGTGTCGCCCGACCTCGGCGTGGCCCGCATCTACCTGAGCGCCCTGCTGGCCGGCAGCGGCGAAGGACTGCTGGCCGCGGTGCAGGACAACAGCAAAGCCATCCGCCAGGCCCTGGCCAAGCGCATCCGCAAGCAGGTGCGCATCATTCCCGAGCTGGTGTTCTTCCTCGACGACAGCGCCCAGTACGCGGCCAAGATGGACGCCATTATCGGCACGCTGCACATTCCGGCCGAGGCCCCCGAAGCCGACGACGCCCCCGCAGCTCCGCAGGCCCCGCCGCGGCCCAAGCTGTTTGCCGACGAGGACGAGTAGCCCCAAAGCGGAGTTGTTAGCCCTGCGCCCCCGGGACCTTCCCGGGCGCGGGTGCTGAAGCCAAGTACCAAGCACCAAGCATTAAAAAGCCTTGTATTACGACCCGATTAAGAAGTCCCTGGGCGAGGTATTCAACCGCACGCCGCTGCTGCGCCGCATTTTCTACTTCCTGCTCGATTTGCTGCTGCTGCGCACCTGGCACGTGCACCGCGAGCTGCGCCAATGGTCGGCCGGCCGCCTCAATGAGCCCCTGAACATCCTGGATGCCGGCTCGGGCTACGGCCAGTACACCTACTGGATGAGCGGGCTGAGCAAGAAGTGGCAGATTCTGGCCGTCGATGTGAAGGACGAGCAGATTGCCGACTCCAACCAGTTCTTCCGCCAGATCGGGCGCACCAACGTGCAGTTTGCCGTGCAGGACCTGGTACTGTACCAGGAGCCCAACTCCTTCGACCTGGCCCTGTCGGTCGACGTGATGGAGCACATTCTGGAAGACGTGGAAGTATTTCGCAACATCCACGCCTCGCTCAAGGACGGCGGCATGCTGCTCATTTCCACTCCCTCCGACCAGGGCGGCTCCGACGTGCACGCCGACGGCGAAACGAGCTTCATCGAGGAGCACGTGCGCGACGGCTACAACATCCACGAGATTCAGCAGAAGCTGCGCACCGCCGGCTTCGAGCGGATTGAGGCCCGCTACGGCTACGGCGAGCCGGGCCAGATTTCGTGGCGCCTGAGCATGAAGTACCCCATCCTGATGCTGGGCGCGTCGAAGTGGTTTTTCCTGCTGCTGCCCTTCTATTACCTCGTCACCTTCCCGTTCTGCCTGCTCCTGAACTGGATTGACTCCACGTCCCGCCACGATTCGGGCACCGGCCTGATCGTGAAAGCCTGGAAGTAAGCGCGACCTTTTGAGCGCAGACGCGTATCTTGCTCCTGCGTCGTGCCTGCCGATCTTTTCACCTTGTCCATCACTGCTCTCTTTCGCCAACGCCCCGCATGAACGTTCCTTTGCTCATTGCCCGGCGTTACTTCTCCTCCAAGAACAAGCGCAACATCATCAGCATCATCTCCAACATCTCGATGGTGGGGGTGGCCGTGGGGACCATGGCGCTCATTATTGTGCTGTCGGTGTTCAACGGGCTCGAGGATCTGGTGCGCACGCTCTACGGCAAGTCGGACCCCGACCTGCTGATTTCGGCCGTGCAGGGCAAGTCGTTTGAAACCAATGAGCAGCTGCTCGCTCGCATCCGCGCTACGCCCGGCGTGGCCCTGCTCACCGAGGTGATCGAAGACAACGCCTTGCTGCAGTACCACGACCGGCAGATGGTGGTTAAGCTCAAGGGCGTGAGCGACAACTACTTCGCCCAGAGCAACATCGATTCGGCCATCGTGGAAGGCGACCACCGCCTGACCCGGGCCGAGGAGCCCTACGCCCTCATTGGGGCCGGCGTGCAGCACGAGCTCAGCATTGCCATCGACAATAAGTTTGCGCCCCTGCGCCTGCTCTACCCGCGCAACACGGGCAAGAAGACGCTGTCGATGAACCCGGAAACGGCCTTCACCGAGCAGACTATCGTGGCCGGCGGCGTGTTTCTCATCGAGCAGCACATCGACGACAGCTACATCTTCGTGCCCATCGGGTTTGCCCAGAACCTGCTTAAGTACGGCTCCCGCCGCACGGCCCTGGAAGTCAAGGTGGGGGAAAGCCGCAGCATCGACGAAGCCCAGGAAGATCTGCAGAAGCTGCTGGGCCCGGGCTTCCACGTCTACAACTCCGACGAGCAGCACGTGAGCCTGCTCAAAGCCATCAAGGTGGAGAAGATGTTCGTGTTCATCACCTTCGCCTTCATCCTGCTGATTGCCTCGCTCAACATCTTCTTTTCCCTGTCCATGCTGGTCATCGACAAGAAGAAGGACATTGCCATTCTAATGGCTATGGGCGCCACCAGCCACAACGTACGCAACGTGTTCCTGTTTGAAGGCGCCATTGTGGCGCTGGTAGGCGCTTTTGTCGGCCTCACGCTGGGCATCACCATTTGCTGGATTCAGCAAACCTTCCACGTCGTTTCGATGGGCATGGCCACCAGCGTGGTCGACTCGTACCCGGTCAAAATGCAGCTTGCCGATATCGTCCTGACCGGCATTGCCATTATCATTATTACGATTACCGTTTCCATCCGCCCGGCGCTGAATGCCTCCCGGCTCGCTTTGCGCGACAACCTGTAACTCTTTGCCAGCTAAATTAGTACTCCGTATACGCCATGACGGTACTCGACGGCGGTAATGGCAGGTTGAATATAATAATGTAATTATTTTCATAATTAGTTTTACTTTTTATGAAAAAATAGATTACTTCGCATTCGCCCTGTTACATTCAGAGCTTCTATTCCGTTGGTCACACGACTATGAAGGTTTCGACTTCACAGCCTTTTCAAATTGTCTATTCGCTACTCGAACACGAGTATCTGGGGTATCTATTTGAGTCCTACGTAGTTCAGCGCAACACCCGCGGGCAGCTCACGCTGCAGCACCAGACGGTGTCGGCCAAGAATGCCCCTGAGTTTGCCGACGGGCTCGACGAAACCGACTTCGAGCTGATTGCCCTCACCGACCAGATCCAGCAGGACGTGGTCATCAAGGAGTTCTGGTCGAAGAAAACCACGCCCGCCGACTTTTTCCTGAAGATCTACGACGCCGACAAGGGCGACAAGGGGCTGCAGGACGGCATCTGCCGCTACGTGCAGGACCGCATGGGCCAGATCCTGGCCCGGCTGAAGGGCAAGCTGGTCTTCATCATGGGCAAGGACGGGGAGCCGACCTGGAAGGAAATCGGGGTGGCCCCGGAGCCAGCCTCCGTGCTGTTTCACTTCCGCCGCAACGAAGACAGCACCCACTACTTCCCCACCATTCAGTTTCAGGGGCAGAAGCTGGACTTCCAGTTCAAAAACGCGGTGCTGGTATGCACCCAGCCCGCCTGGATGCTGGTGGGCGACACGCTCTACGACTTCCGCAACGACGTGGACGGTAAGAAGCTGCAGCCGTTTCTGCACAAGAAGTTTATCATCATCCCGCGCCAGGTCGAGGACAGCTACTTTCAGCGCTTCGTGGCCCCGCTGGTCGAGTCGTTCGACGTGCACGCCCGGGGCTTCGACATCCGCTCGGAGCGCTACGTGGCCCGCCCCCAGCTCACCTTTTCCGACACGCCGGGCGCCGTTATCGTTGCCGAAGAGGAGCGCAGCCGGCCTACGCCCCGGCGGACCAGCGACGTCAGCGCCGCCGTGACCGTAGCGCCTTCCGACCACATCCACTTCGACCTGTCGTTCCGCTACGGCGACCATACCGTGCACAACAGCTACGACAAGCGGGTGTGTGTGAAGCTGGAGAAGAATGAGGATTCCTACATCTTCCACCGCCTGATCCGCAACCTCGACCACGAGCAGGAAATCATCCGGGAGCTGGCCGACCGGGCCCTGGAAGTGCGCAACGGCCGCGCCGTGCTGGAAAAGGCCACCGCCTTCCGCTGGCTGCACAGCCACGCCGAGGAGCTGGCCCGCCTGGGCTTCACGGTGCAGCAGGGCACCACCTCCAGCAAGGACTACTTTATCGGCGCCGTCACGGTGCAGGTCGGCATCACGGAGGGCAACGACTGGTTCGACGTGCACGGCACGGTGCGCTTCGGCGAGTTTGAAATTCCGTTTATCAAGCTGCGGCCCTACATCCTGAACCGCCGCCACGAGTACCGCCTGCCCAACGGGCAGATTGCCATTATTCCCGAGGAGTGGTTTACCCAGTACCTGGAGCTGTTTGCCTTCTCGGAGGAGCACCAGCAGCACCTGACCCTGCGCAAGCACCACCTGGCCCTGATTTCGGACCTGCAGAACGGCAACCTGGCCACCGTGACCATGTCCAGGAAGCTGGAGAAGCTGCGCGAGTTTGAGGCCGTGGAAGACCGGCCCATGCCCGTCGGCTTCAAGGGCCAGCTGCGGCCCTACCAGAAGGCGGGCTACAACTGGCTGCACTTCGTGAAAGACTACCACTTCGGCGGCTGCCTGGCCGACGATATGGGCTTGGGCAAGGCGCAGCCCCTGCACGCCCGCATTCTGACCCCAACAGGCTGGAAAACGATGGGCGACATGCGGGTGGGCGAGGCCGTTATCAACTCCCAGGGCCAGACTTCGCGCGTGACGGGCGTATTTCCGCAGGGCGAAAAGGAAATCTTCCGCGTTACCTTCACCGATGGCGCCACCGCCGAATGCTGCGCCGAGCACCTGTGGGCCGTGCAAAGCCCCGTGCAGAAATACCGGGGCCAGGGCTACCAGGTGAAAGAGCTGGCCCAGCTGCAGCACGACCTCCACGACCCGCACGGCAACCCCAAGTGGTTTGTTCCCCTGGTAAAGCCCGTGGCGCTGGCCGCCCGGCCCGTGCCGGTTGACCCTTATTTCCTGGGCCTGCTGCTCGGCGACGGCCGCTTCCGCCAGCACAGCATCCGCCTTTCCACCACCGACGTGGAAATCGTGAACTACGTAGCCCGGGAGCTGCCGCCAAACCTGACGATGCGCCGCCAGGATACCACCTGCGACTATTCGTTCGTGAAGAATACGCCGGGCTGGACCAACGCGCTGATGCAGAATATCCAGTCGCTGGGCCTGAAGGGCAAGCTGTCGAAGGACAAGTTCATTCCCGAAGCCTACCTCTGCAACGATGCCGCCACCCGCCTGGCGGTATTGCAGGGTCTGATGGACTCCGACGGCTACGTGTCCCGCTCCGGCGACGTGAGCCAGTTCACCTCCGTATCCCCGGGCCTGATTGAGGGCGTCACGTTCCTGGTGCAGTCGCTGGGCGGCACAGTGCGGCAGTCGAGCAAAATACCGGGCTACTCGCATCTGGGCGAAAGCCGGACAGGCCAGCAGGCGTATACGCTCACGCTGAGCCTGCCCCCGCATGTCGTGCCTTTCCGCCTGGGCCGGAAGGTGGCGCTATACCGCCCCAAAACCAAGTACCAGCCCTACCGCGGCATCAAGTTGGTGGAGCGGGTGGGCGCCATGCCGGCGCAGTGCATTTCCGTCGATGCGCCCGACCGGCTCTACGTGACCGACAACTTTGTGCTTACCCACAACACGATCCAGACGCTGGCCCTGCTGCTGGACCGCAAGGAAAGCGGCGACGCTACCGGCGCGGCCTCCCTGCTGGTGATGCCGACTTCCCTGGTGTATAACTGGCTGAGCGAGGCCCAGAAGTTCACGCCCGGCCTGCGCATCCTGACCTACACGGGCACCTACCGCGACAAGAACGTGGACCAGTTTGCCGGCTACGATGTGGTGCTGACCAGCTACGGCATCGTGCGCCTCGACGTGGAGCTGCTCAAAACCTACGGCTTCGACTACGTGATTCTGGACGAGTCGCAGGCCATTAAAAACCCCAGCTCCACGACGTCGCAGGCCGTGCGCAACCTTCGCTCCCGCCACCGCCTGATTCTGACCGGCACGCCGGTCGAAAACAGCACGATGGACCTGTGGTCGCAGATGTCGTTTATCAACCCCGGCCTGCTGGGTACTCAGACATTCTTCCGCAAGGAGTTCCTCAAGCCCATCGAGAAAGGCAAGGATGAGGGCCGCACCCGCAAGCTCCACGCCCTGATCAAGCCCTTCATCCTGCGCCGGCACAAGGCCCAGGTCGCCACCGAGCTACCCGCCAAGATTGAGCACCTGAGCTACTGCCCCATGACGGAGGAGCAGGCCCAGTGCTACGAGGAAACCAAGAGCTACTACCGCAACAAGATCCTCAAAAACATCGAGGAGCACGGCACGGCGGGCACCCAGTTTATGCTGCTCCAGGGCCTGACCAAGCTGCGCCAGATTGCCAACCACCCCCGCATGGCCCACGAGGACTACGAGCACGAGTCGGGCAAGCTGCGAGAGGTGATTCGCATGATCCGCAGCGTGGTGGCCGAGGGCCACAAGGTGCTCGTGTTCAGCCAGTTCGTCAAGCACCTCGACATCGTACGGGCCTCGCTCGACGAGAAGCAGGTGGAGTACGCCTACCTCGACGGCAACACCCGCGACCGGCACAAGGAAGTTATCCGCTTCCAGGAAACGGAGGCGCTACGCGTGTTCCTGATCAGCCTGAAAGCCGGCGGCGTGGGCCTCAACCTCACCGCCGCCGACTACGTGTTCATCCTCGACCCCTGGTGGAACCCCGCCGTGGAGGCCCAGGCCGTCGACCGCGCCCACCGCATCGGCCAGCAGCGCACGGTGTTCACCTACAAGTTCATCACCAAGAACACCGTGGAGGAGAAGATCCTGGCCCTGCAGCACAAGAAAATCCAGCTGGTCACCGACCTCATTACCACCGACGAGGCCATCATCAAGAGCCTGACCAAGGAGGATATTGAGGAGCTGCTGGGGTAGGACGTTTCACCCTACACAAACGGGCTTACTCGCAGGTTGCTAAGTAGGCAACATCTATCCACTTCGCTATGGCAGCTTTTCGGTCAAACGTTTCCCTGGATCATGAGGAATTCTCCGAAAGCCTCGTTCAATCCTGGGAGCAGAGCTTCAATATTCGCTTTGATAAGTGGGATTTTGCGCTGGCAACTACAGCCGGGGATATCTTGGCAGTAGTCCGGCAGCGGGTGGAGCAACAAGGACCATTAGTAGAAAGCAGCTTGTGCTCAACGCAGCGGCTATTTTACCGCCTACGCCGCGCCCTGATGGCAACGGGCTTGCCCCGCCACACTATAACTCCCCAACTTTGCCTGATGGAGGTAATGCCGCTAGGAAATCGGCGACAGCAGTGGCGCTTGCTGCAACGACACAGCGAAATTCCCTTGCCCGACCTGACAATGCCCGCCACTTGGTATATGGCGGTGTGGGCGCTGGTAACGGCCGGGGTCTGGCCCCTGGTTCCGGGCTGGGGGTACGCCGTTTTTACAGGATTGTCAGCAGCGCTCTGTATCCGCGAATATTCTTTCGTACAAGTGGATTTTCCGGTAACCACTTTGGGCGATCTAGCTTTTCAGTTATTTGCTCGCAGTTATCATAAAACCTCCGGAGGCCAAATGGCCTGGGCCGAGGTGCGCAGCATTGTGCTGGCAGGACTGGCCGATTGTAGCACTGAAGAGACGGACGTGGCTGCGGCAGAGCTAAATGAGCAAACGCAACTATCCTTTTAAACGACGAGGCAAAGTCGCTGAGCTTTTTAGCGCCTGCGTATAACCTCTGTCTGCCCTGGGCAGTTAGTACCCCATGCACCTCATCCTCCGCACGCCCGTCGCGCAGCCGCCCGCCCAGGTGATGGCCGGCTTCACCCGGGAGCTGTTTCTGGCCCTGGCCCCGCCCTTCCCCAAGCTCCGGCTGCACCGCTTCGACGGCTGCCGCCGCGGCGACCAGGTGGAAATCGAGCTGATAACCGGGCCCCTGCACCAGCGCTGGACCAGCCTGATTACCGACCACGGCCAGCTGCCCGACGGCACGCTGTACTTCGTGGATGAAGCCCAGACGGCCCCCGCGCCCCTGCGCTACTGGCGGCACCGCCACCTCATCGAGCCCGGCCCGCACGGCGGCAGCGTCATCGTGGACGACATTGAGTTTCGCACCGCCTCGCCGGCCCTCGACGTGCTGCTGTACCCGGCCATGTGGGCGCAGTTTGCCTGGCGCAAGCCCATCTACCGGCGCTGGTTCGGGTCAGAAAGCGGGGCGCCGGCTACAGATCCAGGACCATCTTAACGTCGGTGCGCTGGTAGGGGCTGGGCGGCACGGGCACGGCGCGGAACCCCAGCTTGCGGTATAAGGCCAGCGCCGGGGTCAGGCGGGAGTTGGAGAGCAGCTCCAGCTGGCGGGCCCCAAGCTCCCGGGCTTTGACGATGGCCGCCTGCCCCAGGGCCCACCCGATGCCCAGCCCCTGCGCGGCCGGCGCCACGGCCATCTTGGCCAGCTCAAACACGCCCGCATGCTCCCGCAGCAAAGCGCAGGTGCCCACCAGCTGCCCGTCGTACTGAGCCATGACAATGGCCCCGCCGGGCGCCAGGATGTAGCGCTGCGGGTCGTCGAGCATCTGGTAGTCGGGCTCCTCCATCACGAAGAACCTCGTTATCCACTCGTGGTTGAGGGCCCGGAACGCGGGCTGGTGGGCGGGGTCGTAGTCGAGAATGTGCAGGCTGGGCATAGGACCGCAAGGTAATTTTTTCGGCCGGCTTGCGCCGCCGCCGTCCCGGTTTTACAGCGGCTGCCTCTGCCCTGTGGCTGGTCAGGCCCGGGCCGGCGAAAGGGTTGCGGCTTTGGGCGCAGTCTCCTCATCGGGCAGCACCGCTTCGAGCAGGCGCTGGCAGAATGGGAGCAGCGGGGCAAACAGCAGCACCCCGGCCACGTTGAACAGCACGTGGGCGTGGGCAATCTGCCGGGACACGTCGGCAGCGCCGGCCAGGGTCAGCACCAGAGCCGTGAAAGGCTGGATCAGCAGCAGGCCGAGCGAAATGCTGATCAGGTTGAAGCCCAGGTGAAACAGCCCCGTGCGCACCGCCGGCCGGCCCCGCCCCACCGTGGCCAGCAGCGTATCGGAGCAGGTGCCCAGCTCGGCGCCCAGCATCACGGCAATGCCGGCGGGCAGCGTGAGCAGGCCCTTGGCCGCCAGCTTGATGACCATGCCCAGCGTGGCCGACGACGACTGCACCACCAGCGTAATCAGCGCCCCGGCCCCGGCTCCCCGGATGGGATTCTCCAGCTTGAGCAGCCAGGCCTGCACACCTTCGTATTCCTTGAGGGGCGCGGCGGCTTCGCCGATGAGGAAGAGGCTGAAAAACAGCAGCCCGAAGCAGAACAGCGCCCGACCCGTCGTGCGGCCGTTGCGCTTCTTGCTCAGCGACAGCAGCAGCAGCCCCGGCAGCATGGCCAGCACGGCGTATTGCCCTAAATCGAAGGCGAACAGCTGGCTGGAAATGGTGGTGCCGATGTTGGCCCCCAGCACCACGCCCAACGAGTTACGGAACGGCAGCGCCCCGGCACTCACCAGCGCAATGACCAGAATAATCACCACCGACGACGAATCGAGCAGGGTGGTGACGATGGTGCCGGTGAGGATGGCGGCCGGAATGGACCTGGTGAAGCGGTGCAGGTAGTCCTTCGTCTTTTCTCCAGCCACGTGGCGCAGGGCCAGGGCCAGCCGGCTCACGGCGTAGAGAAACAGCACGAGGCCGGAGGCGGCCATCAGGCCAATCGAGAGGGGAGAAGCAGCCATAAAAGCCAGGTGGCCCGCTGAAAGGCAGGGGCCTGCGCATTTCAACGCAGCGGGCCGGGCGGGTGGCGCTTCCGGGGCGTGAAGAAATTGTTACGCTCCCGACCCCGGGACTTTGGCGTACCTTTGCCCTTTCCCGTTTCGTCTGAAATTTTGCTTTATGACCGCCATCGTCACTCTCAAACCCGGTAAAGATCATTCCCTGCGTCGCTTGCACCCCTGGGTGTTTTCGGGCGCTATCGGCCGGATGCAGGGTGAGGTGACGGAAGGCGAAGTGGTGCTGGTGCAGGCCGCCAACGGCGAGGTGCTGGGCATGGGCCACTACGCGCCCGGCTCCATTGCCGTGCGCATGCTGGCTTTCGGCCCCGAGGCCGTGGCACCGGATGCCGCCTTCTGGGAAGCGAAAATCCGCAATGCCTACGCCCTGCGCCAGGGCCTGGGCCTCACCGGCGACGGCAACACCAACGTGTTTCGCCTCGCCCACGCCGAGGGCGACGGCGTGCCCGGCCTCATCATCGACGTGTACGGCGACGTGGCCGTAGTGCAGGCCCACAGCGCCGGCATGTACCACGCCCGCCCCCAGATTGCAGCCGCCCTGCAGGCTGTATTCGGCGACAAGCTCCGCGCCATCTACGACAAGAGCGCCGAAACCGTGCCCGCCAAAGCCGCCCCCGACGCCCAGAACAGCTACCTGTTCGGCAGCAGCACCGGCCAGGAGCACATCGTGTATGAAAACGGCCAGCCCTTCGCCGTCGACTGGGAGACGGGTCAGAAAACCGGCTTCTTCATCGACCAGCGCGACAACCGCCAGCTGCTGGCCCGCTACGCCCCGGGCCGGCGGGTGCTCAACACGTTCTGCTACACCGGCGGCTTCAGCTCCTACGCCCTGCAGGCCGGCGCCGAGCTGGTGCATTCCGTCGACAGCTCCAAGCGCGCCATCGAGCTGACCGAGCGCAACGCCACGCTGGCCGAGGAAGCCGGGGCCCCCGCCGGCCGCCACGAAGCCTACGCCCAGGACGTGTTCAACTTCATGAAAGGCAGCCAGGAGCAGTACGACCTCATCATCCTCGACCCGCCGGCCTTCGCCAAGCACCTTTCGGCCCGCCACAACGCGCTGATGGGCTACAAGCGCCTGAATGCCGCCGGCATCCGCCAGATTGCCCCCGGCGGACTGCTCTTTACCTTCTCCTGCTCCCAGGTGGTGTCGCCCGAGCTGTTTGAGGGCGCCGTGCTGGCCGCCGCCATCGAAGCGGGCCGCCCGGCCCGCATCCTGCACCGTCTCACCCAGCCCGCCGACCACCCGGTGAGTTTGTTTCACCCCGAAGGCGCGTACCTGAAAGGCCTGGTGCTGGCCGTGGAGTAAACCGCTTTCCTTCGCCGCTGTTAGTAGGCTGTGACCAAGAAACGAACCCCCGCCCCCAAACAGCCCGCCGCCGTCATCGGGGCCGGTATTGCCGGTATTGCTACGGCCGTACGGCTGGCCCTGAAGGGCCACCGCGTCACGGTATTCGAGGCCCAGGATACGTTCGGGGGCAAGATGCACCAGTTTACGCTGCCCGGCGGCTACCGCTTCGATGCCGGCCCGTCGCTGTTTACGCTGCCGGCGCTGGTCGATGAGCTGTTCCGGCTGGCCGGGCGCGACCCCCAGGACCACTTCCGCTACGAGCGGCTCGACCCCATCACCCAGTACTTCTTCGCCGACGGCACCCGCCTGACGGCCTGGGCGGGGGAGGAGGAGTTTGCCGCCGAAGTGGAGCAGAAGCTGGGCACGCCGGCCGCCGACGTGCTGGCGTTCCTGCGCCGCAGCGGCCGGGCCTACGCCGCCACCGAAAGCACCTTTTTGCACAAGTCGCTGCACAAAGCCAGCACCTACCTCAGCCCCGACGTACTGAAGGCGGTAGCCGCGCTGCCCGGCCTGGGCCTGACGGGCACCATGCACCAGCGCCACGCCGGCGCCTTCCGGGATGAGCGCCTGGTGCAGCTCTTCGACCGGTTTGCCACCTACAACGGCTCCGACCCCTACCAGGCGCCCGCCACGCTCAGCCTGATTCCGCACCTGGAGCACGGCATCGGCGCCTTTTACCCTGAGGGCGGCATCTACAGCATTGCCCAAAGCCTGGTGGGGCTGGCCGAGGAGCTGGGGGTGACGTTCCGCTACCGGGAGCCGGTGCTGGAAATCCTGACCGCCGACAAGCACGTCACGGGCCTGCGCACGGGCCAGGACGTGTACGACTTCGGGCTGGTGGTGAGCAACATGGACGTGGTGCCCACTTACCGCCGCCTGCTGCCCAACCAGCCCGCGCCCGAGCGCACCCTGAGCCAGCCCCGCTCTTCCTCAGCCCTGATTTTCTACTGGGGCGTGGACCGGGAGTTTGCCGAGCTGGGCCTGCACAACATCTTCTTCTCCCAGGACTACCGCCAGGAATTCGAGGCCATCTTCGGGCAGAAAACCGTCAGCGCCGACCCGACGGTGTACGTCAACATCACCTCGAAGAAGACGCCCGCCGATGCCCCGGCCGGTCACGAAAACTGGTTTGTGATGGTCAACGTGCCCCATAACCAGGACCAGGACTGGGACGCGCTCATCCAAACCACCCGCCGGGCCGTACTGGACAAGGTGAGCCGCACGCTGGGCGTGGCCGTGGAGCCGCTGCTGCGGGCCGAGCAGGTCTGGGACCCGCGGGGCATCGAGCAGCGCACTTCCTCCTTTGGCGGGGCGCTGTACGGCAGCAGCTCCAACAATGCGCTGGCGGCTTTTCTGCGCCATCCCAACTTTTCGGGGCAGCTGGAAGGTCTGTACTTTTGCGGCGGCAGCGTCCACCCCGGCGGGGGCATTCCGCTCTGCCTGCTGTCGGCCAAAATCGTGGCCGACCTGATTACTTAATTCATAATGAAGGATTAAGAATTAGTAGTTGAGGGTGTGGGCGGAGGATGGGCAGGAAACGTTGCCTGCGCCGCCCGGAAATTCTTCATTCCTAATTCCTGATTATTAATTCTCCCTGAATGCCCTTTTCCGAACCGACCCAACACCTGCCCGTTCCGCCGGTGCTGCCTGCCTCTCAGCTGCGCCGGCTGCGCGCGGCCCAGGGCCTTCTGCTGCTGTTTCACGTCACGGGCTTTCTGGGGCTGGCCTTCTCCCGGGAACCCACGTTTTACCTGCAGTTTGTGCCCCTGAACCTGCTGCTGACGGCTTTTCTGCTGCTCTCGTTTCAGCCCGACCGCCGCGGCATGTTTCCCATCTTCTGCGTGGTGGTGGCCGTGGTGGGCTTCTTCGTGGAGGTGGCCGGCATCCGCACCGGACTGCTGTTTGGCGTGTATGAGTACGGCAAAGTACTGGGCACCAAGTGGCTGGGAGTACCGCTGATTATCGGCCTCAACTGGCTGCTGCTTACCTACATGACCGGCATCCTGGCCCGCTACCTGCCCGTGCCCGCCTTCGTGCGCGCCCTGGCCGCGACTCTGCTCATGGTGGGCATGGACCTGTGCATCGAGCCGGTGGCCATGCACTACGGCTTTTGGAGCTGGCAGTACGACCGGATTCCGCTACAGAACTTCAAGGGCTGGTTTGCCGTTGCCCTCATTCTGCAGGTGTATTTCAACCGCACCGAGTTTGTCAAGCGCAACGCGCTGGTGCCGTTTGTGTACCTGCTGCAGCTGCTCTTTTTCTTCGGACTGGGCTGGTTTATTCGCTAACTTTCTGCCTTTCCGTCGCTTTTCCCCGTTCTTGCCCTACCGCCCCCTATGAATACAACCCTACATGATACCCTGCTGGAGGAAGCCCTCCGGCTTTTTCAGACCAAAGGCATTGCCGACCTCTCCATCGAGCAGATCATGAGCGCCCTGGACGTATCGGCGCCGACATTCCGCGAAATGTTTCGCGGCAAGGAAGACCTGGTGATGCAGACCATGCAGCACGACATCGCCAGGCAGCGGCGGGAGCACACCCAGCTGTTCGAGCAGGTGCCGACCCCCGTGGGACGCCTGCTGAGTCTGCTCGAGTTCGGCATCCGGGACCTGCGCAAGGTGAAAGCCCCGCAGTACTTTTCGGACCTGATTCAGCACCACCCCCAGGCCTGGGCCATGGGCCTGCAGCACCTGGATGACTATTCGTACCCCCAGATTCAGGGCCTGCTCAACGACGGCGTGGTGCAGAAGCAGTTTCGCGGCGACATCAACATTGCCCTGGTCAGCAAAATCATCATTGAGATGATCAGCCTGGTGCTCAACGAGAAGATTTTCCCCGCCAACCGCTACGATGTGGCCGAGGTGTTTCGCAGCGTGTACCTTTACTACGTCCGCGGCCTCTGCACCGAGGAGGGCATCAAGGCCGCTGCGGCCTATTTTTCCCGCATGTAATAAAAGCCAAAAAAGAGGAGCCGCTGGGCTCCTCTTTTTACTTTTTAGCTGATGGAAACGCGCACCTTTTTGGTGTACTCGCGCAGGGCATCTTTGAACTCGGAGCCGTGGTCCTGGATGTGATTCAGCACGAAGATGGCGGCAAATACGTGGGTGAGCTTTTCACCCTCATCTTCACCTTCCACCTCGAAATCGGGCTGGCGCTCATCGAGCAGGGCCTCTTCGGCTTCGACCAGGCTGGCCAGCGTCTGCGACTCCACGAGGCGCTTAATGGCGGGGATTTTCATGACCGCGGGGATTAGTTGAGGCTGAGCTTGCCGATCAGCTCGGCCACGGCTTCCTCCTTGCTGGCCGACACCGTATCGAGCAGCTGGCCGTTCTGGAAGATGGCGAAGAAAGGCAGCGTGGTTACGTTGGCGAGCTTGCGGGCTTCGGGGCTGGTTTCGGCGTTTACGTCGAGGAAGGCAACGCCCTGGTTGTGGTCGGCTTCGGCCATGCGCTTGAACTTGGGCGAGAACAGCCGACAGTTGCCACACCAGTCGGCATAGTACTTAACGACGACTTTATCGTTCGATTCGAGCAGTTGTTGGAAGTCAGCGTCAGTTGCTTTGGTAACAGACATTAGAAGGAGAAAATTTACTGGAACAAAAAACCGCCAGATAAGAACCGTTCTTATCTGGCTGCAAATCTAAAGCACTTTCCAGGCAAAAAAGTTTGTCCAGCGCTTAAATATCCGGCTGGGCCGGCCCGCAGCAACGGCCCGCGACGCTGCCGTTCGGGCTTTTTCGCCGTATGCGCTATTCCGGGCCAACTGACGCGCAGCCGGCTGCTTTCCGGCCGGCTTCCTTCCGCGGGCCGCGGTGCCCCTTAGCTTATGCAAAACATCATCTTCTTCGGCGACAGCCTCACGGCCGGCTATCAGCTGCCCGCCAGCGCGGCCTTTCCCACCCTGCTGCAGGCCCGCATCGACGCGCTGCAGCTGCCCTACAAAGCCTTCAACTACGGCGTGAGCGGTGAAACCACCGCCGGCGGCCGCCAGCGCGTGGCCAGCGTGCTGGCCCGGCAGCAACCCGACGTGTTTGTGCTGGAATTAGGCGCCAATGACGGTCTGCGTGGCATTCCGGTGCGCGAAACCACCCAGAACCTGCAGGCCATCATCGACCAGGTGCGGCAAAAGTATCCCACTGCGCGCATCGTACTGGTGGGCCTGGAGTTTCCCTTCGACCTAAGCGCGCTGGGTGGCCACCAGTATGGGCGCTACGCCGCCGAATTCAAGGCGCTGTTCCGGGAGCTGGCCGACCACAACCGCATGGATTTTGTGCCCTTCCTGCTCCAGGGCGTGCTGGGCCAGCGCCACCTCAACCTGCCCGACGGCGTGCACCCCAACGCCGCCGGACAGCAGATTCTGGCCGACAATGTGTGGGCCGTACTGGGCGGCGTGCTGCAAGCGCGGGAAAAAGGCCAGGGCTAAAAAGCGCAACGGCTCCTCCCCGGAGCAGGAAGGAGCCGTTGCCCAGCTTAGCCGGGTAGCCTACACCGTGTACATCTTCTCGTAGTACTCGGTAGCCATGCGGTGCGACTCAAACGCGGGCTCAACCTCGCGCATGGCGGTTTTGGCCGCGGCCAGAAACTCCTTGGGCTGACCGTAGTACAGCGGCACGATTTCGTTTTCGAGCACGTCCAGCACGCCGGTGGCTTCGAGGTCGTCCTTGGCGTGCTCGGGCTCGTTGAGGTTGGCCAGGGGCAGCAGGAAGCCGTTTTCGCCGTGGCGCACAAACTCCGGAATCCAGCCGTCGGGAATGCTCAGGCTCAGGCTGGCGTTCATGGCGGCCGTCATGCCGCTGGTGCCCGAGGCCTCGCGGGGGAAGCGCGGGGTGTTCAGCCATACGTCGGAGCCCTTTTTGAGCAGCGCCGAGAGGCCCAGCTCGTAGCCCGTCAGCACGGCGCAGTTGGGCAGGTGCTTGGTTTTCTGGATGATGTCGTTGAACATGCCGATGGCGCCGTAGTCGGTCGGGTAGGGCTTGCCGGCCCAGATAACCTGCACGGGCCGGTCGGCATTGCTCACGAGGCTCAGAAACCGCTCGAAGTGGCGCAGGATCAAATCGGCGCGCTTGTAGCCGGCAAAGCGGCGGGCCCACACCACGGTCAGCACGTCCGGGTCGAGCAGGGTGCCGGTCTGGTCGGCCACGAAGGCAAACAGCTCCTGCTTCAGCTCCCGCTTGCGGGCCAGCAGGGCCGCGTCGTCGTTGGCTACCAGGGCCGCGTGCAGGGCCGGGTCGCGCCAGTAGGTGCCGTTTTGGGCGTTGGTAATCGGGATGATGGGGCAGATGCCCGCGTTGTGGCCCCACATGTCGTTGGCCACGATGCCGTGCACCTTCGATACGGCGTTGGCCTTGCGCGCGAAGCGCAGGGCGGTGAGCGTGTAGTTGAGAATGTCGTTGGACTCCACCTGGGCCACGCGCCGGATTTCGTCGGCGGGCACGGTGCCGAAGAAGGTCATGTCGGTGAGCAGCTTCATGGGGTGCTCCTCGTTGCCGGCCAGCTCGGGCGTGTGGGTGGTGAACACCAGGCGCTGCTGCACTTCGGCCAAGCTGCGGCCGTGCTTTTCGTAGAGGTAAAACGCCAGCGGCAGGCCGTGGCCCTCGTTGAGGTGGTAGGTATCCACGTTCACGCCCAGCAGATCGAGCAGCTTGCCGCCGCCCGCCCCCAGCACGATGGACTGGGCCACCCGCGCGGCCTGGTCGGCTTCGTAGAGGTGGTGGGAGATGGTGCGGGAGATGTAGTCGTTTTCGGGAATGTCGGTGGTCAGAAAAAACATCGGGGCCGTGCCGAACGTGTCGGGCGCGAGGTACATGGCCTTCACCTGCACGGCGGCGCCGTGGATGGTAATGGGAAACACCAGGCCGGTATCCTGCAGGAAGGAGTAGTGCTTGTGGCGGAAATCGGCCCGCATGGTCTGGTCCTCGTTGCGGCCCTGATCGTAGTAGCCAAACGTCCAGAGCATGCCGATGCCGATCAGGTTCTGCTTGAGCTCATAGGCCGAGCGCATGTGGGAGCCGGCCAGGAAGCCCAGGCCGCCGGAATAGGTTTTCAGCGCCTGGTCCAGGGCAAACTCCATGGAGAAGTAGGCGGCCTGGGCCTTGAATTCGGGGGCGGGAGCGTATGGTTTGAACTGAAAAGACATGGGAAGGAAAGAAGGAGTGAGGCGAGCCAGCCGGCGCCGCGGGCCGGTTTGGGGCGCCAAGGTCAGCACAATCCGGGCTAAAAAAAAACCCGGAACGGCGTGACCATCAGGGCAAACGTTTGCACTGCGCCCGCCGCCACCGGCTTTTCGGCCCCCGCCGGCCCCGGAGGCCGACGCCAAACGGCAAAGCGTGAATAAATAACGCAACAAAAAAGCCCGCAACCCCGACTCCGGCCAATCAATTTTAGCCGTTTTTGGGCTCAGAAAGCCATTCTACTGGTTTGCCACGGATGGCTTATTGCACGCTCCGGCTGCTAAAGTTACCTTGCCAGCCCGCTCGCCTACCGACCTGATGCCGCCCATGAACCCACTCCGAATTTTGTTTCTGCTCACGGCCGGGTTCCTGCTGGCCGTTGCGGCCCCGCGGGCCTGGGCCGCCAGCTTCCCGACGGCAGCTCCCGCAGCTCCCGCAGCCGGCATCACCCGCATCGACCCGACTTTCTGGTGGGTGGGCATGAAAAACCCGAAGCTCCAGCTGCTGGTCCACGGCCCCGGCATTGCCGGCAGCCGCGCCGAGCTGGCCAGCTACCCCGGCGTGACGCTCGACGGCACCCAGAAGCTGGAAAGCCCGAACTATCTGCTTATCAACCTCACCATCAGCGCCGCGGCCCAGCCGGGCAGGCTCAAGCTGACCTTTACCGGCGGCAAGGCCAAGCTGAAGTACGACTATGAGCTGCGCGCCCGCAGCACCGACAAAAGCCGGGTGCAGGGCATCAACAGCACCGACTTCATCTACTTCCTGATGCCGGACCGCTTTGCCAACGGCGACCTGAAAAACGACGTGGTGAAGTCCACCCGCGTGAACCACGTAGCCCGGGACTCGATGTACGCCCGCCACGGCGGCGACTACAAGGGCATTGAGCAGCACTTCGACTACCTGAAAAGTATGGGCGTGACGGCCATCTGGCCCACGCCGGTGACGGAAAACGACATGCCCCGGGCCAGCTACCACGGCTACGCCCTCACCGACTACTACCACTCCGACCCGCGCTACGGCACCACGGCCGAGTACGCCCAGTTTGTGCAGAAGGCCCACCAGAACGGCCTCAAGGTGATTCACGACGTGGTGCTCAACCACCTGGGCTCCTACCACTACCTGTTTCTGGACCAGCCCGCCAAGGACTGGCTCAACCAGTGGCCGAAGTTTACGCGCAGCAACTACAACTCCTCGGCCCTGAACGACCCCTACGGCGCCGGGCACGACCGGGACCGGTACAACAAAGGCTGGTTCGACACCACCATGCCCGACGTGAACCAGAGCAACCCGCTGGTGGCTACCTACCTGATTCAGAACTTCATCTGGTGGGTGGAGTACACCGGCCTCGACGGCTACCGCATCGACACCTACCCGTATTCCGACCCTAAGTTCCTGATGGACTGGGGCCGGGCCCTGCTCGACGAGTACCCGCAGCTGGGCATGTTCGGCGAAGCCTGGGTGGGCAGCACGGCCCAGCAGGCCTTCTTTGCCCGCAACATTCTGCCGCCCGTCGATGGGTTCAAGGCCAACCTGCCCGGGGTGCTCGACTTCCAGGCGAACTACGCCATCCAGGACGCGCTGAAGGAAAAGGGCAACGTGACCAAGCTCTACGAGGCGCTGCAGGGCGACTGGCTCTACGAAGACGCCACCCGCAACGTGCTGTTCATGGACAACCACGACATGAGCCGCATATACTCGGTGCTTGGGGAAAGCCTGCCGCGCCTGAAAATGGGCTTTGCCTGGCTCCTGACCAGCCGCGGCATCCCCCAGCTCTACTACGGCACCGAGATTCTGATGAAGAACTTCGCCAGTCCCGACGGCCTGGTGCGCGCCGACTTCCCCGGCGGCTTTGCCGGCGACAAAAGCAACAAGTTCACCGCCGCCGGACGCACGGCGCCGGAGAATGAGGCCTTCGACTACGTCAGCAAGCTGGGCACCTACCGCCGGAGCCACCCGGTGCTGCAAACCGGCAGGCTGATGCAGTTCATTCCCGAGCAGGGCATCTACACCTACTTCCGCTACAACGAGCAGGGCGAAACGGTGATGGTGATGCTGAACTCCAATCCGGGCGAGAAAACCGTGGACGGCACCCGCTTCGCCGAGCGGCTCACGGGCTATTCGGCGGGCACGGAAGTGGTTTCCGGGGCGGCCATTCCCGATTTGAAAAGCTTCCGGGTGCCGGGCTGGTCGGCGCTGGTGGTGGAGCTCAAAAAGTAGAAACCCGGAACGCCACCCGACTTTTTTGCGTCCGGAAGTGTATCTTCTCCGGCGTTTACCATTCCTTACCTGCTGCCCATGACCGACCTAACCGATAAAGTTGCCATCGTCACCGGAGCCAGCCGCGGCATCGGGCGGGCCATTGCGCTGCTGCTGGCACTGCAGGGCGCCAAAGTGGTCTGCGTGGCCCGCTCGGCCGAAGAGCTGGAGGACGTGGCTCAGAAAACGGCCGGCCTGGCCGTGCCCGCCGATGTGGCCGACGAAACCGACGCCCAGAACGTCATCGACGAAGCCATCCGCCGCTTCGGCCGGATAGATATTCTGGTCTGCAACGCCGGCGTGGGCTCCTTCAACCTGCTGGAGCACTTCACCGTGGCCGACTGGGACCAGATGTTTGCCGTGAACGTAAAGGGCACGTTTCTGCTCTGCAAGGCCGCGCTGCCCCACCTCAAGGCCCAGCACAGCGGCCACATCGTCGGCATTGCCTCCGACGTGAGCAAGCGCACCTTCCAGCACGGGGCCGCCTACGGGGCCAGCAAATACGCCCAGGACGCGGTGCTCAGCACCCTGCGCAAGGAAGTGCGCTCCTTCGGCATCAAGGTCAGCACCATCTACCCCGGCCTGGTCGACACCTACTTCAACGACTCCAGGCCCGGCAGCCCCAACGCCGAGAAAACCCACCTCAAGCCCGCCGACATTGCCCAGGCCGTGCGCTACGTGCTCGAAGCGCCTACCCACGTCGTCATCGATGAGCTCATGATTCACCCGCTCACGCAGGAATATTGAGTTGCCAGTTGCCGGTTACCCGTTGCCAGTCATTGTTGGAACAAACTAGCAGCCGGCAACTGGTAACCGGCAACTCATTACCTTCCCGCTACTATGAACAAACTGCTGCTGCCGGCCGCTGCCGCCTCGTTGGCCCTGGCCTCTTTTGCTTACCCATTCTCGCGTTCCACAACTGCCGTGACTGAGCCCATTTCCCTCGCGGACCCCAATACCACCGATGAAGTCCCCCAGGATCATAAGCTGGTGATTTATCAGGTGATGACGCGCCTGTTCGGCAACAAAAAGGTCCTGAACAAGCCCTACGGCACCGCGGCCGAAAACGGGGTGGGCAAGTTCAACGACATCCACGACGTGGCCCTGCAGGCTATCAAAAAGCTGGGGGTGAGCCACGTCTGGTACACCGGGGTACTGGAGCACGCCACCATGACCGACCACAGCAAGGCCGGCGGCCCCGGCCCCGACGATGCCGACGTGGTGAAAGGCCGCGCCGGCTCGCCCTACGCCATCCGCGACTACTACGACATTGCCCCCGACCTGGCCGTGGACGTGAAAAGCCGCCGGCAGGAGTTTGAAGCCCTGGTGAAGCGCACCCACGCCAACGGGCTGAAGGTTATCATCGACTTCATTCCCAACCACGTAGCCCGCTCCTACGCCTCCAACGCCAAGCCCGCCGGCGTGGCAGACCTGGGCGAGAAGGACGACAAGACCAAGGCCTTCGCGCCCAACAACAACTTCTACTACCTGCCCGGCAAAAGCCTGGTGGTGCCCAAAGCCGGCAACCCGCTGGGTGCGGCCCTGGGCCCGAAGGAGGATGGCAAGTTTACCGAAAACCCCGCCAAAGCCACCGGCAACGACGTTTTCTCCGAGGCCCCGAAGGTGGACGACTGGTACGAGACCGTGAAGCTCAACTACGGCGTCGACTACCAGAACGGCCGCAGGGGCTACTTCGAGCCCATCCCCGATACCTGGCTCAAGATGCGCGACATCCTGGTGTACTGGGCCCAGAAAGACGTCGACGGCTTCCGCTGCGACATGGCCGAGATGGTGCCTATCGAGTTCTGGGCCTGGGTGATTCCGGAGGTGAAAAAGGTGAAGCCCGACATCCTTTTCATGGGCGAGGCCTACAACCCCAAGGAGTATAAAAACTACCTGGAGAAGGGCAAATTCGACTACCTCTACGACAAAGTCGGCCTCTACGACGGCCTGCGCCGCCTGATGACCACCGGCGGCACCACCGAAGACATCACCACCGTGTGGAGCCAGGAAAGCCGGGGCTTCGGCTCCCGGATGCTGCGCTTTCTGGAAAACCACGACGAGCAGCGCATTGCCTCCAAGGACTTTGCCGGCGACCCGCGCACCGCCATTCCGGCCATGACGGTATCGGCCACGCTGGGCTCGGGGCCGGTGATGGTCTACTTCGGGCAGGAGGTGGGGGAGCCCGCCAACGGCGCCGAGGGCTTCAGCGGCCCCGACGGCCGCACCTCCATCTTCGACTACTGGGGCGTGCCCGAGCACCAGAAATGGATGAACGGCGGCAAGTTCGACGGCGGCAAGCTCGACGGCGGCCAGAAGCTGCTGCGCGAGTTCTACTCCCGCCTGCTCAACCTGAGCAGCCGCAGTGAGGCCATCCGCCGGGGCCGGTTCTACGAGCTGCAGGACGCCAACAACCTGGGCAAGGAGTACGACCAGCGCATTATCTACAGCTACCTGCGCTACACCGACAAGCAGAAGCTGCTCATCGTCGTCAACTTCAGCAAGGACAAAACCCTGAAGCCCACCCTCGAAATCCCGAAGGCGGCCACGCTGGCCATGGGCCTCGACCCCGACAAGTTTTACACCTACACCGACCTGCTCAACAACTCCCCGGCCACCGGCAGCCTGACCGTGACGCTGCCCCCGCTCAGCGCCTGCGTGTTCGAAATAAACCCCAAGTAGTGGCTGGTTTTTGGGTATTGGTTTTTGGAAGTCGTTAAACGATCTAAAAACCAACAACCAATACCCAAAAACCAGCTCCCAAGCTCTAAACTTCTAAAAATTCCCCATCGATGGCAACCAGTGTAGTGGCTTCGGCCAGCACCCGCGACAAACCCCGCCTGAGCTTCTGGCAAATCTGGAACATGAGCTTCGGCTTTCTGGGCATCCAGTTCGGCTTTGCGTTGCAGAACGCCAACGTGAGCCGCATCTTCGAAACCCTGGGCGGCACCGAAATAGCTCTGTACTGGCTGGCGGCGCCCCTTACCGGCATGCTGGTGCAGCCCATCATCGGCTACATGTCCGACCGCACCTGGAGCCCGGCCTGGGGCCGGCGGCGCCCGTTCTTCCTGATCGGGGCCATTTTGGCCTCATTTGCCCTGCTGGTGATGCCCAACGTGACGGCGCTGTGGATGGCCGTGGGCATGCTCTGGATTATGGATTCCAGCATCAACATCAGCATGGAGCCGTTCCGGGCCCTGGTCGGCGACCTGCTGCCGGCCTCCCAGCGTACCACCGGCTTTGCGGCCCAGACGTTCTTCATCGGGGTGGGGGCCGTGGTGGCCTCGTCCTTGCCGTGGATGTTTGCCAACTGGTTCGACGTGCCCAATACGGCCCCGGCCGGCCAGATTCCGCCCTCGGTGAAGTACGCCTTCTACATCGGCGGCGTCGTGTTTTTTCTGGCCGTGCTCTGGACGGTGCTGCGCACCAAGGAGTACCCACCGGATAACCTGGCCGAGTTTGAGGAGGAAAAGCGGCGCACGGCCGGCTTCTGGAACGGCATCCGCGAGTCGTTTGCCGGCATCACCCACATGCCCAAGACGATGGCCCAGCTGGCCGTGGTGCAGTTCTTCTCCTGGCTGGCGCTGTTTTCGATGTGGATTTACACCACGCCCGCCGTCACCAGCCACATCTACCACACCACCGATACCACCTCCAAGCTCTACAACGAAGGCGCCGACTGGGTGGGCATCTGCTTTGCCGTCTACAACGGCGTGTCGGCCATTGCGGCGCTGCTGCTGCCGGCCATTGCCCGCGCCACCAGCCGCCGCGTGACCCACCTGATCTGCCTTACCGCCGGCGGCCTGGGCCTGATTTCGATCTACTTTATCCAGAGCCCCACCATGCTGCTGCTGCCCATGGTCGGCATCGGCATTGCCTGGGCTTCCATTCTGAGCGTACCCTACGCCATGCTGGCCGGCGCGCTGCCCGCCAACAAGATGGGCTACTACATGGGTGTGTTCAACTTCTTCATCGTCATCCCGCAGGTAGTGGCCGGCCTGATTCTGGGCTTCTTTACCAAGTCGGTGTTCCACGGCGAATCGGTGTACACGCTCATGCTGGGTGGGGTATCGATGATTATTTCCGGCCTGCTGACGTTGCGCGTCAACGATGCCGACGACATCCAGCTCCCCGCCGAAACCCCCGTGCTGGCTAACCCCGCCTACGACTCGCCCCTGCAGACGGATCCGCGCGTATAACGCTCTTTCTCAGAACCCTCATTCCAACAACAAGGGCCGCTTCCTGGCAGGAAGCGGCCCTTGTTGTTGGAATGAGGGTTCTGAAAGGCGGGCGTACCGCACGCAGCTTCGGCGCCCGGACTAGCTGCCGGTTTCGAGCCACTGCTGGGCCGGGGCTTCTTCGATAAACGAGCGGAACCCACCGCGCAGTTCGGGGTTTTTCAACCGCTCAAGGATGGTAGCCTGATGATTGGGCGTGGTCAGGTAAGCCAGGCGGGGTGAGGTCTGGGGCAGCGCTTCCACCAGCTGGGCGCGCAAATCCTTCAGCACCCACTCGAAGTCTTCGGCGCTGGCCAGGCCGCGGCTGCGCAGGTCGACCAGCCAGTGGCCGGCGCCCAGGGGCTGGGCCATAGCCAGGGCCTGCTGGTAGCCCAGCCGGTGCTCCTCCGACGATACCGGCCGCGTCCAGCGCATAAACAGCGTGTGCAGGTCGGGACGGTAGGTGAGGCGCAGGTAGCTGAGGTCGAGGAAGTGGACGAACATGGGGCCGGAAGGAACAGCAGCAATACGCAGGAACGGGCGGCGGGTAGGCGCCGGGGCGGAAAAGCCCGTTACTTTGCAGAACCAGCTAAACCGGTCCCGGACCCAAACCTCCCGGCGGCCTGATGATTAATTGATGAAATACCTGTTTTCTGTTCTTGTCCTGGGCCTGCTGGCCTTTACGGCCGCCGCCCAGCCCCCCGCCCAGCCCCAGCGCGACGGCCTTACCTGGGCCGATGGCCAGCTGCTGCTGCTCCAGGGCGGCAGCGCCCGGCCCGTGACCCGGGAAGTACGCCTGCCCAGCGGCACCCGCATTGCTCCCGGCGGCCACGTCACGCTGCCCACCGGCCGCCAGGGCCAGTTCCTGCCCGGCGACGGGGTCGACCCGGCTACCGGCACCTGGTTTGCCCGCCGCGCCCGTAACGCCGACGGCACCACCTTCCTGCCCTTGCCCGTGCGCCTGGAGTTGCCTGCCCCGGCCCTGGGCCGGGTACCGGCCAGTGGCAGCAGCACCACGACCCGCCGCTACCACTACGAGCAGAACCGCCAGCGCGACAAAAACGGCCGCCGCCTGCCCAACAAAGAGGACGACGACGATGACGACGACTAAATCCCGCCTGTCATCCTGAGCCTGCGAAAGACCTTCCTCTTCTCGTAATGCTGATTCCTTTCAGCGCAAAAGCCCTTTATCATCCGTTGGCAAGGGGCTTTTTACGTTTAATCAGCTTCCCGGAAAACGAAGAGGCCGGTCCTTCACTTTGCGTGCGCCAGATCAAGGAGGACAGGAAAAAAAGGCTCTACCTTCCGGCCATGCTCTTATCCCGGATGGCTTTGAACTCCGAGCCGGCTTTCCACTGCGGGAAGGTGGTTTCGGCGGCCAGGCGCTGGCCCACGCGGAACAGCAGGCGGGCATCCTGCTCCATGCCGCGGTAGTCGGCGGTGGGGCTGTACTCGTCGGAGGGCTGGTGGTAGTTTTTGGCCTCGAACTCCTCAGCCCGCTTTTGCGCGTACGCTTTGCCCTTCAGGCGGCTGTCGGCCTGACCGCTGGCGTAGAGGGAGGGCACGCCCACGTGGGCGAAGCTGAAGTGGTCGGAGCGGAAGAAGTAGCCTTTGTCGGCGTTCGGGTCGGGCAGGATGTAGCGGTCCTGCTCCTGGGCCGCCGCGCGGGCGTAGTCGTCCAGCTCCGACTGCCCGTAGCCGATAACGGTCAAATCGCGCATGGGGCCCATGGTGGGCAGGTCGTCCATGTTGAGGTTAGCCACGGTTTTAGGCACCGGAAACAGCGGGTGGCTGGCGTAGTACATCGAGCCCAGCAGGCCCTGCTCTTCGCCCGTTACGGCCAGAAACACGATGCTGCGGCCGGGCTTTTCCTGGGCCTGCCGGAAGGCTTTGGCAATGCTGAGCAGGGCCGCGCAGCCGCTGGCGTTGTCGGCGGCCCCGTTGTAGATGGAGTCGCCGTTCACGGCCGCCCCAATGCCCAGGTGGTCCCAGTGGGCCGAGTAGATGATGTACTCCCCGGGCCGCTTGGTGCCGGGCAGCACGGCCACCACGTTCTTGGACGTCTGCCGGCGCAGCTTGTTGGTGATGCTGGTGCTCAGCGTCAGCGCGCCCAGGGCGCCACCCTTGAAGCCTTTCTTATTGGCCGCGGCGTAGGCCTCATCGTAGCTTTGGCCGGCGGCCCCAAACAGCTTTTTGGCCGCGTCCAGGGTTATCCAGCCTTCCAGGGTGCACTTGCTGGCACCCTTGTCGGCGGTCTGGTTGCGCAGCTTGGCCCCCGAGTAGCTGCTCTGCACCACGCTCCAGGGGTAGGCCGCCGGCTTGGTGTCGTGGATGATGAGCAGACCCGTGGCGCCCTGGCGGGCGGCCTCCTCGTACTTATACATCCAGCGGCCGTAGTAGGTCATGGCGCGGCCCTTGAACAGGGTGGTGTCGTTGCCTGCGTTGCCGGGGTCATTCACCAGCACCACCACGGTTTTGCCCTTCACGTCGAGGCCGGCGTAGTCGTTCCAGCCGTACTCGGGGGCCACCACGCCGTAGCCGGCAAACACCAGCGGGGAGCTGTTCACCGTCACTTTTTCCTTTTCCTGCTGGGTAAAGGCCATGTAGTCGGTTTTGAAGCTGAGCGTCAGCGGCTGCTTGCCGCCGCTGATCTGCATGGTGGGTGCGGGCGTGCCGGTTATTTCCACCAGGGGCACAGCCTGAAAATAGGTGCCGTCCGGCCCCGGCTGCAGCCCCAGCTTCCGGAACTCGGCGGCCAGAAACGTGGTGGCTTTCTGCTCGCCGATGGTGAAGGGCTTGCGACCCTGGTACTCGTCGGAGGCCAGCACCCGGATGTAGCGGCCGATGCCCGCCGCCGTGATGCCATCCGGAGGGGAGGGCGCCACAGTGGTATCCAGCGGGGCAGCTTCAGGCGCGGCGGCGGCGGCGGCCGAGTCGGAGGAGCGGCTCTGGCAGCCGGCCAGCAGCGTGAGCAGCAGGGTGCTGGCGGCCAGCAGGGGAGAAGGAGAAAAGCGCATGGAGGGGAGGGAAGAAAGAAAAGAACGTTTCAAGGTGCCGAAAAAACGGCGTACTGCAACTTTGGGCCGGCGCGCGGCGGCCCGGCGTGGACGCGGCCCGCCGGAGCTGCGGCGCGAGCTTTCGAACCCTCACCGCGCCCAGCCGAAGCCTCGCCGCGTGCTTCCGGAGCCTCGTTCGTGCATGTATCGTGCTCCAGGCCGGCTTTTTAACCTTAAAATGCGGCGCGCTGGCACAAAAGCGGGGGCTGGCCTCGTTGTGGGGCCCACAGCCCGGCCGGCGTCTTCCGGGTCGCGTATTCTTGACGCAGCCGCCCGCCGCGCCCTGTGTCTTTTTCCCGCTTACCTTCCGGCTGAATTTCCTTCCTATTCTCCTTCTATGTCTAAACACTCCCTCCTGCTGCTCACGTTGGGCACTACGCTCGCGCTGAGCCCGGCCGTGGCCCAGCAGAAAACGGCGGCTCCGGCCCCCGCCAAATCCGCCGCCCCGGCCGGCCCCACCACGGCCGCCGGCACCCGGCTGGTGGAAAAAGTAACCCGCCAGCCCGGCGAGCTGGTGATTCCCTACGAGAAGTACGTGCTGGCCAACGGCCTCACGCTCATCGTGACCGAGGACCACTCCGACCCGCTGGCCCACGTCGACGTGACCTACCACGTGGGCTCGGCCCGGGAGCAGATCGGCAAGTCGGGCTTTGCCCACTTCTTCGAGCACATGATGTTTGAGGGCTCCGACCACGCCCCGCAGGGCATGTTCGACAAGTACGTCATCGGCTCGGGCGGCACCAACAACGGCAGCACCAACCGGGACCGGACCAACTACTACGAAACCATTCCGAACAACCAGCTCGAGCGCGCCCTCTGGCTGGAGGCCGACCGCATGGGCTACCTGCTCGACGCCGTCACCCAGCCCCGCTTCGAGGTGCAGCGCGCCACGGTGAAGAACGAGCGTGGCCAGAACTACGACAACCGCCCCTACGGCCTGGCTAGTGAGTACGTTTCCAAGACGCTCTACCCTTACGGCCACCCCTACAGCTGGCTGACCATCGGCTACCTCGCCGACCTGGACCGCTCCAACGTGCAGGACCTGAAGAACTTCTTCCTGCGCTGGTACGGCCCCAACAACGCCACGCTCACCGTGGGCGGCGACGTGCAGCCGGCCCAGGTGGTAGCCATGGCCGAGAAGTACTTCGGCTCCATCAAGCGCGGGCCGGCGGTGAAAAACAATGTACTGCCCACGCCCAGGCTCACCCAGGACCGCTACGTGAGCTACCAGGACAACGTGCGCTTTCCGATGCTGCAGCTGGTGTTTCCGACCGTACCCCAGAACCACCCCGACGAGGTGGCCCTCGATGCCCTGGCCGCCATCATCGGCGGCGGCAAGAACTCGCTGCTCTACAAGAACCTGATTAAGAACCAGCGGGCCGTGCAGGCCCGCGCCGGCCACCCTACCGCCGAGCTGGGCGGGGAATTTAACATCACGGCCCAGGCCTTCCCTGGCAAGGGCCTCGACAGCCTCGAGTACCGGGTGCGCCAGAGCCTGACCGAGTTTGAGCGCCGCGGCGTCACCGACGAAGACCTGCTGCGCTTCAAAGCCAGCCGCGAGTCGCAGCTGGTCAGCAGCCTGTCGTCGGTCAACGGCAAGGTGAGCACGCTGGCCGAAAACCAGACCTACACCGGCAACCCCAACTACCTCACCGTGCAGGTCAAGCGCCTGCGCGCCCTCACCAAGGCCGACGTGCAGCGGGTATACGGGCAGTACATCAAGGGCAAGAAGGCCGTGGTGCTGAGCGTGCTGCCCAAAGCCGGCGGCACCGCCCCGGCCCGGCCCGACAACTTCACCGTGTCGCCGGCCGGCTACCAGGCGCCCGCCGATGAGTACCAGGGCCTGAGCTACGTGAAGGGCCAGGACAGCTTTGACCGCAACGTGGTGCCCGCCGCCGGCACCAACCCCGTGGTGACCGTACCCACGCTGTGGCAGGAAGGCTTTGCCAACGGCCTGCGCGTGATGGGAACCCGCAACACCGAAGTGCCGGCCGTCAATATGCTGCTGACCATTCGTGGTGGGCACCGCCTGGCTCAGAACGACCAGGCCAAGGCCGGCGTGGCCGCCCTCACGGCGGCCATGCTCAATGAAGGCACGCAGAAGTACACCGGCGAGCAGATGGCTGCCGCCCTGGAGCGCCTGGGCAGCAGCATCACGGTCAGCCCGGGTGCCGACAACACCACCGTGCAGGTGCAGAGCCTGACCAAAAACCTGCCCGCCACGCTGGCGCTGCTGGAGGAGAAGCTGATGCGCCCGCGCTTCGACCCGGCCGACTTCGCCCGCCTCAAAAAGCAGACCCTGGAAAGTATTGCCAACCAGGCCACCCAGCCCGTGGTCATTGCCAACAACACCTACAACGCCCTGCTCTACGGCCCCGGCGACATCATGGCCGTACCCGTAGCGGGCACCACGACCACGGTGCAGAGCCTCACGCTCGACGACGTGAAGCAGTTCTACCAGCAGTACTACGCGCCCAACCTCGCGCACCTGGTCATCGTGGGCGACGTGAACCAGCAGGACGTGCTGCCCAGGCTGGCGTTTCTTAAAGCCTGGCCGCGCCAGAAGGTGACGCTGCCCGCCGGCAACCCCGGCCCGCAGCCCGATAAAACCCGCCTCTACTTCGTGAACAAGGACGGCGCGGCCCAGTCGGAAATCCGCATCGGCTACCTGGCCCTGCCCTACGACGCCACCGGCGACTACTACCGCGCGTACTTGGCCAACTACCTGCTCGGGGGCGAGTTTACCAGCCGTATCAACCGCAACCTGCGCGAGGACAAAGGCTACACCTACGGCGCTTACTCCGGCTTCCGTGGTACTCGCTACGTAGGTCCATTCACGGCCCAGGCCGGCGTGCGCGCCGACGCCACCACGGCGGCTCTGGTCGAGTTTCAGAAAGAGCTCAAGAACTTCCGCAACGGCATCACCGACGAGGAGCTCAAAACCCTGCAGACTTCCGTGGGCCAGAGCGACGCGCTGAGGTACGAAACCGGCCCCCAGAAAGCCGCCTTCCTGGCCCGCCTGCTCGAGTATGACCTGCAGCCCGACTTCGTACAGCAGCAGAACGCCATTCTGCGCGGCCTGAAGAAGGAGGACGTGCAGGCTACGGCCCAGAAAGTGCTGCCCCTGGACCAGATGTACATGGTGGTGGTCGGCGACCGGGACAAGGTATTTCCCGGCATCACGGAGCTGGGCTACGAAATCGTGGAAATGGATGCCAATGGCAACCGCCTCACGCCCCAGACCAACTTTGGCTCGTCGGCCCGGCCGGCGGCGCCGGTGCCCGCTCCCGAGGTGGTAAAAGCCAAGTCCAAAACGGAGGGTGCCGACGGCCGCAAGTCGAAGCGCAAGCTGAAAAAGGACGACAACAGCACCAAGGTAAAGGAGAAGGGCGAGTAAGCCCCCCTTCGAAACCAGCAAAAAGCCCGGTTCCTGCCCAGGAGCCGGGCTTTTTGCTGGGCTCCGGCCAACGGTTCCCGACTCGCAGGACCGCCCGGGGCGGCCCGCCGGCCCTGCGGCCTAGCGCCCGACCCTCGGCTCGTCCGGCGGGGCTGTAAAGTTTGCGCCGTGGCGGCCGGCGGAACAATTTACCCCTGGCTTGTTGTCGTTTGGGTAAGCGGGCGGCGTGCAGCCTTCGCGGCTTTAATGCGTATCTTTCCCGGGCCTGCAATGGGCCATTAGCGTGACTTGGAGAAACAATCAGTGGCTGTAACGACTACGAATGCGCCGGCACTGGAGCAGGTCCTGGCGCAGCTGGATGCTTTTAAGCGGAAGTTTTACCTGAACCTGCTGGTGCGCGGCGCCCTGGTGGCCGGCGGCCTGCTGCTCACGCTGTTCGTGGTCTTCAACCTGCTCGAGTACTTCCTTTACCTGCCAACCTGGGTGCGGGGCGGGCTGCTGTTCGGCTTCCTGGGCCTTACCCTGTACGCATTTATCCACTGGATCTGGCAGCCGCTGGCGGCCCTCACCAACCTGCGCCGCCTGCTCAGCGACGAGCAGGCCGCCGCCCGCGTGGGGGAGCTGTTTCCGCAGGTGCAGGACAAACTGCTCAACGCCCTGCAGCTGCAGGGCCAGGCCCGCGAAAATGCCCTGGTGGCCGCCAGCCTGGAGCAGCGCGCCGGCCAGCTCACCGGCCTCGAATTCTCCCGGGGCATCAACATCACCCACCAAAGCCGGCCGCTGTGGAAGTACCTGGCCGTGCCGGCCGGCGTGATGGCGCTGCTGCTGCTGCTCTGGCCCAGCCTGTTTGTGCAGGGCACCGACCGGATTCTGCACTACCGCAACGCCTACGCCCCGCCCGCGCCGTTCCGGTTCGTGGTGAAGAACAAAAACCTCAACGCCTTCAAAAACGAGGATTTCAAGCTTGAAGTCGCCATCGAAGGCGACGTGCTGCCCAACGAGCTGACCATTGCCTACGGCGGCCGGGAGCGGCGCCTGACCAAGGACAGCGGCAACACGTTCAGCTACGAGTTCAAGCAGCTGCAGCGCGACGTGGAATTCCAGCTCAGCGGTGCCGGCTTCACCTCCGACGACTACGACCTGACGGTGAAAGCCCGGCCGAATCTGCGCGACTTCGCCGTGCAGGTCACTTACCCGGCCTACCTGGGCAAAGCGGCCGAAACCATCCGCAACTCCGGCAACCTGACCGTGCCTGAAGGCAGCACCGTGCGCTGGGACTTCGCCACCGAAGCCACCGACCAGCTCCAGCTGCGGTTTGAAAACCCCACCGAAACCGTGACGGCCACCGAGGCCGACGACCAGTTTCAGGTGACGCGCCGCATTCTGCGCAGCCAGCAGTACGCCGTGCGCCTGCAGAACGCGGCCAGCCTCAACCGGGACCCGATTCAGTACCAGATTACCGCTATTCCCGACCAGGGGCCGGAAGTTACCGTGGAAAGCTTCGCCGACACCACTTCCCTGCGCTACCTGGCCCTGGGCGGCACCGTCCGTGACGACTACGGCCTCTCGCGCCTGCAGCTGCACTACCGCGTCACGTCAAAAGCCCGGCCCAATGCCGATTACCGGGCGCGGGCCCTGGCTTTACAAAGCGGCCCCACGCAGAGCTACACCTACCAGTGGGACCTGGCCGCGCTGAACCTGCAGCCCGGCGACCGGCTCGAATACTTCGTGCAGGTGTGGGACAACGACGGCGTCCACGGCCCCAAGTCGGCGCGGACGCGGGCGGCGGAGTTCCGGCTGCCTTCCAAAACCGAGCTGCGCCAGCAGATGGCCTCGCAGTCGGCCTCGGTGCAGAGCCAGCTGAGCAAATCCCAGGAGCAAAGCAAGAAGATGGAGCGGGAGCTGGCCAAGGCTTCCGACAAGCTCAAGACCAAGCGGGAGCTCAACTTCCAGGACCGCAAGCAGCTGCAGGACATGCTGGAGCAGAAAAAGCAGATGGACGAGCAGATTTCGGACATGAAAAAGCTGTTCGAGGAGCTCAATCAGCAGCAGGACCAGCTCGACCCCAAAAGCCAGGAGCTGGCCGAGAAGGCCAAGGAGCTGCAGAAGCTGATGGACTCGCTGCTCGACCCCGAAACCAAAAAGCTCTACGAGAAGCTGCAGAAGCTGCTGCAGGAGCAGAAGGCGCCCGACGTGGATATGCAGAAGCTGATGAAGCAGCTTGAAAACAAGGAAAACACCCTGCAAAAGGAGCTGGAGCGGGCCCTGGAGATGTTCAAGCAGCTGCAGTACGAGCAGAAGCAGGAGCAGGCTACCGAGAAGCTGGAGCAGCTGGCCCAGGAGCAGGAAAAGCTGGCCGAGCAGACCGAGAAAAACGACAAGGACAACCAAGCCAAGGGCGACGACAAAAAGCAGCAGCAGCAAAAGCAGGAAGAGCTGAAGCAGCAGCAGGCCGAGAAAAACCAGCAGTTTAAGGACGTCAAGAAGGACCTCGACGAACTCAAGAAGATGGACGAGCAGCTGGAAAACCAGAACGGCGCCGACGACATGAAGCCCGAACAGCAGCAGGTGGATGAGCAGCAGCAGGAAAGCGAGGAGCAGCTGGGCAAAAACCAGAACCAGAAAGCTAGCCAGAGCCAGCAGAAAGCCGCCCAGCAGATGAAGCAGATGGCCCAGAAGATGCGCCAGCAGCAGCAGGAAGAGGAAAGTGACCAGAAGCAGGAAAACATCGACGACCTGCGCGATATCCTCGAAAACCTGCTCAAGCTCAGCTTCGACGAGGAAAGCCTGATGAAGCAGTTCCGCCAGGTCGACCAGACCGACCCGCGCTTCGTGCAGCTGGGCCAGAACCAGCGCAAGCTCAAGGACGACGCGGCCGTGATTCAGGATTCGCTCTACGCTCTGGCCAAGCGCGTGGCGCAGCTGCAAAGCTTCGTGACCCGCGAAGTTGGGGAGATGAACGGCCGCATGGACGAGTCGCTGGACCAGATCCGGCAGCGCAACGTGGCCCGGGCCACCGGCAGCCAGCAGCTGGCCATGACGAGCATGAACAACCTGGCCCTGATGCTCAACGACGCGCTGCAGCAGATGCAGCAGGAGCAGCGCGAAAGCCAGAGCCAGCCGCAGCAGGGCGGGGGCAAGCCCGGCAAAAAGAAGAAGAAAGGCAGCTCCGCCGGCGACGGCCAGATGGGCCGCATGCAGCAGCAGCTCAACCAGCAGATCCAGCAGCTGCAGCAGAGCGGCAAGACCGGCCGGGCCATGAGCGAGGATCTGGCCAAGCTGGCCGCCCAGCAGCAGATGCTGCGCGAAGCCCTCAAGGAGCTGGAGAAGCTGCAGGAAAAAGGCGGCAAAGGCACCAAGGACGGCAAGGGCCAGGACGGTGCCGGCGGCACCGGCGACGTCAAGAAATTGATGGAACAAACCGAAACCGACCTCGTAAACAAGCGGCTAACGGAGCAGACGGTGCTGCGCCAGCGCCAAATCCTCACCCGTTTGCTGGAAGTCGAGAAATCGGCCCGGGAGCGGGACCAGGACGAGAAGCGCGAAGCCCAGACCGCCCAAACCCGCCCACCGGTATTTCCGCCCGCTTTCGACAAGTATAAGCAGCAGAAAAACCGGCAGACGGAGTTGCTACGTACAGTACCGCCGGCCCTCACGCCGTACTATCAGCGTGAGGTAAGTGAATATTTTCAGAAAATGAAATAGCGTTCCGCTAATTTTACCGCCCGCTCTCCTTTAAGCCACCTATGAAACAGGTCAAAATTCAGGTTCCTTCCCTCGTTGAGAATATTCGCGTCGTAGAAAGCTTCATCGATAACTCGAAAGAAACCTTCCACATCGAAGATGACATCTATGGCAACATCATGGTGGCCGTCACCGAGGCCGTGAACAATGCCATTCGTCACGGCAACAAGTTCGATAAGGACAAGAACGTGTACCTGTCGCTGTACGTGAACAAGGACCGGGTGCGGTTTGAAGTGGAAGACGAGGGCGAAGGCTTCGATTTCAACAACCTCATCGACCCAACCGCTCCCGAAAACCTGGAAAACCCCGGCGGCCGCGGCATCTTCCTGATCCGTCATCTCGCCGATGAGGTGGAGTTCAACAAGGAAGGCCGCAACGTGCAGCTCACCTTCTTCTTGGCCCCGGCGCCGGCCGACGCCGCGGCCTCCGATACCGTTTCTTCTTCTTCCGAAAACGCCGCATGACCCAGCTCCCTCCCGGCACTGAGGATGAGATGAGCGAAGACCTGCCCGAGCAGTCGTCGGAGTCGCACGGCATTGAGTTCTTGGTGGAAGACGTGGACTTCGAGCTGGCCGAGGCCGAGTCGCTCATCTCCTGGATTGAGCGCATTGCCAAGGTCCACGAGCACGACATCGTGCAGCTCACCTACATCTTCTGCTCCGACGAGTACCTGCACCGCGTCAACGTCGAGTACCTCGACCACGACACCTACACCGACGTCATCACCTTCGACAACGCCGACGACGCGGACATCATTGAGGGCGACATCTTTATCAGCGTGGAGCGGGTGCGCGAAAACGCCCAGCAGCTCGGCCTCGCCTTCCCCGATGAGCTGCACCGGGTGATGATCCACGGCGTGCTTCATTTGCTGGGCTACGCCGACAAGGACCTGCTCAGCCAGACGGCCATGCGCAAAAAGGAGGATTACTGTCTGTCGCTGCGCACGTTCTAACGCCTACTGCTTTTCCTAGACTGATTCAGAAAAACGCCCGCACGACTGCGGGCGTTTTTGTTTCTCTAGGGCTGATTCGAAATCAGAACCAACTCCGGGCAACATCATTCCGAGCGTAGCCGAGGAATCTCGCTGGAAGGCGTTGCAGCGCTATTGTCATGCTGAGCCCCGCGAAGCATCTCGCCTGCTAACGTCTGATTGATCATCCACCATCAGCACACGAGATTCCTGGGCAAGCTTGGAATGACCGTTCTTTTTTGAGCAGCTACGACGCCTGTTTCCGCTTCTACTCCATGTCAGCTACCTCTTCGCCTCATCTCACTATTCCCGGCCCGGCCCTGGACTATTACCTGAGCCAGGGCTACTACCGGATGCACCAGAATCTGTTTACCTGCCGCTTTCTGCCCATCGAAGGCAGCGTGTATACGGCGCACTGGCTGCGGCTGGTGCTGGCCGATGTGCACGACGGCCCGGAGCAGCGCCGGCTGCGCCGCCTCAACGCGCGGTTTGCGGTGACGCTACGCCAATTCCAGCTCACGCAGGAGCTGGAGGAGCTGTACGCGGCGTATCTGGGCGCCATCACCTTCGATGCCCCGCCTACCGTGGAGTCGTTTCTGCTGGATGGGGCCGAGCACAATGCCTTCAGCACCGGCATCGTCGAAGTGCGCGACGGGGCCCGGCTCATTGCGGCCGGCATCTTCGACACCGGCGCCCGTGCCCTGGCCGGCATCATGAACTTCTACCACCCCGACTACCGCCGCCACAGCCTGGGTAAGTACCTGATGCTGCTCAAGCTGGACCACGCCCGCCGCCAGCACTACGACTATTACTACCCCGGCTACGTGGTGCAGGGCTACCCCAAGTTCGACTATAAGCTGTTTGCCTGCCCGGCCGCCACCCAGGTTTTCGACTGCCTCACGGGCCACTGGCTGCCATTCTCCCGGGAGGTCGTGGCCGGGCAGTCGGCGGTGCTGCTGGCCGACTGGCAGGAGCAGGACCCGGAGGAGCCCACCACAGATTAAACGGAACGGCCGCGCGCAAAAGCGGATTCCTGCCTATCTTTGCGCACGTTCTGAGCAGGTTGCGTCCGACTTTTTAGCCTTGACTTTCAAGCGAAACGCCCGCCCGCCGCGGGCGTTTTCGGTTTTCGGGCCGCGCGAACTTTGTAGCTCGCCTTTCCTGTTAGCCCCGAACGACTGCCCCGAACACCCGCCCGGCGTGCGCTACTCTGCTCGCGCTACTGCTTAGCCTGCCATGTTTCAGCAAGAAGAATACGACGTCATTGTAGTTGGAGCCGGCCACGCCGGCTGCGAAGCCGCCGCCGCCGCCGCCAACCTCGGCTCGAAGGTGCTGCTGGTCACGATGAACATGAACACCATTGCCCAGATGTCGTGCAACCCGGCCATGGGCGGGGTGGCCAAGGGCCAGATTGTGCGCGAGGTCGACGCGCTGGGCGGGCAGAGCGGCATCATTACCGACAAGACCATGATTCAGTTCCGGATGCTGAACCGCTCCAAGGGCCCCGCCATGTGGAGCCCGCGCGCGCAGAGCGACCGGATGCGCTTCGCCGAGCAGTGGCGGACGACGCTGGAGCAAACCCTGAACGTGGACTTCTGGCAGGAGTCGGTGACGGGCATCGTGGTGGAGAATGATACCGTGGTGGGCGTGACCACCCAGCTCGGCATCGAGTTCCGGGGCAAGTCGGTGGTGCTCACCAACGGCACGTTCCTCAACGGGCTGATTCACATCGGCGAGAAGAACTTCGGCGGCGGCCGGGCGGCCGAGAAGAAAAGCACCGGCATCACCGAGCAGCTCCGGGCGCTGGGCTTCGAGACGGGCCGCATGAAAACCGGCACCCCGCCCCGCGTCGACGGCCGCAGCCTCGACTACTCCAAAATGGAAGAGCAGGCCGGCGACGAAACGCCCAGCAAGTTCAGCTACCTCGACACGCCCGCGCTGACAAAGCAGCGGCCGTGCTACATCACCTACACCAACGCCGAAGTCCACGAAATCCTGAAGGAAGGATTCGAGAAGTCGCCGATGTTTCAGGGCCGCATCAAGGGCCTGGGGCCGCGGTACTGCCCGAGCGTGGAAGACAAAATCAACCGCTTCGCCGACAAGGACCGCCACCAGATCTTTGTGGAGCCCGAGGGCAGCAGTACGGTGGAGATGTACATCAACGGCTTCAGCAGCAGCCTGCCCGAAGACGTGCAGTACCGCGCCCTGCGCAAGATCGTGGGCTTCGAGAAGGCCAAGATGTTCCGCCCCGGCTACGCCATCGAGTACGACTTCTTCCCGCCCACCCAGCTCCAGCTGACCCTGGAAACCAAGCGGGTGAAAAACCTGTACTTCGCCGGCCAGATCAACGGCACCACGGGCTACGAAGAAGCCGCCTGCCAGGGCCTGATGGCCGGCATCAACGCTCACAACAAGGTCAACGGCAAGGAGCCCTTCATCCTGAAAAGGAGCGAGGCCTACATCGGCGTGCTCATCGACGACCTCGTGAATAAGGGCACCGACGAGCCCTACCGCATGTTTACGAGCCGGGCCGAGCACCGCATCCTGCTGCGCCAGGACAACGCCGACCTGCGCCTGACGCCGCTGGGCCACGCCCTGGGCCTGGCCTCCGACGAGCGGCTATTCCGGGTGGAGCAGAAGCAGCGCGAAACCAACGAGGTGGTGGAGCTGCTGAAGTCTTTCGCCGTCGAGCCGGCCGAAATCAACGGCTTGCTGGAGGAGCTGGGCTCGGCCACCCTGCACGAGCGGACCCGGGCCATCAACCTGCTGCGCCGCCCCAACCTGGAGCTGGAGCACCTGACCCGCACGCTGCCGAATCTGACGCTGGCGCTGGCTCATTACCTGCCCGACAGCCTGGAGCAGGCCATCATTGCCATCAAGTACGAATCCTACATCGAGAAGGAAAACCAGCAGGCGGCCCGGGTGGCCGAGCTGGAAAACTTCGTCATTCAGGGCCGCCTCGACTACCAGCAGATGCCGGCCCTCTCGCACGAGGCCCGCGAAAAGCTGCTCAAGGTGCAGCCCGAAACCATTGGCCAGGCCGCCCGCATCAGCGGCGTGTCGCCGGCCGACATTTCGGTGCTGATGGTGTATTTGGGCCGGTAGGGGAGAGGTGGCATGGTGCTGCGTAAACGCTACTTTTTGCTGTTAGAGCTGGCGGCCGGAGCTTGACTATGTGGCTTGCTGCTGTTCTGGCTGTGGCGTCCCAAGCTGTTCGACAGCGAAGAGTACTTCGACGAGATATACTACGTTTGGCTGTTTTCCACGCTGGGGCTGCTGCTCAGTTTTCTCCTGGGCTTGTTTATGACGCTCCGTAACCTGGTGCAAAAAATTTGGGGCAAGCACTCGGGTAGCTGCTGGTGGGCGGGTTGGGCTTGGGTGCAGGTCTATTCTTTTGGCTAGCCACCAGCGTCTTTCTGATGGGTCACATGGGGCGACCCCGGCCCGGCCGAGGCCGCTCGTTTGGAAGGCCGGTAGCATCATATTGCCGATAGTCTTCGCTGATCTATGCCGGGCTCAAGACTACTGCTAATGGCTACCTTTTTCTATCTGAAACGGTGGCCGTTTTAGTTTTGTACCTTCACGCTGTCGTTGCATTGCCACCAAGCAATCAGCGTAATCAGCAAAATCAGCGTTAATCTGTGTCCTACGAACGATTAGAATCCTGCCCGGTATGCGGCAAAAACGACTTCCGCAACAAGCTGGTGGTGGAGGATAAGTCGGTGAGCAAGGAAAGCTTTGCCATTGTGCAGTGCACGGCCTGCACGTTTCAGTTTACCAATCCACGGCCGGGCCTGGCCGATATCGGGCGCTACTACGAGTCCGACGACTACGTGTCGCACAACAGTGCCGCCACCGGCGTCATCAACCAGGCATACCGGGTGGCGCGCTTTTTCACCATGCGCCGCAAGGTGGCGTTGCTCAACAAGCAGGCCCCGCGCAAAGGCAAGCTGCTGGACTACGGCTGCGGCACCGGTCACTTCCTGGCCACCGCCCGCGCCGATGGCTGGCAGGTAGCCGGCTACGAGCCCAGCGCCCGGGCCCGCGAGGAAGCCACCCAGCGGGTGGGGCAGCCCATCAGCGCCGAAAGCCTGGTGCAGTTTCAGCAGGGCTCGTTCGATGCCATTACGCTCTGGCACGTGCTGGAGCACGTGCACACGCTCAACGAAACCATGCAGCAGCTGGTGAGCCTGCTCAAGCCCGACGGCGTGCTCATCATTGCCGTGCCCAACGTGGAAAGCCTCGACGCCCAGCACTACCGCCAGGACTGGGCCGCCTACGACGTGCCGCGTCACCTCTACCATTTCAGCCCCAAAACCATGAAGCAGCTGCTCAAAAAGCATAAGCTCACGGTGCGCGAACTGCTGCCCCTGCCCCTGGACGCCTACTACGTGAGCATGCTCAGCGAGAAGCACAAGGCCGAGCGCGGGGGCGGGCTGCTCACGGTGCTCAAGGCCGGCTACAAGTCCAACAAGTTTGCCGAGGAGCACGAGGGTCTGTATTCGAGCGTTATTTACGTGGCCGCCCAGCGCTGAGCAGCTATGGCCGCGCCTGCTTTCCCGTGGTTGGTGTTGCTGCTGGGCCTGCTGGCGCCGGCAGGCCTCGGCGCCGGGGTAGGGGAGAAGCAGCCTTTCGGAGCCAGGCCACTCAGCGCGGCCAAAGCCGGCACGGCCGCCCGGGGCGGGCCGCCCGGCTCATACCTTTTGCCTTCGCGGCGCGTTCCGTACCCGGATACCGCCCGCCGGCCGGTAGCCGTGCCCGACACGGTGAAGACGCGCCCCGCGGCCGTGGCCCTGGAGCCCGACGATGATAAGCTGACCCGCAAATCGACCATCTACATTGTGGCGGCCATGGCCGCTCTTACCCTTACCACCCTGCTGCTGTATAATGTCCGTTCGCGCTGATCTGCTGTTTTTGCTTGCCGCCGGTGCCGTGCTGGGCGGGTGCGCCACGATTAGCTCGCCCCAGGGCGGCCCCCGCGACCTCACGCCACCCAAGCTCGTGAGCACCTCCCCGGCCAACGGGGCCCGCAACGTGCAGCGACAGTCCATCCGGCTGGAATTCTCGGAGTCGGTGCAGCTGAAGGACCTGACCAAAAACCTGCTCATAGCGCCGGTGATGGCCGACAACAAGTACCAGATCAAGGAGGAGCGCACGGCCTTCACCCTGGAGTTTGAGAAGCCCTTCGACCCGAACACCACCTACTCCTTCAACTTCCGCGAAGCCGTGGTGGATATCACCGAGAGCAACAAGGCCTCCGGCGTGCAGCTGGCCTTCAGCACCGGCGCCCGCCTCGATTCGGGTTCGGTGCGCGGTACCGTCACCGAGCTGCTCAACAACCAGCCCGTGGGCGACGTGGCGGTGGTGCTCTACCCCGAAGCCGACACGCTCAACATCCGGCGGGGGAAACCCTACTATCTGGCCCAGACCGAAAAGACGGGGACGTATTCGCTGCAAAACCTGAAGGAAGGCCGCTACCTCATGTTCGCCCTGGCCGACAAGAACCAGAACGGCCGCTACGACGAGGGGGAGCGAATCGGCTACCGGGCTGGCCTGCTCACCGTGCGCCCCGGCCTCGACTCGGTCAACTTCGCCCTGGTCCGCCCCGATGGCCGCCGCCCGCTTATCGTCGGCCAGCAGGGCAGCCCGACGCAGTTTAAGATCACGCTCAACGAAGGCGTCCAGCAGGCGGTGCTGGCGCCCCTGGGTGCTTCGGCCCCCACTGCTCCCGTCCTCAACGAAAGCCTGGTGGTGACCGAAAAGGGCCGCACCGTGCTGCTGTTCCGCACCGCGGCGCTGGCGGAGGGCCGCTACGTGCTGGCTTCCACCGACAGCGTGGGCAACACCGGCCGCGACACCATCAACGTGCGCTTTCCGGGCACCGCGCCCGTCCGCCGCGCCGCCGCTTACACGGTAGATGGCAGCCCCCGGTCGGTGTACCGGCAGGGCCTGCTCACGTTTAAGTTTACCGAACCCCTGCGGCCGCTGGCCGCGGCCAAGTCCGCGGGGACACTGCTGGAGGACTCCCTGACCCGGCGGCCCCTGCGCGTGCCCCAGGAGATAACGCTCAGCCCCGACCGGACGCAGCTTATCGTGAGCCTGAACACCAAAGCCAAGAAAACGGTGACGGTTACGCTCGACAGCACGGTCGTCCTGTCCAGCACCGGGCAGCGCCTGGGCCTGAAGCCCCTGCGGCTGGCCGTCACCGAAGATTCCCCGTTCGGGAGCGTGGCCGGCACCGTCCAAACCAAGTACAAGCGCTACCAGCTCCAGCTTCTTGATGCCAACTACCAGCCCGTAGCCGTGCTCGACAGCCCCAAAGGCACGTTCCGTTTCGACAACCTGCTGCCCGGTCCCTACCGGCTGCGCGTGCTCATCGATGCCGACGCCGACGGCACCTGGCGCGGCGGCGACCCCCAGCTGCGGCGGCCGGCCGAGCCGGTGTACCTGGTGCCCCAACCCGTGCAGGTGCGGGCCAACTGGGAAGTCGACGACCTGAAAGTGGCTTTCTAGCCTCGGCTTTTCATTTTCAATAGCTGGCCGCGGCCCCGGTAACTCTACCGGGGCCGCGGCCTTTTCACGCTTTACGCCCGGCTGCTGCTGAGGCCAGAAGCGTGAAAAGGCCGCGGCCGGGCACCCGGGCCTGGGCCGGTTTGGTTAGCTCCCTATTTTCAGCGCCCAAGAACCTAATGCGGTACGCAGGGCCAGGGGCGCCAAAGATGTCCACACCGGGCCGGTTCACCGTCAGCACCCTAGCGCCTTTTCCCCACCTTTTCCACAGGTTTGTCCACTCCCGTTGGGGTGGAGCGCGTAATCTGTGGATAACACTGGGGAAACCGGGGCATAACCCGTGGACAAGTGGCGGATAAGTTTTTTTGGTCCTTCCCGCGCCAGCACAGCTAGGGTTATGCCCACCCCGGTGGTGGATAAGGGTGGATAACTTCCCCACCAAAAAGCCCTAATCCACACCCGGCCAAACCTGTGGACTGTGGATTCGTGGATAACGCTGTGGATTGTGTACAATCCGCATAAGTAACTTAAAGTCTGTACTTTATTATCAACACCCCCTGTTGACAGACGGTGCATAAAGCCGCACTTGTACACAAGTTTTCAGCCCTGTTTATAACTTCTGATTCTTATCCACTTATGCACACCCCTAACGAGTGAGTTTGAAAAAGATCTTTTAAATAAATCCTTTTAAAAAGTTATTAACGGTGTGGATAAACGAGCCGGCCGTCAAAAAATGAAAAGAGCCGGACTGCTGCCCCGGCTCCGGTCGGGCGGCCTCAGCGTTGGCAGCCGCCAGCAGGGGGCAGCGCCGCAAAGAGAGCTGTAGTTGGGCCGGCAGAGCAAAAACGGCGGAGCATCAGAATCCACCGGCTTGACGGTCAAGCCGTAAACCGCCTGAGTTGTCCACTTATCCACGGGCAACGCGGTGGATAAGTGGCAAGGCCGACCGAAAGCGGCGGCGGCAGCGTATAACGCCTAGATCTGTCCTTATGCCGTTCGACTACAGCCTCGACTTCCACCACGTTGATTTCCGCCAGCACCCGGAGCTCTACCGCGTGGGCAAGGGGGAACAGGGCGTGCTGCTGGTGGAACCCTACAAATCGGAGATTCTGCCGCACTGGCGGTTTCGCACGCCCGCAGTGGCCGCGGAATCGTCGGAGCTGATCTACGGCCTTTTCCTCGATTATCTGCAAGCCCAGGATTTCGTGGGGGCCGACATGGCCCGCAAGTTCCTGCAGATGGGCTTTACCCGGGCCAGGCGCTACGCAAACCACCGCGGCGGCAAGAAGTACGCCGGCCCCGTGCCCGACGACAAGAAGGGGCAAAGCGGGGCCCACGGCCGGGCCGAGCTGCCCCGCTCGCCCGAAGACCCCGAGAAGGCCGCCGCGGCCGCCATTTTCAAGCGCAAGTGGGATGAGGCCAAAGCTCACCCCGCCTACGTACAGCAGATGGCCGATTTCAAGAGCCGCTACGGCAAGTGAATTCTGAACGTCTACCTTTAACCCCGAAACCCCAACCCAAGGCTATGCAAACCTCCCAACCACAACCCAACAGTACCGAAGAAAACGAAATTACCCTCGGCGTCGGCATGGGCCCGCTGAAGTTTGGCACCTCCCAGGATGAGGTGCGCGTGCTGATGGGTGAGCCCGAGGAGATTGAAGAGTCGGAAGACGACGACGAGTTTGAGCACCAGGCCTGGAACTACCTCGAGGAGGGCTACTCGCTGTACTTCGACCGCGAAGACGACTACCGCCTGAGCTGCATCGAAACCGACCACCCCGGCCTGCGCATTTTCGGCGAGCCGATTCATGGCAAGAGCGTGCAGGAAATTCAGGACCTGATGAGCCGCCACGGCCTGCAGTCGAGCGAGATGGAGAAGATGGAAGAAGGAGCCGTGCGCCTGTCCTACGAAAAGGAGATGATTGATCTTTACTTTGATGAGGATCAGCTGCAGTTCGTCAACTTCGGCGTGTTTATCAACGACGAACTGGAAGTGCAATGGCCGGCCTAACTAGCAGTTATCCACAAAAAGCCTCGATTTGGCTGTGGATAAGTCGTTAAAAGGCTTACAGTCCGCGGTTTTGGTGGATAACTCTCAGGCCGTGGCTCAAAAACCCGGCAACGAGTAAGCTGCTGAAAGCGCGCTGTTTACTAAAAAAGCCGGCCCATCACGGGCCGGCTTTTTTGTGTCATTCCAAGAAGAGCAGTTCTCAGGTAAACGCCCGGAACAGCAGAAACAGGCCGCCGGCCAGCGTCATCGTGACGGGCAGCGTGAGTACCCAGGCCAGGGCAATGTTGCGCACCATCTGGGGGTTCAGGTTCTTGATGCCGCGGTTGGCTACCATGGAGCCGGCAATGGCCGACGACAGCACGTGGGTGGTCGAGACGGGCAGGCCGAACTGGGTGTTCACCCCAATCATGGCGGCGGCAATCAGCTCGGAGGAGGCGCCCTGCGCGTAGGTCAGGTGCTCTTTGCCGATTCGCTCCCCGATGGTTTTCACGATGCGCTTCCAGCCGACCATGGTACCGATGCCCAGCGACAAGGCTACCATCAGCGACACCTGCCACGGCGCGTAGTCGGTGAAGGTGCGCATGCGGGTGATGCTGGCGTCGAAGGTTTTGCGGTCAGTGCTGCTGAGCGGCAGCTTTTCGCTGGCGGTGAGCTTTTTCGCCCGGTTGTGCAGCAGCAGAATGGCTTTGCGGATCTCGAAGCGCGACGACTCGGGCAGCTGCTTCACGTCGGTTTTGCCGGCGAAGATCCGGTCCAGCGTGCTGGTCTGGGTCCGGATGTCGGCAACCAGCTTGCGGTCGACTGCTCCCAGGCCAGCGGTATTTACCTTGTTCATCACCAGCTCCACGTTGGTCAGCGAGTCGCGCATGTCCAGCGGGTTGAGCTTCTGGTTGAGGGCAAAGTGGATGGGCACAATGCCAATCAGAATCAGCATGATCAGGCCCACGCCCTTCTGCCCGTCGTTGGAGCCGTGGAAAAAGCTGACCAGCGTGCAGGTGGCAATCAGGATCAGGCGAATCCAGATGGGCGGCGGCTTGCGCTTGTGCGGCTCCTTGAAGATGTTTTTGTTGGCCACGAAGCGCTTCAGCAAGAACATCATGATGATGGTGAGCGAGAAGCCGAAGATGGGGCTGATGAGCAGCGCCGCCATGGTTTCGCCGGCTTTGCCCCAGTTCACGGCCGCCCCGTTGGATTCGGGCAGCAGCGAGTAGGCAATGCCCACGCCCAGAATGGAACCGATCAGCGCGTGCGACGACGACGAGGGCAGGCCGTAGTACCAGGTGCCCACGTTCCAGATGATGGCCGCAATGATCAGGGCGCCCACCATGGCAATGCCGTGGTACACGTTCTGATCAACCAGGCTCTCGACCGGCAGCAGGTACACGATGCCCATGGCCACGGCAATGCCGCCCGTGAGCACGCCGATAAAATTCCAGAAGCCCGACCACACCACGGCCACCCAGGGCCGCAGGGCGTTGGTGTAGATAACGGTGGCTACGGCGTTGGCCGTATCGTGGAAGCCGTTGACGAATTCAAATGCGCAGGCTGCCACCAGGCACAGGATCAGCAGCAGCAGCACATGAGGCTCTAAGCCAAACATAAGGGGGGAATTAGTGAGAAATCGGTTTTCAGGGCTCCAAAGGTACTGTTGGCCTTAGGCGGGGCAAGATTATGAAATTGTTACGCCAAATCATGACCATACCCCGTTTGCTTGCGCTTAACGCAGGAATGCAGGCGGGGTTTAGCGGCCCGGTAAAACCCTGATTCTAAAGCCCGCAGCGGTGGTGGAGCGGCCGGGTACGGGCAATTTGCGCGGCGGCTAAGCGCCAAACCCTCAAAGCTTCTGCTACTTTTGTCGGGAAGCGCCGTCCGCAGCTGCTGTGCTGCCTTTTTCCCGGCCAGACCCGTCACTTACCCCGCTCATGAGCAACGCCCCGCAGAAAGCTGCCGCCAATACCACCGAAGGCACCCTGGCCGACATCGTTTCGCACGCCAAGGAATACGGCTTCGTGTTCCCGTCCTCCGAAATCTACGACGGCCTGGCCGCCGTGTACGACTACGGCCCCAACGGCGTGGAGCTCAAGAACAACCTCAAGCAGCTCTGGTGGAAGGCCATGACCCAGCTCAACCAGAACGTGGTGGGCATCGACGCGGCCATCTTCATGCACCCGCTCACCTGGAAAGCCTCCGGCCACATCGATGGCTTCTCCGACCCGATGATCGACAACCTCGACAGCAAGAAGCGCTACCGCGCCGACGTGCTGCTCGAAGATAAAGCCGCCGAGTACGAGAAGAACGGCGAGCTGGCCCGGGCCGAAACCCTGCTGGCCGAAATGGGCCGCCTGCTCACGGCCGAGGACTTGGCTGGCGTGAAGCAGCTCATCATCGACGAGCAGATCCTGTGCCCCGTGAGCAAGACCGGCAACTGGACCGACGTGCGCCAGTTCAACCTGATGTTCTCGACCCAGGTGGGCGCCGTGGCCGAAGATTCGAGCAAGATTTACCTGCGCCCCGAAACGGCCCAGGGCATCTTCGTCAACTTTCTGAACGTGCAGAAGTCGGCGCGGCAGAAGGTGCCCTTCGGCATTGCCCAGATCGGCAAGGCCTTCCGCAACGAGATTGTGGCCCGCCAGTTCATCTTCCGCATGCGGGAGTTTGAGCAGATGGAAATGCAGTTCTTCGTGCGCCCCGGCACCGAAGGCGAGTGGTACACGCAGTGGAAGGAAACGCGCCGCCGCTGGCACGAGGCCCTGGGTTTGCCCGCCGCCAAGCTCCGCTTCCACGACCACGACAAGCTGGCCCACTACGCCAAGGCCGCCGTCGACATCGAGTTTGAATTCCCGTTTGGCTTCAAGGAAATCGAGGGCATCCACTCCCGCTCCGACTTCGACCTGACCCAGCACCAGAACCTGAGCCGCAAAAAGCAGAACTACTTCGATAACGACGTAAACCCCGAAACCGGCAAGCCCTACGGCAACTACGTGCCCTACGTGGTGGAAACGTCCGTTGGCGCCGACCGGCTGTTCCTGGCCACGCTCTGCCAGGCGTTTCAGGAGGAAACCATCACGGAAGGCGAAGGGGAGGAGCAGAAAACCAAAACCCGCAAGCTGCTGCGCCTGCACCCGGCCGTGGCGCCGGTGAAAGCCGCCATCTTCCCGCTGGTGAAAAAGGACGGCCTACCCGAGAAAGCCAACGAAATCTACAACGCGCTGCGCCACGACTTCCGCCTGGTCGTCGAGGAAAAGGACAGCATCGGTACGCGCTACACCCGCCAGGACCTCATCGGCACGCCCTTCTGCATTGCCGTCGACCACCAGACGCTGGAAGATGAAACCGTGACCGTACGCCACCGCGACTCGCGCGAGCAGACCCGCATGCCGATTGCCGAGCTGCGCGCCTACATCGGCGAGGCCGTGAGCTTCTCCCGCATCTTCGAGCAGCTGTAAGAAAGAACGCCTGAGCGTATCGCGCTTTACGTGCGGCACGCTCAGGCTGACAGGCTAAAAATGTAACCAAAAAAGCGGCCCCGGAAATATTCCGGGGCCGCTTTTGCGTGGGTAGTGGTAGAAATCCGGGCGGGTAAATTCTGGTTTAGCTGGCGTTCAGCCAGGCGGAAGCTTCGCGGCGGGAGGTGAAGTAGTTGAACTCGACCTGGTCGGAGCCGAAGGTGGCGCCTACGCTGGGCAGGTAGGAGCCGATCTGGTACTGGTACTGGCCTTCGGACAGCACGGCGGCAATAAAGATCGGGCGGCTCAGGTCAGTGGGCATCCGGCCCAGGGGCTCCAGAATCCACTCGTCCGTGTCGTCGACGGGGCCGTTGCGCTTCAGGTCGAGCAGCAGCTTGCCGACGTTCTGCCGGAGCATCTCCTCCAGGGCCAGCTGGTAGGCCTGGCCAAACGAGACGGTCAGGCGGCTGGCGCTGTAGCTCAGGTGCATGGTATCGGTGCCGGGGGAATAGGTAAGCGACGCGTCGGGGGTTTGGTACAGGGTCATGGGGAAAGCACGGGAGAAGCTGGGACGTCGATTCGGGGAGCCCAGCCGGCGTCGGCACTGTTGAGGCAATTAGGTCTTATACGGTTCCGGCAACAGTGGTAGTTTCATATATTCAAAAGAATACCAGCAAGTTAGCTAAGAAAGTTCGTAGAGTTAAAGTTTTTCCAGGGACAAGCCAACTAGTGGGCGGCGTTTCTGGCAGCCGGGCATTGTGTACCTTTGCTGCATTTTAGCAGCCTAATGAATGTGGAGTAAACTCGCGCTTTTCGTTATTAAGAACCGCCGACTGCTCCTCGGGCTGCTGGCCGTGATTACCGTTTTTATGGCCTGGCAGGCCCGCAAGGTCGAAATGACCTACGACTTTGCCCAGGTCGTGAGTCCCGACGACCCGGACATGGTCTACTTCCAGCGGTTTAAGAAAACCTTTGGCGAGGACGGCAACGTGCTGGTGCTGGGCATGCAGGACAGCAGCATCTACCGGCTCGGCAACTTCAACGAGCTGCGCACCCTCACCGACACGCTGGCCAAGGTGCCGGGCGTGAGCGGCGTGCTGTCGGTGACCAAGCTGCCCAAGCTCACCAAGGACACCACCAACCAGAGCTTCAGCGCGGCCCCGATCTTCCGCAACTTCCCCCAGACCCAGGCCGAGCTGGACTCGCTGATGCGGGTCGTGAACCAGCAGGAATTCTATAAGGGGCAGCTGATCAGCCCGCGCACCGGGGCCACGCTGCTGGCCCTGACCATGGACCCCAAGTTTCTGAACTCGTCGAAGCGGCAGGCCGTGATGAACCAGATTCTGGTCCACGCCGAGCAGTTCACCAAGAAAACCGGCATCCGCCTGCACTACGCCGGCCTGCCCTACGTGCGCTCCACGATGACCTCGAAGGTGGCCTCGGAAATGAAGTTCTTCGTGCTGCTGACCGTGCTCATGATGGCCGTCACGCTGTTTATGTTCTTCCGCACCTGGTCGGCCGTGGTGTTTCCCATTCTGGTGGTGCTGATTGTGGTCATCTGGTGCGTGGGCTCGATGGTGCTGATGGGCTACAAAATCAACCTGCTCACGGGCCTGATTCCGAGTATTCTCATCGTTATCGGCATCCCGAACTGCACCTACCTGCTCAGCCGCTACCACTACGATTACCGCAAATCGGGCAACCAGATGCTGGCCATGACCCGGGTAATCCGCAAGATCGGGCTGGTGACGCTGATGAACAACACGACCACGGCCATCGGCTTTTTCGTGTTCTGCTTCACCAACATTGCCATTCTCTACCAGTTCGGGCTGGTGGCCACCATCAACATCTTCGTGGCCTTCATCATCTCGTTTATCATGATTCCGGCGGTGTTTACCTACCTGCCGCCGCCCACGCCCAAGCAGCTCGAGCACCTCGAAGCCAAGCCCCTGACCAAGCTGCTGGAGTTTTTCGACCACCTGGTGCTGGAGCGCCGCGGCACGGTGTACCTGGTGGCGCTGGGCCTGGCCGCCGTGTCGGTGCTGGGCATTATGAAGATCGAGTCGGTGTCGTACATGGTCGACGACCTACCCAAGGAAAGCTCGGTAAACAGTGATTTGAAGTTCTTCGAGCAGCACTTCAATGGCGTGATGCCGCTGGAAATCGTTATCGACACCGGCAAGAAGCAGGGCATCATGAAGCTCAAGAACCTGGAGAAGATTGACCGGTTCGAGAAGTTTCTGCGCACCCAGCCGGTGCTGACCACGCCGGTCAGCATCGTCACCTTCCTGAAAGCGTCCACCCAGGCCTTCTACAACGACGACCCGGCTTACTACCGCCTGCCCGACAACTCGGAGAAGAACTTTATTCTGAGCTACCTGAGCCACTCGCGCACCAAGGCCGACTCGCTGCCGGCCACCGCCCAGGCCCCGGCCGGCGGGGTGATGGTCGGTAAGCTCATCCGCTCCTTCACCGACTCCACCGGCCAGCGGGCCCGGATTTCGCTGAAAATAGCCGACATCGGCTCCCACAACCTCGACACGCTGATCAACTACAAGATTCAGCCCCAGATCCAGGAAATCTTCAACGGCACGGGCATGACGGTGAAGCTCACCGGCACCACCATTCTCTTCACCAAGGGCAACGAGTACCTCATCGACATGCTCAAGGAAAGCCTGGCCATTGCGTTTGTGCTGGTCGGGCTGGTGGTGCTGATTCTGTTTCGCAGCGTGCGGGCCGTGTTCTTTACCCTGCTGCCCAACTTCGTGACCCTGCTGCTCACCGGCGGGCTGATGGGCTTTTTCGGCATTCCGCTCAAGCCCAGCACCGCCCTGATTTTCAGCATTGCCCTGGGCATCGACGGCGACAACTCGATTCATCTGCTGGCCAAGTTCCGCCAGGAAATGGCTCTGAACGGGCAACGGGTGCGGGCCGCCATCAGCACCACGCTCTCGGAGGCCGGCACCAGCATGATTTATACCAGCATCGTGCTGTTTCTGGGCTTTTCGGTGTTTGCCTTCTCCGAGTTTGGCGGCACCAAGGCCCTGGGCCTGCTCATGTCGGCCAGCCTGCTGATTACCAACTTCTCCAACCTGATTCTGCTGCCCTGCCTGCTGGTTTCCTTCGAGCACGGCAAGGATGAGAACATCAACCAGACCAGCATCCGCCACTACGACGAGCAGTACCACGAGGAAGATGACGACCTGGAGCTGAATCTGGACCGGATGAAGAAGGGGGACTTGGGGGCTTAGGGACTTAGGGTCTTGGGGCCTTGGTTGATGTTCTGACGAAAACCGGCAGAACATCAACCAAGGCCCCAAAAGCCAAGCTCCCAAGCCCCCAAAAGCCAAGTCCCCAAGACCCCAAGATCCCAAGACCCCAACAATGAACTACCCCGAATTTAAGCAGCCGCTCAACTACGGCCAGGTCGGCACCGATATCCTGGCGTGGTGGAAGCAGAACGGCATCTTTGAGAAGAGCGTGAGCACCCGCGAGGGGCAGCCCACGTTCGTGTTTTACGAAGGCCCGCCCTCGGCCAACGGCGCTCCCGGCATCCACCACGTGATGGCGCGCACCGTCAAGGACATCTTCTGCCGCTACCAGACCCTGCTGGGCAAGCAGGTGCACCGCAAGGGCGGCTGGGACACCCACGGCCTGCCCATCGAGCTGCAGGTCGAAAAGGAGCTGGGCATCACCAAGGAGGACATCGGCAAGAAAATCAGCATCGAGGACTACAACCAGCGCTGCCGGGAGACGGTCATGCGCTTCAAGGCCCAGTGGGACGACCTGACCGAGAAGATGGGCTACTGGGTGGACCTCGACGACCCCTACATCACCTTCGAGCCCGAGTACATCGAAAGCTGCTGGGCGCTGCTCAAAAAGCTCTACGACAAGGGCCTGCTCTACAAAGGCTACACCATCCAGCCCTACTCGCCGGCGGCCGGCACCGGACTCAGCTCCCACGAGCTGAACCAGCCCGGCACCTACCGCGACGTGAAGGACACGACCGTGGTGGCGCAGTTCAAGGTAAAGCGCGACGAGAAGTCGGAGATGCTGTTCCAGAATGTAAGCCTGGACGAAGTGCCGCTGGCCCAGCTCTACGGCGACGATAATGCCGAGCCCGAGGTGTTTATCTTGGCCTGGACGACTACGCCCTGGACGCTGCCCGCCAACACCGGCCTGGCCGTGGGGCCGAAGATTCCCTACGTGCTGATGCGCACCTTCAACCCCTACACCTACGCCCCCATCCGGGTGGTGCTGGCCGAGGCATTGGTGAGCCGCTACTTCTCCGAGAAGGGCAAGGACGCCTCGTTTGAGGACTTCAAGCCCGGCGACAAAGTGCTGCCCTGGCATCTGGAAGTCAGCTTCAAAGGCGCCGATCTGGTCGGCATCAGGTACGAGCGGCTGTTCGACTTCGTGCCGTTCGAAGGGCAGGAGCGGGCCTTCCGCGTTATCCCCGGCGACTTCGTGACTACAGAGGACGGCACCGGCATCGTGCACATTTCGCCCACCTTCGGTGCCGACGACTTCCGCGTAGCCCAGCAAAACGACATCCCGGCCCTGATGGTGCTCGATGACGAGGGCAAGCTCGGCCCCATCGTGGACCGCACCGGTCGCTACGTGAAGCAGATGGGCGAATTCGGCGGCCGCTGGGTGAAAAACTACGACGGCCACGACGAGTCCGGTGCCGACTACAAGACGTTGGATGAAAGCATCGTCATCAAAATGAAGGGCGACGGCACGGCCTTCAAGGTGGAGAAGTACGAGCACACCTACCCCCACTGCTGGCGCACCGACAAGCCCGTGCTCTACTACCCGCTCGACTCCTGGTTTATCAAGACCACGGCGGTGAAGGACCGGCTCATCGAGCTCAACAAGACCATCAACTGGAAGCCCGAAAGCACCGGCACCGGCCGCTTCGGCAACTGGCTGGAAAACCTGGTCGACTGGAACCTGAGCCGCTCCCGCTACTGGGGCACCCCGCTCCCGATCTGGCGCACCCAGGACGGCACCGAGGAAATCTGCATCGGCTCCATCGCGCAGATGAAGCAGGAGATTGACAAGGCCGTAGCCGCCGAAATCATGACCCACAACCCCTACGCCAACGGCGAAAAGGTGGACCTGCACCGCCCCTACGTGGACGATATCTTCCTGGTGAGCCCCGGCGGGGAGCCCATGTACCGCGAAACCGACCTCATCGACGTGTGGTTCGACAGCGGCGCCATGCCCTACGCCCAGTGGCACTACCCTATCGAGAACGGCGAGAAGTTCCGGCAGAATTTTCCCGCCGACTTCATTGCCGAAGGCGTGGATCAGACCCGCGGCTGGTTCTTTACCCTGCACGCGCTGGCCGTGATGCTGGAAGACTCGGTGGCCTTCAAAAACGTGATGGCCAACGGCCTGGTGCTGGATAAGAACGGCAACAAGATGAGCAAGCGCCTCGGCAACGCCGTCGACCCGTTTGCCACCATCAGCCAGTTCGGCCCCGACGCCACCCGCTGGTACATGATTGCCAACGCCCAGCCCTGGGACAACCTCAAGTTCGACCTGGCCGGCATCACCGAGGTGCAGCGCCGCTTCTTCGGCACGCTCTTCAACACCTACTCGTTCTACGCCCTCTACGCCAACCTCGACGGCTTCCAGGCCCGCGAGTTTGACCGCACGCCCCACGCCGAGCTGGGCGAGCTGGACCGCTGGATTCTGAGTAAGCTTCAGTCGCTGATCCTGGAAGTGCGTGGCCACTACGACTCCTACGACCCGACCAAAGCGGCCCGGGCCATCCAGGATTTCGTGACCGACCAGCTGTCCAACTGGCACGTGCGCCTCTCGCGCCGCCGTTTCTGGAAGGGCGAGCTGACCCAGGACAAGCGCGCCGCCTACGAAACCCTGCAGGAGTGCCTGGTAACCGTTTCGCAGCTCATGGCGCCCATTGCGCCCTTCTTCGCCGAGTGGCTCTACCAAAACATGACCACCGGCCTCCGAGACGAGGGACAAAAGGTGTCGTCGGATATCAAAAAGTCGTCCGGCATCCCTCCCTTTTGGGGAGGGACCGAGGGAGGGGTTGCCGAATCCATCCACCTGACGCTGCTGGTGCAGGCCGATGAAGCGCGCATCGACAAGGCTTTGGAAGAGCGGATGGAGCTGGCCCAGCGGATTTCTTCGCTCACGCACTCGCTGCGGAAGAAATCGGTGCTGAAGGTGCGCCAGCCGTTGCAGCGCATCCTGGTGCCGGTGCTGAACGACACCACGCGCGAGCAAGTTGGGCTGGTCGAAGACCTGATCTGCGCCGAGGTGAACGTGAAGCACGTGGAGTTTCTCGACGACACCAGCGGCGTGCTGGTGAAGTCGGTGAAGCCCAACTTCAAGCGCCTGGGCCAGCAGTACGGTCCGAAGCTGAAAGTCGTGGGCGCCCGCATCCAGCAGATGACGGCTGAGGAAATCAGCACCCTCGAAAAAACCGGCCAGCTGACCGTGGATATCGACGGCGAAACCTACACCCTGGCCCCCGACGACGTGGAAATCCGCACCGACGATTTGCCCGGCTGGCTCGTGGCTACCGACGGCCCGCTGACGGTAGCCCTGGACGTGACCCTGACCGACGAGCTGCGCCAGGAAGGCGTGGCCCGCGAGCTGGTGAACCGCCTGCAGAACCTGCGCAAGGACAGCGGCCTGGAAGTGCAGGACAAAATACGCGTGACCCTGGGGCCGCAGCCCGAGCTGGAAGCCGCCGTGCTCAGCTTCGGCGACTATATCCGCGCCGAGGTGCAGGCCCTGGCCCTGGAGTTTGCGGCCGACGTAAACGGGGGCTCGGTGCTCGAATTCGATGACTACTCGGTGCCCGTGCAGCTGAACGTCGCAACTGCCTGAGGCTGAATGGCCAGCCGATTCTGCAGAAGAGTCGGCTGGCACATCGGCGTACAAAGCGTTTCTGCCGCCCGCCAATTCGGCTCAAAACAGCACAAAGCGCCCGAAAAAGATATACCAGCGGTCCGGCAGCGCAGTTGGGCGCCGGCGTGGGGAAGTCTAAAATTCTGCGTCCCTTTGTGCCAAGAGAGGGGAGAGGTTCCGCTACTGACAACCCGTCAGGGCGAAGTCTCACTTCTCACGGCTTACCTCTCCTTTCTATCAAATGAAGTACTGGAAATACTATCTGGCCGCCCTGCTGGTCATCGGCATCGACCAACTCTCGAAGTGGGCCACGCACACCTACATGCTGCCCGGTATGCCCGGGGAAATTTCGCTTATCGGCGACTGGGCCAAGCTGCACTACATTCTGAACCCCGGTATGGCGTTCGGGGTGGAGCTGCCGCCGCCCTACGGTAAGATTCTGCTCACCAGCTTCCGCCTGGTGGCCATGCTGGGCGGCATCTACTACATCCGCAGGCTCTGGCAGCAGCACGCGGCCCCCGGCTTCATCTTCTGCGTAGCCCTGATCCTGGGCGGGGCCGTCGGCAACCTGATCGACTCGATTTTCTACGGCATCATCTACAACAATGCCCCGTTTGGTGCGCCCACGCCCTGGTTTCACGGCCAGGTAATCGACATGCTGTACCTGGACCTCTACGAAGGCATTCTGCCCTCTACCTGGCCGCTGGTCGGGGGCTACCACCTCTCGCTCTGGCCCATCTTCAACATTGCCGACTCGGCCATCTTCATCGGTGTGATGTTGATTCTGCTCAACCAGAACCGCTTTTTCATCCATGAGCAGGCCCACCCGGTAGCCGCCGACGACTCGGCCGCCGCCCAGGCCCACCGCGACGCGGAAACGACGGAAATAGCATCCTAGAAACAGATTTTAAGCAGTGGAACGGCCGGCTGAAGCATTTCAGCCGGCCGTTCCTGCGTTAATCTGATCCTGACCAGGGTAGAGACGCATACTTGCGTCTCGTCGTTGAACGGCCACTCAGACCGTCATGCTGAGCATGTGGCGCATCAAGCCAGGGACCGAGGCATCTCTACCACCCTGGTACCGTCATTCCGAGCGAAGTCGGGGAATCTCACTTGGCGTTGTCTGGTTACTAATCCAGCGTCAGCACGCGAGATTTCCTGGCTCCGCTCGGAATGATGTGCCGATCAGGCTTTCAGGGAGGGGACGCGGCACTTCGCGTCTCTACCGCCCTATCTTTACCTTAGCGCTCAATCCAGCTACACCCCGTGCCCGACCCAATCCTCTCCGTTGCCAACCTGACCATCGATTTCCGCTCCCACCGCGGCGACGTGCGGGCCGTGAATGACGTCTCGTTTCAGCTCCACCGCGGCGAAACGCTGGCCATCGTGGGCGAGTCGGGCTCGGGGAAGTCGGTAACGTCGCTGGCGCTGATGGGCCTGATTCCGATGCCGCCGGGCCAGCTGGTCAGCGGTGAGGCCCGGTTTCAGTCGGAAGCTCTGGGCGAGGTAGACCTGCTGCGCCTGAGCGACCAGCAGCTGCAAAAAGTGCGCGGCAACGACATCGGGATGATTTTTCAGGAGCCCATGACCTCGCTGAACCCGGTGTATACCTGCGGCAGCCAGGTGGTGGAAGCCCTGCGCCTGCACACTGCCCTGAGCCGGAAGGAAGCCGAAACCCGCACCGTGGAGCTGTTTGCCATGGCCCAGCTGCCGCGCCCGGCGGAAATCCTGCGGGCCTACCCCCACGAGATCAGCGGCGGCCAGAAGCAGCGGGTGATGATTGCCATGGCCATGGCCTGCAACCCCGCCATCCTGATTGCCGACGAGCCCACCACTGCCCTCGACGTGACCGTGCAGGCCCGCATGCTCCAGCTCATCGACGAGCTGCGCCGCCAGCACAACACCGCCGTGCTCTTCATCACCCACGACCTGGGCGTGGTAGCCGAAATTGCCGACCGGATTCTGGTCATGTACCGGGGCCGCATCGTGGAGCAGGGGACCGTGCTCGACATTTTCACCAACCCGCAGCACCCCTACACCAAAGGTCTGCTGGCCTGCCGCCCCAAGCTGTCGGTGGGCCGGCAGTGGCTGCCCGTGGTAGCCGATTTCATGAGTGAGGACGCGGCGGGCAATCTGGTGGAAAAACCCAGTAGTTCCACGCCGGAAAGCTCAACTTTGGCCGTAACTGCCGGCTCTGATAACATTTCCCTTCAAACCACCAAAACGTTCCCCGTGGAACAAAACGCGGCCGTCCTGGCCGGGGCGGCCAGTGGTGCCATAACTCAAAGTAGTGGCACCACTCCCGTTGGACAACCTGCCGGCGCTTCCAACACCGCCGGCCGCCTACCCGCTGCCGGGGCGTTCAACGAAAGTCGTGGCACCACGCTCCTGCAGGTCACCGGCCTGAACGTGCACTTCCCGATTCGCAAGGGCTTCTTCAACCGCCACCCCGAGTTCGTGCGGGCCGTCGATGGGGTGAGTTTCGACATTTATCCCGGCGAAACTGTGGGGCTGGTGGGCGAGTCGGGCTGCGGCAAAACCACGCTCGGTCGGGCCCTGCTGCGGCTGGTGGAGCCAACGGCGGGCCGCATCCTGTTCGAAGGCACGGATCTGGCGGCGTTGCCCGCCGGCGAGCTGCGCAAACGGCGCAAGGATTTCCAGATGGTATTTCAGGACCCTTACGCGGCGCTCAACCCCATGATGACCGTGGGGGAGGCCATTCTGGAGCCCATGCGCGTGCACGGCGTGGGCGGCACCCGGCAGCAGCAAAAGTCCCGGGTGCTGGAGCTGCTGCGCACCGTCGGCCTGAAAGAAGAGCATTACCTGCGCTACCCCCACGAGTTTTCGGGCGGGCAGCGCCAGCGCCTCTGCATTGCCCGGGCCCTGGCCCTGCAGCCCAAGTGCATCATCTGCGACGAGTCCGTGTCGGCCCTCGACGTGTCGGTGCAGGCGCAGGTGCTCAACCTGCTCAACCAGCTCAAGCGCGACTTCGGCATCACCTACCTCTTCATCACCCACGATCTGTCGGTGGCCCGCTTCATGTCGGACCGGTTGCTGGTGATGCGCCAGGGGCAGATTGTGGAAAGCGGCCCGGCGGCCGAGGTCTACGCCAACCCCCGGCACGAGTACACCCGCCAGCTGCTGGCCGCCATTCCCAAAGACGAGCCCGCCGACATCCGCGCCGCCGTGGCCAGCCGGGCGTAGGTGGTGGGAGGGAAGGTTGAAAGGCGAAAGCACAAAACCGTCTGTCATCCTGAGCTTGCTGCGCATAAAGCAGGGACGAAGGACCTTCCTCGGATAACCTGCAAAACCATTTGCAACGCGAAACCCTTTTCGGGTGTTAGTAGCCGGAAGGCTTAGCGTTTTGAGTCAGGCTTGGTAGTGGGAAGGAGGAAGGTCCTTCCCTGCGCTGCTTTCAGCATGACCGCCGATTAGTATGCTTTACTTCCCGCTTAACCCAACCACAACCGCTCCTTTTCCCGTCCGCAATAGTTATTCGCGGATATATTCCGTATTATCTTCCCGAAGCCCGGCAGTTGGCCGGCACGGCCCGTTTCCGGGCTCCACTACATTCACTTTGGCAAGCCTGCACTCACCCGGCTTACCTTCCATTAACCCAAGCCGCCTGCGAAAAAGACAACCCCTGGCGGCCCGCATTTTCTGATGAAAGAAAAAGACGATTCCGCTGCCCCCCGCGCCCCCCGCGCGAAGGCCGCCCGCGGCGACCAAGCCGCTGCCCCCCAGATTACCAAAGACCTCGTGTTTCGCGTGTTTCGCGACAACCCCGGCAAGGTCTTCGCCTACCGCCAGCTTTCCCGCCGCCTCGGCGTGACCACCAAAGAGCAGCGCGAAGAGGTGTTTGCCCACCTCAAGGCCCTCAAGAACGCCGGCCAGCTCACGCTGCTCCAGAACGACGAGTACCGCCTCACCGACCCCACGGCCGCTTACTCGGCCACCATGCCCGCCAGCAGCCGCCAGCCGCGCAATCCGGATAACATTCCGGTGCCCGCGCGCCGCAGCGGCCGGCCCATCGAAACCGAGTTTGGCCAGGATCCGCTGGTGCACCGCCGCCGCGGGGCCGGCTTCGACTTTCCCGACGCCGACGAGCCCGAGGTAACCCACCGCCCCGCCCGCCCCGACAGCCCCGATACCATCATCGGCACCGTGTCGCTGGCTACCAGCAACTTTGCCTTCATCATCTCGGATGAGAGTGAAACCGACGTGCGCGTGTTTACCGACCGCCTCAAGTTTGCCATGCACGGCGACACGGTGCGCCTGCGCCTGCGCGGCTCCCGCGACGGCCGGCCGGTGGGCGACGTAGTGGAAGTGCTCAACCGGGTGCGGCCCGAAGTGGTCGGCCGCCTGCAGATTCAGGGCGGCATCGGCTTCGTGAAGCCCGACAACCGCAAGCTGTACTTCGACGTGTTTGTGCCCTTCGAGAGCCTGCACGGGGCCAACAACGGCGAGAAAGTGCTGGTCCGCATCACCGAGTTTCCCGAGGATTCGCACCGCTCACCCTCCGGGGAGGTGCTGCGCAGCTTCGGGCAGGCCGGCGGCAACGAGGCCGAAATCAACGCCATCATGGCCGAGTTTGACCTGCCGTTTGAGTTTTCGCCCGAGGTGGAAGCCGAGTCGGAAGCCATTCCCGACGTGATTCCGGCCGCCGAAATCAAGCGCCGCCGCGACTTCCGCCCCATCACCACCTTCACCATCGACCCGGCCGACGCCAAGGACTTTGATGATGCGCTGAGCATTCAGAAGCTGGAAAACGGCCACTGGGAAATCGGCGTGCACATTGCCGACGTCAGCCACTACGTGGTGCCCGGCACCGAGCTGGAGCGCGAAGCCAAGCACCGCGCCACCTCCGTCTACCTCGTCGACCGGGTGATTCCGATGCTGCCCGAGCGCCTTTCCAACGGCGTGTGCTCGTTGCGGCCCAACGAGGACAAGCTGACTTTCTCGGCCGTGTTTGAGCTCGATGAGAACGGCAAGCTCTACGACTCGTGGTTCGGCAAGACCATCATCCACTCCGACCGCCGCTTTGCCTACGAAGACGCCCAGGAGCGCATCGAAAACGGGCAGGGCGACTACGCCGAGGAAATCGTGCTGATGAACAGCATTGCCAAAAAGCTCTGCGTGGCCCGCTTCAAGGCCGGCGCCATCAGCTTCGAAACCCAGGAGGTGAAGTTCCGCCTCGACGAGAACGGCAAGCCGCTGGGCGTGTACGTGAAGGAGCGCAAGGACGCCCACAAGATGATTGAGGAGTTTATGCTGCTGGCCAACCGCAAGGTGGCCGAGTTCGTGTTCAAGCTCAAAGCCCGCAAGCCGCGCATGACGATGGTGTACCGGGTGCACGAAGCCCCCGACCCGGACCGCCTGCAGAACTTCGCCCTCTTCGCCCAGAAGTTCGGCCACACCCTGGATCTGACCAACCCCAAGAAGCTCAGCACCGAGCTCAACGACCTCTCGACGGAGGTTATCGGCCGGCCCGAGCAGAACGTGATTCAGACCCTGGCCGTGCGCACCATGAGCAAGGCCGTGTACTCGACCGAGCCGCTGGGCCATTTCGGCCTGGCGTTTGAGCACTACTCGCACTTCACCTCGCCCATCCGCCGCTACCCGGATATGATGGCGCACCGCCTGCTGGAGCATTACCTCGAAGGCGGCGGCAACGTGGAAGTAGCTCCCGTGGAAGAAGAGTGCAAGCACTCCTCGGGCCGGGAGAAAGTCGCCTCGTCGGCCGAGCGGGCCAGCATTAAGTACAAGCAGGTGGAGTTCATGTCGGAAGTTATCGGCGAGACGTTCACCGGCGTCGTATCGGGCCTGACCGAGCGCGGCATGTACGTCGAAATCGAGGAGAACAAGTGTGAGGGCATGATCCGCCTGAGCGACATTCCCGGCGACACCTTCGAGCTCGACAAGGACAACTACCGCATCGTGGGCCGCGGCTCGAAGCGCATCATCCAGTTCGGCGACGAGCTGCAGGTGGTCGTGAAGTCCGCCAACCTGCTCGACCGCACCATCGACTTCGAGCTGGTCGATAACCGCCCTGACCACGTGAAGCAGCGCGAGCAGCAGGAGCGCCGCGAGAACAGCAAGCCCCGCGGCTACCGCCCCGAGCGCAGTGGTGGCAGCGGCAGCGGTGGCGGCCGGCCCGGCGGCAAGGGCGGCAAGAGCAGTGGCGGCGGTGGCCGCCGCCGCTAAGCTGTCATTGCCGAGGGCCTGTCATTGCGAGCAAGGCGAAGCAATCCGTCCTCTGAAATGTAGTAAGCTCTGTTAGCCTATAAAACCTCGGCGTTAGCATACGTCGGGGTTTTTGCTTTAACAGAGCTTGGCTTATTGTCCAGGACGGATTGCTTCGCCTTGCTCGCAATGACAGAGCCGACACAAAATCTGCCTCCCGCGGTTTCCTCCGTACCTTTCCTCCGCAACTCCAACCTACTCCGTGGACCTCAGTTTCTTCTCCGCTAAAATCACTGCTGGCCTGGATCAGCTCCACTACGGCGACCAGCCCACCGCCCTTTACGAGCCCATCCGCTACATCATGGCCCTGGGCGGCAAGCGCATCCGGCCTCTGCTTACGCTGCTCGGCGCCCACGCCTTCACCGATGAGCTGGACCCCGTGCTGAAGCCCGCGCTGGGCGTGGAAGTGTTTCACAACTTCACCCTGCTCCACGACGACATCATGGACCAGGCCCCGCTGCGCCGCGGTCAGCCCACGGTACACGAGAAGTGGAATGCCAACGTGGCCATCCTCAGCGGCGACGTGATGCTGGTGCGGGCCTACGAGCTGTTCTTCGACATCCGGCCCGAGCTGCTGCCCGCCATCCTGCGCCGCTTCAGCCAGACCGCCGCCGAGGTGTGCGAGGGCCAGCAGTGGGACATGAACTTCGAAACCGAAGCCACCGTCAGCATCGCCCAGTACCTCGACATGATCCGGCTCAAGACGGCCGTGCTGCTCGGCTTCGCCCTGGAGCTGGGTGCCCTGCTCGGCGGCGCCAGCGCGCCGGATGCCGACCACCTGCGCCAGTTCGGCACCGACATCGGCCTGGCCTTCCAGCTCCGCGACGACCTGCTCGACGTGTACGGCGACGCGGCCACCTTCGGCAAGCGCGTCGGCGGCGACATCGTGAGCGACAAGAAAACCTTCCTGCTACTGACCGCCGAGGCGCAGGCCAGCCCGGCCCAGCGCGCCACGCTGGCCCAACATATCGGTCAGCCGGTAGCCGATGCCGAGGCCAAGGTGCAGGCCGTGCGCGCCATCTACGACGAGCTGCGCATCCGGCCCCAGACCGAGGCGCTGATCAACGGCTACTTCGAGGATGCCCTGCACCACCTGGCGCGCGTGACGGCGCCGGCCGCCCGCAAGGAGCCCTTGCGGCAGCTGGCCCTGCTGCTGATGGAGCGCGAAAGCTAAGCCCACGTTTTTAGCGCTTTTCCGGCCCGCTGCCGGCTGTTTGGGCTGTTTGGCAGCTTGGCTTGGCTCTGCGCCTTGCCAGGGCGCTGAAAGCGCCGTAATCATTTCTTCCCCGTTGCCTTTTCCCCACCGATGCTTACTCTCGATGTTACCACGGTGCTGATGGTCCTGACCGCCGGCATCTCCATGTACGCCTGGTCCAACCAGGAATTGATGGAAAGCTGGATTATGCGGCCCTACGTGATGCGCCAGCACAACGAGTGGTACCGCCTGCTCACCTCCGGCTTTCTGCACGCCAACTGGTCCCACCTGCTCTTCAACATGTTTGCCTTCTACTCTTTCGGGCAGGCGGTGCAGGATATTTTCGTTGGCCTGAGCGGCGCTACCAACGGCCTGCTGCAATTTCTGGCGCTGTATCTGGGGGGCATCGTCGTGTCGGATCTGCCCACCTACTTCCGCCACCGCCAGGACCCCGACTACCGGAGTCTGGGCGCTTCCGGCGGCGTGGCCTCCATCATCTTCGCGGCCGTGATTTTTAGCCCGACCACCAAGATAGGCTTGCTGTTTCTGCCCCCGCAGCTGGGTATTCCGGGCTTTATCTTCGGTTTCCTCTACCTGGCTTATTCCTACTACCAGGGCCGACGCTCGGGCGACAATATCAACCACGATGCGCACTTCTACGGCGCCCTGTACGGGGTGGTGCTGACGCTGGTTCTGTACCCCGCTGCCGCCGCCTATTGCTGGGGTCAAATCCAGGCTTATTTATTTTAAAATACTGATATTCATGTATTTGCAATTTAAAAAGGGGCGTTGTTATATCTATATTCTGCCGTAGCGCGTAAAGAGCGGCATACTCCCTTTCCACTCTCCAACCCTCTGCCGCTTATGGACAAGCTCACTTCTTTCGCCAACCGCCTGCCCCTCGCTGCCCTGCTGCTGACGCTCACCGTGGCTATTTCTTCCTGCAGCCGCTACAATGCCAGCGGCGGCCTCGCTACCTGGGGCTACGTGCTGCTGGCCCTCGACATTCTGGCCATGCTCGACGTTTTCCGTCAGCCCTGGTCCATCGGCAAGAAGATCATGTGGGCCGCCATTATCTTCATTTTCCCGCTCGGTGGTCTGATCATCTACTACCTGTTTGCCGGCCGCGGCAAGTCGAATCTGTAGCCTTCCAGGTAAGGCTTCCAGCCAAAACAAAACTGCCCGTCGCTGCTAAGCGACGGGCAGTTTTGTTTTATGAGGAGTAGCAGGCGGGCTACTTACCTCCCAGCCGCCGCTGCTTCTCCAGCCGCGCCACGTGCTTGAGCAGCTCGCCGCTGTTGGTGATTTCCGTCACCTGCCAGTGGTCGCCCTTGTCGCGCATCTTGAGCTCTACCACCAGCGTGGTGTCGTACTTGGGCTGGGTGAATTCGATGCCGACCAGCGCCTGGTCGCCCTGCTCGTTCACGTATTTCACGTCTTTGAACTTGCTGTCCGGGTTCACCACTTTGCTGGCCAGGCCCAGCATCGACACCTTGACGGCCCGCTTCGGCTGCGCGGCGGCCGCTGCTTCTACCGAGCCGGTTTCGATGTAGGTCTGCAGCTCCTTGTGCGCGGCCTTGGCCAGCTGGGGCTTGATCAGCTGCAGCGCCCCCCGGAAGGCAAAGCCGCCGGGAATCAGACCCAGGGCCGAGCTTTGCGCGGCCACCTGATCAACCAGGCTGCCCGTCACGCTGGTCACGTCTACGTAGCGCTCAAACTTGGCCATATCGTGCGTCTGCGTGGCCTTGGCTGCCTGCATCAGCGAATACTTGGGTCCGGTGGTGAAGCTGCGGTAAAACAGATAGCCGCCAATGGCCAAAGCGGTCAGCACAAGCAGAAGGATGACTTTTTTCATTTTGGAGAGTGTCTGAAAGAGTGATTACGGACGCAAAATACCGCTTTTAACTCCGCCCCCAGAAACGGCATTGTCAACCATCTTCGGAAGCCTGAACTGTCCTGTTCGCCGCGCACCCACGTATGCCTTACTCACTATGAATCATTCCCACGCTCCCATTCTTGCCCCTGTCCGCCCCGAGATTCACGGCCACCGCGGCTGCCGTGGCCTGCGGCCCGAAAATACGTTGCCCGCTTTCCTGCATGCCCTCGAACTCGGCGTCGATGTGCTGGAGATGGACGTCGTCATTTCCGCTGATGGCGAGGTGGTGGTGTCGCATGAGCCGTGGCTGTCGCCGCTGTGCCGCGATGCGCTGGGCCAGCCCGTAGCGGCCGGCAGTGAAGCCGAGCACAACCTCTACCGGATGCCTTACGCTGAAATCAGGCGCTGCGATTGTGGGCTCACGCCGCACCCTGCCTTCCCGCACCAGCTGCTACTAGCGGCTTACAAACCACTGTTGCGGGAGGTGCTGCAGCAGGTCGAGCAGGAGGTTAGTAGGCTGGGCCGCCCGGCCATCCGCTACAGCATCGAAATCAAGTCGACGCCGGCGGGCGACAACGTGTTTCATCCTGCGCCGCCTGCTTTTGTAGAACAGGTTTTGGCCGTTCTAGGGCAGGAGCAACTGCTGGCCCGCACGACGGTTCTGTCATTCGATAGGCGCATCCTGCAGCAAGTCCGGCACCAGGCTGCGGGCCTACCGGTTTGCCTGCTGGTCGAAGACGAAATCCCGTACGAGGAGCACGTTGCCCAACTGGGATTTACGCCTGAAATCTACGGCCCGTACTATCCCCTGGTCACTGCCGATCTGGTGGGCTGCCTGCATGCTCAGGGAGTGCGTGTAATCCCCTGGACGATCAACCAGCCAGGCGANTGAACAGGTGACAGGTACACTCCGCAGGAGAGGGTCAAACCAAGGCAGCCGGATCGGAAACCACTTTGGTTGGTTTTCGGTCCGGCTGCCTGGTTGAGTGGTTGTGCGAAGCCGGGTGTTTTACGAGCCAATGTGCGGCTGACGCTTTGTAGAACCTGTTATCAGGTGTTTTGTAAAGCTGTAACGTATTGTCCGCTTTTTGTAGTGTTACAATAGCCGTGTAACGTGATTAATGTAAAGTGTATCAATTGTATCATTCGGTGTTGTGTCACCTCGTGTAGTGTATACTGTATTACGCGGACGTATTTGCACCATTGATACATATGTGGCATATTTACCAACCGAAAGAATTACAAGTGCCTCTCTATGCCACACCAGGGCGAAATCCTTCAAGAAACCATCAAAAACAGCGGTATTTCCATTACCCGGATTGTCGATGAGCTTGGAATTACGCGCCCTACCATCTACCGCAAGTTCAAGGATGAGACACTTGATTACGCTTTCGTAAAGCGTATTGGGGATATTATCGGACACGACTTTTCTGGCGACTTTACATCTTTACAACAAACCGTATTACCATTTACTCCCGTAACTGTAACAAATGTTGGTGTAAACAATGTTACACGTGCTTCGATGGCTTTACAGGTTACAGATAGTGACCCGGTTAAACAGCTCACGGCGCTCCAAAACAAGTATATAGCCCTGCTGGAAGCCTATAACGACCTGCTCCTGAAAGTGTATGGTCCTAAATGACAAAAATGTTCCACGTGAAACATTTTTGTCACTTCTATAGTGGCAGTCCGTTGCTGGTAGCCAATTCGAGAAGAGCAGTAGAGTAGCGAAATCAGTACGCTATTTGACACCGCTCCTGCGCTAGCAAGTGCAGTTCGAGCGGGACTGCCAGCGTCGAAACGGCCGAGTCGAACTCCAGCCGGTAACGCTCTTTGAACTCCCTTCTTTTGATGGCTTCCACGAAGCGACGAGTGTCTTCCGGGCTCTCCAGAGAAAGGCCCGGGACCGGGGTAGGGGAGCCACTGTCGTCCTTGGCAACCATCGTGAAGTAGGACGTATTGGTGTGCTTGACCAAGCCGCTGCGCACATCCTCCGCAATGACTTTTATGCCTACTAGCAGCGAAGTGCGTCCCACGTAATTGACTGAGGCCAGCAGGGAAACCAGCTCACCCACCTCGACCGGTTGGAGAAAGTTTACTCCGTCTACGCTTACGGTCACGCAGTAGGATCCGGCATGTTTGGAGGCGGCAGCGTAGGCTACCTTGTCCATCAGGGAAAGGAGAATGCCTCCGTGGATCTTGCCGCCGAAGTTGGCATAGGTCGGGATCATCAGTTCGGTGAGCGTGACCCGCGAGTAGGACACCGGGCGGAAATCAGGTTTGGGGTAATCCATTATAAGAGGAGTTGGGTGCTGAAATGAGTCGGCAAAAGCCCGGGCCAGAATCAAGCCTGCAGACTGCGCTTCTCAATAGTATAGCGCGCCGCGGAAAGCGTGGCTAGTCCTGACATCCCAGCCCGCAGAAAATACGGAGTGGCCAGACAGGTCAACCCACGTTCTTCACCAAACCCGGTGGGTACAGGCAGGGCAACAGAGAAACGGATAGGCCTAATGCTGTTGCCAGAGCAGGGCGTCGGGAATGCCTCAGGACAGGTAACGGATAGTAGTGGCGCAGCGAGGTGCTAGGCAGGCGGTTCTTATGACTAGAGAAATACTACCTCCTGAATCACCTTTTCCCCTACCTCAGCATTGATGATTTCCAGCACGCGGGTTTTGGCCATCACCAGCTCGTGCTTAAGAGGCGCCGAGCTGAGGCGGACAAACAGCTTGCCCTGGCTAATGTAGATTTCCTGCGTTTTCAGCGCCACCGCCTTCCCCATGATTCGTTCCCAGCTGGATACAACCGTCACCTCGTTGAGCTTGCCCTGTAAGCGGTATGCTTTGAGCAAAGCCGTAATGCCGTCCTTCAGGGAGACGATATCTGCCTGTCGGGAATTTTCAGAGTTGCTGTGCTTTTTCAAAACGGGGCGGTATACTAACGCGCGAAGCTGAGGTGCCGAGGCCTAAACATAGGCTTGCTTAACTACAGGAGCGGGTCCTGGTAAAGATAGGCGGTAAGCCGGCTAAAGAGCGGTGACGGTTCCGTTTTCTACCCGAAAGCGGCTGATTTGTTCGGAGAGGTTGGCCAGTACGCGGTCCGTCCGGTCGAGGTGGGTATCAGTCAGGAATACCTGGCCGAAGGTGCGTTCGGCCACGAGTTGCAGGAGCCGGGTAATTCGCTTTTCATCCAGCCGGTCGAAGATGTCATCCAGCAGCAGCAGCGGCTTGTGCTGTTTGCGCTCGGCCAGAATTTCGAACTGCGCCAGCTTAAGCGCAATGGCGTAGGATTTCTGCTGGCCCTGGGAGCCGAAGTTTTTGACCGAGCCCGCGTCCATCAGGAAGATGAAGTCATCCTTGTGCGGGCCCACAGTGGTGCGCTGCAGCGCTAAGTCTTTGCGCTCCACCGTGCGCAGAAGGTGCGCAAAGTCGACGCCGGGCAGCTGACTCTTATACTCAAGCGTTACCTCTTCCCGGCCATCGGCCAGCTGCTGGTAGTGTCGTTGAAAGATAGGAGTGAACTCCGCCAGAAACTGCTGCCGCAGCTGCACCAGCTGCTCGCCGGCCGGCGCCAGCTGCTCATCGAGTACCAGCAGGTAATCCCGGTCGTAGCCCTGCCGGTCGTAGGCCAGCTTGAGCAGGGAGTTGCGCTGCCGTAGGATATGGTTATAGGAAATGAGTAGCTCCAGATACTCGTGGTTGAGCTGGGAAATCAGGCTGTCGAAATACCGGCGCCGCTCCTCGCTGCCCTGCCGAATCAGGTCGGTGTCGTAGGGAGAAATAAGCACGACGGGAAACCGGCCGATATGGTCGGAGATACGCTCGTAGGCTTGCTTGTTATGGGTCACCGCCTTCTTCTGCCCCAGTCGCAGGCTGCACTGAATCGTGTCGCGGACGTCGTCGGGAGGCACGCAGAACCGGCCTTTCACCACGAAGAACTCTTCCCCCTGCTTGATGCTTTGGGCGTCGGCGGCAGTGAAGGCACTCTTGGTCAGGGCCAGATAGTGGATAGCGTCAAGTAGGTTGGTTTTGCCGCTGCCGTTGTCGCCAATGAAGCAATTAATGTGCGGGGAGAACCGCAGGTTGGCCTCGTCGTAGTTTTTAAAGAACAGCAGATGCAGGTTTTCAAGAATCATTCGGGGTTCGGAATTGCAATCCTTTTACGTACTTTCGCATCCCAAACGCGAACAACCGAGCACGATGGCGGAGACGAAAGTAAAGGCTACTTCAAAACCTTCCAATTCGACGAGTAAGTCGTCGGCTAAGAAGACCTCAACTACACCCACTGCCAGCACCAAGACGGTGAAGCAGCCAGACCCGGTATTGCCCTCCAACGGCAAAGCCAAGGACTCCCAGGAGGCCCCCCAGGCTACGAGCCCGGCCAAGCCGGAGTTTCCGAAGGAGACCTACATTCGCTGGTATGAGCAGATGGTGCTCATGCGCAAGTTTGAGGAGAAGGCCGGTCAGCTGTACGGCCAGCAGAAAATAAAGGGCTTCTGCCACCTCTATATTGGCCAGGAAGCCTGCGTAGCCGGCGCCGTGTCGGCCCTCACCAAAGACGACAAGTGGATTACCGCCTACCGCGACCATGCCCACCCGCTGGCGCTGGGCACTTCGCCGAACGCCATCATGGCGGAGCTGTTTGCCAAGGCAACCGGCTGCTCCAAGGGCAAGGGCGGCTCGATGCACATGTTCGATAAAGCCGTCAACTTCGTGGGTGGTCACGGCATCGTCGGCGCCCAGGTACCGCTGGGGGCCGGGATGGCTTTCGCCGAGAAGTACAACAAGACCGGCAACCTCTGCATCTGCTACATGGGCGACGGTGCCGTGCGGCAGGGAGCCTTGCACGAAGCGTTCAACATGGCCATGCTGTGGAAGCTGCCGGTTATCTTCGTGGTGGAAAACAACGGCTACGCCATGGGTACCTCGGTGCAGCGTACGTCGAACGTGACGGAGCTCTACACCCTCGGCGAGGCCTACGATATGCCTTCCGAGCCGGTGAACGGGATGAACGTGGAAGACATCCATAATGCCGTAGCCCGCGCCGCCGAACGCGCCCGCGCCGGGGAAGGCCCGACCTTCCTCGAATTCAAAACCTACCGCTACAAAGGCCACTCCATGAGTGACCCGGCCAAGTACCGTACCAAGGAGGAGCTGGAGGAGTACCGCCAGCGCGACTCCATCGAAGCCGTGCGCCACACCATTCTGACCAACGGCATGGCGACGGAAGCAGACCTGGCAGCCATTGACGAGAAGATCAAGGCGCAGGTAAACGAGTCCGTGGAGTTTGCCGAAACCTCGCCGTATCCAACGGCCGACGAGCTCTACAAGGACGTGTATGTGCAGCAGGACTATCCTTACATCCGCGACTAACCCTGCGGTGACCTTTACCCGGCCTTGTGGTCGTCTTTCCCGAAATCAACAGTAATGTCAAAGATTCCTAACACGCGCAACAGCCCGCTAAACCGTCCTCAGCCGCAACCGGTGCCCGCGGACCCCAATCAGCCCACCGGCGAGTATTCGCCCGAGCATCCGCTGTTTGAAGATCCGGATGCCTTGGCCACCCGGCTGGTGGAGTCGGAGGATTTCCTGCGCCGCAACAAGAACGTGTTGCTGGGCGTGCTGACGCTGGTGGTACTGGCCGTGGTAGGCGCCTTTGGCTACTACACCTGGCGGACATCGCAGGACGAGAAGGGGCAGGCCGCCATGTTCCAGGCGGTGAACTACTGGGAGGCCGACTCGATGAAGAAAGCCATGAAAGGCGACGGCCAGTACGACGGCCTCGAAGCCGTAGCAGCGGAGTACAGCGGCACCAAGGCCGGCAACCTGGCCAACTTCTACGCGGGCGTGGCCTCGTTGAAAGAAGGCCAGTACCAGGCGGCCATTGACTATCTGGAAGACTTCAGCTCCGATGACCTGCTGGTGCAGGCCCGCGCCTACTCCCTGCTGGGAGATGCCAACATGGAGCTGAACAAATACAAGGAAGCGGCCGACTTCTACAACAAAGCCGCCAACCACAACGCCAACGAGTTCTTCTCGGCCGGCTACCTGCTGAAGGAAGCCACGGCCCGGGAAATGGCCAAGGACTACAGCGGGGCCGTAACGGCCTACGACAAGATCCTGACCGACTACCAGAACTCGGCCGAGGCTGCTGAAGCCAAGCAGTTCAAGGCGCGCGCTGAGGGCCTGGCTGGCAAGTAAGCCAACCGCCTAGCCAAGAAAGCTGCGCTTTTCCGCAAGGGGAGGCGCAGCTTCTTTTTTATTTAGAACCCCGACTCTTTAACGATTCCTGATGGCTACCTCCCTCAAAAACCTGAGCGACTACACCTCCGACCACTTCATTGATATTTCCGACAAGCGCTTCGGCATTGTAGTGGCGGAGTGGAACCGTGAAATCACCGATGTGCTAAGCCAGGGCGCTTACGAAACCCTGCTCAAGCACGGGGCCAAGGAAGAAAACATCTTCCGCAACACGGTGCCCGGCAGCTTCGAGCTAACCCTGGGGGCCCAGCTGCTGGCCCAGCACGAGGAAATTGATGCCGTCATTTGCCTGGGCGTAGTCATCCAGGGCGAAACCAAGCACGACGACTACATCTGCCACGCCGTAGCCAGCGGCATCACCAACGTGGGGCTGAAGTTCAACAAGCCGGTTATCTTCGGGCTGGTGACGACCAATACCCTGGCGCAGGCCTGGGACCGGGCCGGTGGCAAGCACGGCAACAAGGGCGTGGAAGGAGCCGTAGCGGCCATTCACATGCTGGGTTTCTAAGCGGCCAGCTTGCCGAGCAGGACCCCCGGAGAAGGTCAATCATAGTTCGTTACCAGACAAAAGCGTAGCTTTGCGGCCGAATCATGCCGGACGGAACGGGGCCGGAAGCTGAACCGCAGCGACACTTCCACGCCCGCGAACCAACAAACTAATCTGTTTGGCGGCGTGTTGGGAAGCCATTCGGGAAGCTTGCATTCGTTGTCATCCCAGGCAAGTAACTAACCTTCAATACGTTAAATTTTTCTCTGAACCAGCATGAGTGAAGAAAACCTACGGTATTCCAGGGAAGAACTGGTTGAGTTTCAGGATATTATCCAGGACAAACTCACCGCTGCCCGGAAGGAAGTGACCTTTATTAAGGAAACACTAAGCCGCCGCAACGATTCGGGCACCGACAACACGGCATCTTCGTCGAAGGTGCTGGAAGACGGGGCCGACACCGCCGAAAAAGAAAGCCTGAACCAGCTGGCCTCGCGCCAGATGAAGTTCATCCAGCAGCTCGAAAATGCCCTTATCCGCATCAAAAACGGAACCTACGGGGTATGCATCGGTACTGGCAAGCTGATTTCGAAGGAGCGCCTGCGGGCCGTGCCGCACACGCAGCATTCCATCGAAGCCAAAATGGCCCGCCGCGACTAACACCGCTACGGCTTTTACATTCTGCCCGGACTTTCGGCCGGCTCATTTGGGCTGGGTCGCTGGTCCGGGCACTGTTTTCCGGGGTAGCTCGTTAGAGCAGCTCCGCTCTTGTTTTGAATTTTAGTTTTCATTCGTACCGTAGCGATACGGCACTTTTTCCTTGCAACCATGAGCAAGAAGCACTTCTCCGGCGATAAGCCGGAACGCCGCAACAACTCGGACTCCCGGCCCGCCGGCAACGCCGGTGGCCCCCGCAAATTCTCGCCCCGGCCCGCTGAAGGCAGCACCGGCGGCAACCGCTTCGGCAGTGAAGGCCCCCGGGGCCGCGACTCCTCGTCGCGTCCGTCGTTTGATCGTCCGGCCAGCCGGCCCAACGAGGGCGGCGGATTTGGGGGGGCTAAGCGTTTTGGCGGCAATGATTCGGGGCCGAAGAAATTCGGCTCCCAGGGGGGCTTCAACCGCAGCGAGGGCGCGGGCAACCGCGGTAGCTCCAGCGCCCCCCGCCGCGACGGCGACAACGACCGGCGGCCCTTCAACCGCGAAGGCAGTGACCGGCCCTCGTACGGCAGCCGTGATGCGGGTAGCCGCCCGGCGCGCCCGTTCAACCGGGACCAGGACAGCCGCCCACCCCGCTCGTTTGACCGCGAGGCCCCGCGCCGCTTCGAAAGCCGCGGTGATGATGACCGTCGTAGCAGCAACTCCGGCGACCGGGACCGGGCGCCGCGCGATGTGCGCCCCGCCCGGGCATACGAGCCGAAGGCCAACTGGCCGGGGCAGCCGTACCGCCAGGAAGGCAAGCCCGCCGTGCCGCGCGGCGAGCACGGAGAGCGGAATCGCAAATTTAAAAAAGCGAGTCCCTTTGAGCAGGAGTCCGGCACCAGCCAGCCCCTGCCAAGCACTCTACCACCCGTAGAAAGCTTCGAGCGGGATGGCGACCTGGGCCCGAACCGGGCTATCCGTGCGGCCCGGCCGTTTGATTTCCGCAAGCCGCCGGAAGAGTTTACCCGCGACGATGACCGCAGCCGTAGCCCTGACCGCAGCGAGCGGCCGGAGCGCCGCGAGAGTGGGAGCCGCAGCTTCGGCGAGCGGCCCGCCTTTGGCAGCAAGCCCGCTGACCGCGGAACCTACGCCGACCGTAATGCCGCGCCGCGCCGCTTCGACGACCAGCGCGACGAGGCCAAGCCCTACGGTGACCGGACGCCGCGCATCAGCCCCAGCTCCGACAAGCGCTTTGCTACCACCAACCGGGCCGACAAGCCCAAGCGGGGCGAGGTAGCCGGCGAGGCACCCTCGTACACGAACCTGAAGCACTACGAAGACGACAAAACCCGCGGCAACAAGCGCCGCCGCGAGGAAGAGAAGTCGGACTCGGTGCGCCTGAACCGCTACATCGCCAATGCGGGCATCTGCTCCCGCCGGGATGCTGACGAGCTGATTGCCGCGGGCGAAATCAAGGTAAACGGCGAGGTGGTAACCGAAATGGGCTACCAGGTGCAGCCCACCGATACGGTACAGTACGGCAAGACCAATCTGAATCGTGAAAAGCAGGTGTACGTGCTGCTCAACAAGCCCAAGGACTTTATCACCACGACGGAAGATCCGGAAGGCCGCAAAACGGTAATGGATCTGGTGGCTACGGCCTCCCGGGAGCGAATCTTCCCCGTGGGGCGGCTGGACCGCAACACGACGGGCCTGCTGCTTTTCACCAACGATGGGGAAGTAGCGCAGAAACTCTCGCACCCTTCGCACAAAAACAAGAAAATCTACCAGGCGGAGCTGAACCTGCCGCTGACCGAGGAGCACCTGCGCCAGATTTCGGAAGGCCTGGAGCTGGAAGACGGCAAGGCTGATGTGGACGACGTGGCCATCGTGGCGGGCAATGCGCACTTCGTGGGCATTGAGCTGCACCTGGGGCGCAACCGGATCGTGCGGCGCATCTTCGAGCACCTGGGCTACGAGGTAGTGGCGCTGGACCGTGTGCAGTATGCCGGCCTGACCAAGAAAGACCTGCCCCGCGGCAAATGGCGCTTCCTGACCGAAAAAGAAGTTATCCGGCTGAAGTATTTCATGTAAGCAAGCAACCTGCTGCCAATCAGTCGACTCCTGGAGTTGGATGGTTGGCAGCAGCTCTTTTCAGCCCCGGCCTTATCAGCTTGTAACTCCTGTTTCCAATATGCGCACCCTGGTCTTCGATATTGGCAACACGGCCGTGAAATACGGCTGCTTCGAAGCAAACGGGCTGCAGGAAACCGCCGCGGGCCTGACGCTGGAGCAGATGCCGGCCACGGTGGAACGGCTCCGGCCCGACCACGTGTTGGTAGCATCGGTAGCCGAGCCAACCGCCGCCTGGGCGGCCCGGCTGCAGCCGCTGCTGAAAGGCCGGGTGCTGGAGTTCGGGCCGGCCACTACGCGCCTGCCCATCCGCAACGCCTACGCCAGTCCCCGGACCCTGGGGGCCGACCGGCTGGCTGCGGCCGTGGGCGCGGCGTGGCTGCGGCCGCAGCACGACACGCTGATTGTGGATGCGGGCACGGCCATCAAGTGCGACTGGGTGGAAGGCGGGCACACGTTCCGGGGCGGCAGTATTGCGCCGGGGCTGCGGATGCGCTTTGAGGCCCTGCACAAGCTTACCGGCCGTTTGCCGTTGGTCGACATGCCAGCGGCGGTGGCCACGCCACTAGACCTGATTGGGACCGATACGCCGTCGGCTATCCGAAGCGGGGTACTGAATGGGGCCGCGGCCGAGGTCAATGGCCTGATCGAACAATACCAGGCGCTGAGCCCCCGGCTGGCGGTGGTGCTGGCGGGCGGCGACGCTCCCTTTTTTCAACCCCGGCTGAAAGGCCATATCTTTGTCATTCCGGAGCTCGTGCTACTCGGGCTTCACCGAATACTGGTGCATAATGTTGAGAACTAAATTTGCGGGCCTCGCGGGGCTGACTTTGTTGAGCCTGTTGGCTGCCGCCCATACGCAGGGGCAGGGCCTCGGCAACTCGCCGTACTCGCGGGTCGGCCTGGGCGACTTTACGGGCAACGTTGGCGGCGTCCGTCAGCAGGGCATGGGCGGCATTGGACTGGCTGCCCCCAATACCTCGAACGTCAACGAGTTGAACCCGGCCATGCTGGCTTATACTACCCGCACCACCTACGAAGCGGGCTTCAACGCCCTGTTTCGGCGGCTGCATACGGTAAGCCAGTCGAACCGTACGGGCAGCGCCTCGCTGGCTTACCTGGCGCTGGCGGTGCCGTTGTCGAAAAACTGGGGCGCGGCGGTAGGGCTGAAGCCGTTCACCTCCGTCGATTTTGAGGCCAACACCCAGGCCGCGGTAATCAACGACCCGGACAAGGCTATTTCCTTCGTGAACGAGCAAGGCAAAGGCGGCCTGTCGGAAGCCTACCTGTCGCAGGGTTACCGCATTGGCAAAGGCTTTTCGGTCGGGGCCACGGCGTCCTACGTGTTTGGCAGCATCGACCTGTCGACCAGCACGGCCGTGGTCAAGCCGACTGATATCACCGAGAATATTACGCGCGTCGTGCGGCGGGAGCAACTACACTACTCGGACTTTGCGTTTCGCGGCGCCGCCCACTACCGGAGCAAGATAACCGAGAAGCTCAACTACAACCTGGCCGGCGTCTACAGCTTTCAGACCGACCTGAGCGGCACGCGCAGCCTGACCCAGGACCGGGAAGACGTAACCGGCTTCAAGCTGCCCTTCGACCAGATGATGGAGCTGGTGGATCAGAAAGGCAAGGCCATCATTCCGGCGCTGACCCAGGTGGGCATCAGCCTCGACAACAACCGCAACTGGAGCGCCAACCTGGATGTGGCCCAGCAGCAGTGGTCCAAGTACCGGGCATTTTCGGGCTCGGCTACCACCGCCACGCTCAGCAACACGCTCCGCGTGGGCGTGGGGGGGGAGTACACGCCCGATGCTACGGCCGTAGAAAACTACTTCAAGCGGGTAACCTACCGCGTGGGGCTGACGGCGGCGCAGATGCCGTATCAGCCCAACGGGCAGATGATTTACGACCGCTCGGTGAGCTGGGGCTTTGCCTTCCCGCTGCCGAGTGCCACCCCGCTGGACGCCACCGTTATCGGGCTGGCCTTCACCTACGGGCAGCGCGGCAACAAGGACACGTACTTGCTGAACGACGCGCAGGGAACCCGCACCGTGAACAACGTGAAGGACGACTACCTGAAGCTGCAGCTGGGCGTCACGCTGAACAACCGCTGGTTTATCAAGCGCCAGATTGAGTAATCCGGTCCCCGTTATGCCAATCCCACGTAACCGTTTTGGGCTGTTTCTGCTGGTCGCGCTGGCGGCGGGCCTGAGCGTGGGCTGCGGCAAAAAGGACGCGACGGCCACCCAAAAGATGGTGTACAAGGGCCCTACCATCGAGGTAAACGACGTGTTGACCCTGATCAGCGACTCGGCCCAGCTGCAGGTACGCCTCACGTCGCCGCTGGAGCAAACCTTCGAAACCGGCGACCAGGTGTATCCTAAAGGGGTAAAGGTAGTTTTCTACGGCGACGGCGGCCGCACGGTGGTCAACACGCTGAGTGGTAGATACGGCAAGTTCGAGAAGAACAAGAACCTGTATACCGTGCGCGGCGACGTGCAGGTGAAAAACGACCCCAAGCAGCAGCAGATGAACACCGAAGAAGTGTTCTACGACAAGGCCAAGGCGCAGATTTACACTAAGCCGGAGATGTTTGTGCGCGTCAAAACCCTGACCGAGGTGCTGACCGGCTACGGCCTGACGGCCAACCAGGACTTTTCGCGCTACCGCATCATGAAGCCGGAAGGAATCTTCACCCTCGACCAGTCGAAAACCAAGCCTTAACGCCGCCGCTATGAACCGAATTTTGGCCCCGGGTATGGGCCGCACCATTTTGTTTTCGGTGGGCGTGGTCACGTTCGTCATCGGCGTGTACCAGACCCTGGTCGAAAACAACCCCAAGGTGCCGCTGGAAAGCCTGCAGCGCAACTACTGGCTGTTCATGATTTCGCTGGCCTGCACCATGTACTACCGCTACCTCAAGCAGCGGGAAAAAGAGCGCGACTTTCTGGCCCAGCCGCCGGCCGCGCCGAAAAATCCCGGTAAATCGAACAAACCCAACCCGCGCAACAAGCGCCGGAACTAGCTTTCTGCCTGAAACTTGCCCGCCCGGACCCGCCGCCGGGCGCTCTTGTATCCGGGCGGCTTTGAATGTCCGGCGGATTCTGGTTATTTTGCGCCTCTTTCTACTTTTCTTACCGCGCTTTTTTTCAAGTAAATGGCATTAATTAACACGATTCGGGAAAAATCGAGCTGGGCTGTTGGCATCGTCGCCATCGGACTGCTGCTTTTTATCGTCGGAGGCGACCTGATCGGCGGCAACAACCGTCTGTTCAACCGCAATGAAAACGTCGTGGGCGAAGTCGCCGGCGAGAAAGTAGAGTACAACGACTTCAACATCGCCGTTGAGCAGGCCAAGCAGCAGTTTGTTGCCCAGCAGGGCCGCCAGCCCGACGAGCAGACCATGGGCTACCTGCGCGACCAGGCCTGGAACCAGACCATCTACCGCATTGCCTTCTCCAAGGAGTTTGACAAGCTGGGCCTGAAGGTTTCGGACGACGAGCTGACTGACATGGTGCAGGGCAAAAACATTCACCCCAGCATCAAGCAGGCGTTTACCGACCCCAAGACCGGCCAGTTTGACCGCGCCAAGGTGATTGACTACCTGCGCAACCTCGACAAGGCGCCCCCGCAAACCCAGGATGCCTTCCGCAGCTTCGAAGCCAACCTCGGCCCCGAGCGCCTCGGCAACAAGTACAACAACCTGCTCAAGCTGTCGACCTACGTGACGACGGCGGAAGCCAAGCAGTTTGGCGAAAACCAGAATACCAAAGCCAACTTCCGCTACCTGTTCGTGCCCTACTTCTCCATCTCCGACTCGGCGGTGAAGGTGAGCAACGAGCAGCTGCAGGCTTACCTTGACAAGAACAAGGGCCGCTACAAAGTAGAGGATGGCCGCAGCATCGAGTACGTGACCATTCCGGTGACGGCTTCGATGGAAGACAGCGCCAGCGTCCGCAAAACGGTGGATGAGCTGACGACCCAGTTCCGTACCGCCCCGGTTGACTCGCTGTTCGTGAAGCTCAACTCGGACCAGCCCTACAACGCTGCTTACGTGTCGCCGGCCGATATGCCCGAGAAGCTCCGCAGCCAGCAGCCGCTGACCGTGGGTCAGGTCTATGGCCCCTACGCCGAGAATGGCGTGTACTCGATCTTCAAGGTAACCGGTCAGAAAGCCGGCGCCCAGGCTTCGGCCCGCGCCAGCCACATCCTGATCAAGCCCGAAGGCACCACGCCGGAAGCCGATGCCAAGGCCAAAACCCAGGCTCAGGATCTGCTCAACAAGCTCAAGGCCGGCGCCGACTTCGCCGCCATGGCCCGGCAGTTCGGTACCGATGGTACCAAGGAGCAGGGCGGTGACCTGGGCTGGTTCACGCAGGGCCGCATGGTGCCCGAGTTCGAGAAGGCCGTGTTCGGCGCTACCTCGGCCAGCCTGCTGCCCACGCTGACCAAAACCTCGTTCGGCTACCACATCATCAAAATCACGGCCCCGAAGACCAACCAGACCTTCCAGATTGCCGCGGTGCAGAAGAACATCGTGTCCTCGGATGCCACCCGTGAAACGGCCTACGCCAAAGCGCAGGAGCTGAAGGGCCAGGCTGGCAACCTCGAGCAATTCCGCAAGCTGGTGACCAAGGACAAGACGCTGCTCAAGCAGGAAGCCAAGGGCCTCGGCCGCGGCGACCGGGCCGTAAACAGCCTGCAGAACGCCCGCGAGCTGGTGCGTTGGGCCTACGGGGCCGGCCAGGGTGGCAAAGAAACCAAGGTGGGCGACGTTTCCGACATATTTGAAATCAACGACCAGTACGTCATTGCGGCCCTCACCGGCGAGCGGGCCAAGGGCACGGCCGACGTGGTCAGCCTGAAGCCGGAGCTGACGGCGGCCGTGCGCAACGAGGAGAAAGCCAAGCAGATCATGGCCAAGCTGGAAGGCAAGAAAGGCACCCTTGAGCAGATGGCCGCCGCCTACGGCGCCACCGCCCAGGTAAAGTCGGCCAACGACGCCGTGCTCGGCACGGGCGTAATCCAGGGCCTCGGCGGTGAGCCGGTGGCGCTGGGCAAAGCCTTCGGCCTGAAAGCCGGCCAGAAGTCGGCCCCGATTCAGGGCGAGCAGGGCGTGCTGATTCTGGAAGGCGGCAGCATCGTACCGGCCACCGCACCCCAGGATGTGAAAACGCTGCGGCAGCAGCTCACGGCCCAGCGGACGGCCCGCGTCGATGGCGCCACCTACGAAGCCGTGAAGGCCAAAGCCGAAATCAAAGACAACCGCACCAAGTTCTTCTAAGCCACCGCGCTTAGCCAAACAAAAAGGGCTGTACCTTCGGGATGCAGCCCTTTTTGTTTGGGCCCTGGCCGCCTCTGGCGTATGTCCTCCCGCCTGGTCGGGCGGCCCGCACCGCCCAATGTTCTGGTCCGGGTCCGCTTTTCCCGGCTGGCCTGCAATGAAACCGGCCCGTTGTTGGTTTACCTTCCGCTACCTCTCACCGGACTTCCCCTGCTATGCGTCCGTTCCTGCTGCTTCGCTTCCGTAAGTACCATCTGGCCCTGCTGCTGAGCTGCGGGCTGCTCGGCGCCGTCCCGCTGCCTGGTCAGGCCCAGGATGAAGGCGGCGGCATTGCCCTGGCCCACGAGTATGCCCGCAAGGGGGAAAACGAGAAGGCCGCTTTCCTCTTCGGTCGCCTGCGCGCCGATGAGCAGCTGGCCGCCAACGTGCTGCCCGACTACCTGACCGTGCTGCAAAACCTGAAGCGCTACAAGGACGCCGAGAAGCTGGTGAAAAAAGGTATCCGCCAGCATCCGGAGGAAGTCGGCTACGGCGTGGCCCTGGGCAGCCTCTACGCCACTGCCGGCGACCAGGCCGCCGCCGACAAGCAGTACGAGCGGGTGGTGAGCCAGACTTCCGCCGGGCAGGTGCTGGCCGTGGCTACCGAGTTCGGGCGGCGCAAGCTGCCCCAGTGGGCCGAGAAAACCTACCTGCGCGGCCGGGAGCTGGCCAAAAGCGAAACTGACTTTGCGCCCCAGCTGATCCAGCTCTACACCCAGGATGGGCAGACCGACAAGGTGATGACCGAGACCCTGCGCCTGGTGCAGCAGGACGAGCAGCAGCTGCCCTTCGTGCGCAACATGCTGCAGAACAGCCTGCGCGAAGACAAGGACTTCGACGCCCTGGAGCGCATCCTGATAACGAACGTGCAGAAATACCCCGAGCGGCCCGTCAACAGTGAGCTGCTGCTCTGGCTGCAGGTGCAGCGCCACGACTTCGGCGGCGCCCTGGTGCAGGCCAAGGCCCTGGACCGCCGCGCCCGTACCGACGGCCTGCGGGTGCTGGAGCTGGCCGCCATTGCCCAGCGCAACAAGGACTACGAAACGGCCATTACCGGCTACGAGTACGTGATTCAACAGTACCGCGGCGGGCAGTTCTACGGTCCGGCGCGGCAGCGGCTGGTGCAGACCCGCGAGGAGCAGGTGCGCAACACCTACCCCGTGGACCCGGCCAAAATCCGCAGCCTGATAGCCGACTACCAGCAGGTGCTGACCGACCTGGGCAGGACGCCCGAAACGGCCGGCATGCTGCGCAGCATGGCCGCGCTCCACGCCTTTCAGCTCGATGAGAAGGACAAGGCCATGACGCTGCTGCAGGAAGTTATTGCCCTGCCCCGCGCCGGCCTCGACGTGGTCGACGAAGCGAAAATCAATCTGGCCGACATCTACCTGCTGCGCAGTGAGCCCTGGGAAGCCACGCTGCTGTACTCGCAGGTGGAGAAGTCGCACAAGGACACGCCGGTGGGCTACGACGCCAAGCTGCGCAACGCCCGCCTGAGCTACTATGCCGGCGACTTCAAGCTGGCCAAAAGCCACCTCGACATTCTGAAGGAGGCCACCAGCCGCGAAATTGCCAACGACGCCATGCAGCTCAGCCTGCTCATCACCGACAACACCGCCATGGACACCTCCGGCGTGGCCCTGCGCGACTACTCCAAGGTGGAGCTGCTCGTGTTCCAGAACCGCCTGCCCGAGGCCGTGAAGGGCCTCGATAACCTGCTGCAGAAATACCCCGGCCACGCGCTGTCGGATGATGCCTGGTACCTGAAGGCCCAGCTCCAGCGCCGCATGGGCAACTACCCCGACGCCCTCGCCACGCTCCAGCGCATCACCGCCAACCCCAAGTACGACGTGCTCAGCGACGACGCCCTGTTTCTGACCGCCAGCATCACCGAGGAAAACCTGCAGGACCGCGAAAAAGCTCAGGAGCTCTACAACCAGGTGCTGACCAAGTACCCCGGCAGCATCTACGTGGCCGAAGCCCGCAAGCGCTTCCGCAAACTCCGCGGCGACGTGGTGAATTAGAACGGCATTGAGCAAATAGCAAGGAACGCCATACCGAGCGCAGCCGAGGTATCTCGCGTGCTGACGTTGGAGTAGTAACTCAACGACGCCACGCGAGATACCTCGGCTGCGCTCGGTATGACGAATAAAACGAAAGCGGTGGGTAAAACAACTGTGCGGCTCTACCCGAAGAAAAGGAACATCAGGGCCAGCGCCAGGAAAAAGACCAGGTACATCAGCCCATCGGAGAGAATATACTGCTTGTATTGCTGGTAAAAGGCGCGTAGCTTGTTCATAGAGACTTACGAAAGGAAGCGGGAGGGCAAACGTACGCATTCAGCCCCCGACCGGGAAGCGCAGACCGTAGAGCCGCCGTTTTCTGCTTACTTTTGGAGGTATTGCCTAGAGAGGGTATCCCGCCGAGATTATGGAAAAACGATGGATTCGCAAGCCCGCGCCCGACGCGGAGAAAGTGCGCCACTTAGCCAGTGCGCTGCGCGTGAATGAAGCCATTGTGGCCCTGCTCTGCCAGCGCGGCGTGTGCACCTACGACGAGGCCTACGCCTACTTCCGCCCCGCCCTCACCACCCTGCCCGACCCGCTGCTGATGCGCGACATGGACCGTGCCGTGGCCCGCCTCGTGCGCGCCCTGCACGAGGGCGAGAAAGTGCTGGTCTTCGGCGACTACGACGTAGACGGCACCACCTCCGTGGCCCTGGTGTATTCCTTTCTGCTCCCGCTGTTCGGCCCCGAGCGCATCGACTACTACATTCCCGACCGCTACCGGGAAGGCTACGGCATCTCCGAGGCCGGCATCGACTTCGCCGCCGACAACAGCTACGCCCTCATCATTGCCCTCGACTGCGGGGTGAAGTCGGTGGATAAGATTGCCTACGCCAACACCAAGGGCGTCGACTTCATCATCTGCGACCACCACCTGCCCGGCGCCGAGCTGCCCGCGGCCGTGGCCGTGCTCGACCCCAAGCGCGCCGACTGCGCCTACCCGTTCAAGGAGCTGTCGGGCTGCGGGGTGGGCTTCAAGCTGATGCAGGCCCTGAGCGAAAACCAGGGGCTCGATGAGGCGCCCCTGCACGAGATGTTCGACCTGCTGGCCGTGAGCATCGCCGCCGACATCGTGCCCATCGTGGGTGAAAACCGCACCCTGGCCTACCATGGCCTGCGCCTGCTCAACGACCCGGCCTACCACCAGCGCCCGGGCTTCGATGCCCTGCGTGAGCTGGCCGGGCTAGGGGTGGGGCCGCTGAACATCAGCAGCCTCGTGTTCGGCTTCTCACCCCGCATCAACGCCGCCGGCCGCATGGGCGACGCCAAACGCTCGGTGGCCATGTTGCTGGCCGCCACCAAGGAAGAGGCTACTGAGAAAACCGGGGTGGTGGATAAAACCAACCAGGAGCGCCGCGGCTTCGACACCAGCATCACCAAGGAGGCGCTGGAGATGATTGAGCAGGACAGCACCCACCGCACGGCCCACTCCACGGTGCTCTACAAGGAAGACTGGCACAAGGGCGTGGTGGGCATCGTGGCCTCGCGCTGCCTCGACAAGTACTACCGCCCCACCATCATCCTGACCCAGAGCAACGGCAAGGCCACCGGCTCGGCCCGCTCCGTGGTGGGCTTTGATGTGCACCAGGCCATCGAGGAATGCGCCGACCTGCTCGACCAGTACGGCGGCCACATGTACGCCGCCGGCCTCACGCTGCCCATCGAAAACGTGGACAAGTTCCGGGCCCGGTTCGAGAGCATCGTGGCCGGCCGCATCCTGCCCGAGCAGATGATTCCGCCGGTGGAAATCGACGCGGTGCTGCCCCTGAGCGAGATTACGCCGAGCTTCTACAAGCTGCTCCAGCAGATGGAGCCCTTCGGCCCCGGCAACCCCAACCCGGTGTTTGAGTCGGAAAAGGTGTACGCGGCCACCAACTCGGCCCGCATCGTGGGCAACTCCCACCTCAAGCTGGCCCTCACCCAGGACGGCCAGCACACCATCGACGCCATCGGCTTCGGCCTGGGCGAGTACCACGAGCGAATCCTGCAGGGCGCGCCCTTCAACGTGTGCTACACCATCGAAATCAACGAGTACCGGGGTGTGAAAAGCCTGCAGCTGCGGGTAAAGGATATCCGCTGGGTGGAGTAGGGGAGAGAAGCCAAAGCGTGCTGCCTGAGTGAATACCCTAAACGGTGGCCGGCCGTCCGGCTGCTTCCTGCCCCGCCCACCACACCCACGCCATCAGCACCAGCTGCAGCGGCAGGCGCAGCCACAGCGCCCACAGGGGCACCGGCAGGCCCGCGCCGTGGGTTTGGAGCATGTACACGTTGGCCGGAAACACGGCCACCAGCAGCGCCAGCAGCCCCCAGCTGGCCCGGCGGCGGGTGGCGGGCAGCAGCAGGCCCAGCCCGCCGGCTAGTTCGGCCGCCCCGCTCAGATACACCAGCAGCAGCGGCGCCGGCAGGTAAGGCGGCACGATGCGCAGAAAGGATGCCGGGGCCACGAAGTGGGTGATGCCGGCGCCAATAAAGAGCAGGGCCAGCACGTAGCGGCTGAGGGTTTTGAGCATGGGCAAGAAGGGTAGCGACGCGGTATCTCGCGTCTCAGGCGTTGCGGATGGTGGTTCGGCGGGGCGGTTTCGGTCGTGCCACGCCGCGCCGCGAAGCAGCGCGGCGCTACGGCGTCTGCCGGCTGTCTTACGGCGATAGGCTGAATCTGCCGGAAAACTACCAGCTTTGGGCAGACCAACGTACTGCCCGGCCCCGGCCGGCGTTGTCGGTCCTCCGTTCCAGCTCCGTTTCGTGTATGAAGCTCTTCTCCCTGGCCCTCGGCCTTCCCCTGCTGGCCGCCCCGGCCGCCTTCGCCCAGCAGCCCGCCGGCTACCGGATCAGCCTGGATTTGCAGCAAGCCACCAACGACCAGGTGCGGGTGGTCATCCTGCCGCCGCCGGTGCAGGAGGCCCGGGCTACCTACGTGATGCCCTCGGTGGTGCCCGGGTCCTACTCCAAAAAGGACTACGGCCGCTTCGTGACGGGCTTCGCGGCCTACGATAAGAAAGGCAAGCCGCTCAAGGTGACCAAGGACGGGGCCAACCTGTTCGTCATCGACAATGCCCCCAGCCTGGCCCGTATCGAGTACCGCGTGGACGATACCTGGGACGTGAAGCAGGACGACGGCTTCATCTTCCAGCCCGGGGGCACCAACTTCGACGCCGGCCGCGACTTCGTGCTCAACCACTACGGCCTCTACGGCTACCTCGAAGGCTACAAGATGCAGCCCTACCAGGTGACGGTGGCCAAGCCCGCCGACTTCTACGGGGCTACTTCCCTGGCCGTGCGCCGCCCCACGCCCACCCAGGACGTGTTTACGGCCCCCAGCTACGTGGCCCTGGCCGACGCGCCCATCCTGTACAGCAAGCCCGACACGGCCAGCTTCAGCAGCGGCGGGGCCCGGATTTCGGTGGCCGTGGTGTCGGAAACCGGGGCCGTGCAGGCCGCGCAGGTGCGCGAAATCATCCGCCCCATGGCCGAGGCCCTGACCCGGTACTTCGGGCAGATGCCGGTGCCGGAGTACCACTTCCTGCTGTACTTCCCCAGCTTCGGCTCCCCGCTGGCCAGCGTCAAGGGCGGCTACGGGGCCATGGAGCACTCGTACTCGTCGCTCTACTTCCTGCCCGAAGTGCCCGCCGACCGGCTGCGCAGCATGGTGCAGGAGGTGGCGTCCCACGAGTTTCTGCACATGCTGGCCCCCCTGAACATTCACTCCCGCGAAATCGGCGAGTTCGACTTCCGCAGCCCCCGCATGTCGCAGCACCTGTGGCTCTACGAGGGCGTGACCGAGTACATTGCCCAGCTCGTGCAGACCCGCGGCGGCCTGACCACCCCCGACGAGTTCCGCCAGCGCATGAAGGACAAAATCGACAAGGCCGAAAAGTTTCCCGCGGTGAGCTTCACCGAGATGAGCCGCCGGATTCTGGAAGCGCCCTACAAGGACATGTACGACAACGTGTACGAGAAGGGCGCGCTCATCGGCCTGCTGCTCGACATCCGCATCCAGGAGCTGAGCCAGGGCCGCCAGAGCCTGCGCGACGTGCTGCTGACCCTGCGCCAGAAGTACGGCCCCACCCGCTCGTTCGAGGACAAGGACCTGATTCCGGAAGTGGTGGCCCTGACCAACCCCGCCCTCCAGCAGTTCTTTGACCAGTACGTCATCGGCAGCCAGCCCTTGCCCTACGCCGAGTACTTCAGCAAGATTGGCTGGCAGTTTCAGGCCGAAGGGCAGGCCAAGGTCATGGCCTTCGGCAACCTGGGCTTCCGCTACGACACCGACCAGAAGCAGTTCCTGGTGGCCCAGACCACGCCCGAGCAGAACGGCTTCGGCCTGAGCGAAGGCGACGTGCTGCTGGCCGTGAACGGCACGCCGCTCGACATGACCAACGCCGAGCAGCTGCTGCGCCCGTTGGTCGAGCCCACGTCGGCCGGGGCCGTAACGGTGCGGTTCCGGTCGGGTACGGCGGCGGCCCAGGAAAAGAAAGCCACCCCGCGGGAGTTCGACGTAACGCTGAAAAACGTGCTGGAGCTGAACCCCGCCGCTACGCCGGCCCAGGTGGCCCTGCGCGAAAAAGTGCTGACCCCGCGGCGGTAATAGCGATGGCTAGAAAAAGAACGTGCTGCTTCGACTGCGCGGACGCCAGATGAGCAGGACGCACTACATTCCAGTCAGCTCCCAACTCCTCGTTACCTTTGTGCCAATGATTCTTCGCGCCGAACACCTGGTTAAGACCTACAAGTCCCGCACCGTCGTCAATGATATGTCGCTGGAAGTGGCGCAGGGCGAGATTGTGGGCCTGCTGGGCCCCAACGGCGCCGGCAAAACCACCTGCTTCTACATGACCGTGGGGATGGTGAAGCCCAACTCGGGCCGCATCTTTCTCGACGACGACGACATCACCAAGCTGCCCATCTACCAGCGCGCCCGCCGGGGCATCGGCTACCTGGCCCAGGAAGCCTCGGTGTTCCGCGACCTGAGCGTGGAGGAAAACATCCTCTCGGTGCTCGAAATGACGGATATGCCCAAGCAGGCCCAGCGCGACAAGGTGGAGGAGCTGCTCAACGAGTTCAGCCTCACCCACGTGCGCAAAAACCTGGGCCGGGTGCTCAGCGGGGGAGAGCGGCGGCGCACCGAAATTGCCCGCGCCCTGGCCGTCGACCCCAAGTTCGTGCTCCTCGACGAGCCCTTCGCCGGCGTCGACCCGATTGCCGTGGAAGAGATTCAGGGCATCGTGGCCAAGCTCAAGCACAAGAACATCGGCATCCTCATCACCGACCACAACGTGAACGAGACGCTCAGCATCGTCGACCGTGCCTACCTGCTCTTCGAGGGCAAGCTGCTCAAGGCCGGCACCGCCGAGGAGCTGGCGGCCGACGAGATGGTGCGCCGGGTGTACCTGGGCAAGCATTTCGAGCTGAAGCGTAAAGTCTACTAAGCCGTGATTGGCTCTATCCTGACGTGGGCCGTGCAGCGGCGGCTGGCCAGCATCGACCACTTCCGCCAGCACCCGCACGAGGTGCAGCAGCGCGTGCTGCAGGAGCTGCTGCTGGCCGCCCGCACCACCGAGTGGGGCCATCGCTACGGCTTCGCCGACGCCCCCAGTGCCCGGGAGTTTGCCCAGCGGGTGCCGATCAGCAGCTACGAAGAGCTGTATCCCACCCTGGAGCGCGTGCTGCGCGGGGAAGTCGACGTGCTCTGGCCCGGCCGCGTGCTGTGGTTTGCCAAGTCGTCGGGCACTACCAATGCCCGCAGCAAGTTTATCCCCGTCACCCCGGCGTCGCTGCACGAGAGCCACTACCGCGCCGGCCGCGACATGACGGCCACGGCCACGCTGCTCTACCCCGAGTCGCGGGTGCTGGATGGCAAAACCCTCTCGCTGGGCGGCACCCACGCGCCCAACCCGTTCCGCCCCGAAGCGCCCGACTCCCGCGTCGGCGACGTGTCGGCCGTGATTATGCAGAACCTGCCCGGCTGGGCCGAGTACATCCGCACGCCCCCGCTGGAGCTGGCCTTGCTGGATGAGTGGGAGGAAAAGATTGAGCGGATTGCCCGCCACGTGCTGGGCGTCAACGTGTCGGTGCTGGCCGGGGTGCCCACCTGGATCATCGTGCTGCTGCGCCGCGTCACGGAGCTGGCCGGGGCCGCCGACATCACCGAGGTCTGGCCCAACCTGCGGCTGTTTCTGCACGGGGCGGTGGCGTTCGGGCCCTACCGGGAGCTGTTTCGCCAGCTGATTCCCCGTGAGCAGATGGGCTACCTGGAAATCTACAACGCCTCGGAAGGCTACTTCGCCTTCCAGGATCAGCCCGACTGCGAGGACCTGCTGCTGCTGCTCGACCACGGCATCTACTACGAGTTTATCCCCGCCGACCAGTTCGAGGCCGAAATCCCGCAGACGCTGACGCTGGAGCAGGTGGAGCGGGGCAAAAACTACGCGCTGGTCATCAGCACCAATGCCGGGCTGTGGCGCTACAAAATCGGCGACACGGTGCGCTTCACCAGCCTGGCGCCCTACCGCATCCGCATCACCGGCCGCACCAAGCACTTCCTGAACGCCTTCGGGGAGGAAGTCGTCATCGAAAACGCCGATGCTGCCCTGGCCGCCGCCTGCCGGGCCACCGGCACCACCGTGCGCGACTTCACGGCGGCCCCCATCTACTTCGAGGCCACCGAGTCTTCCCGCGGCGGCCACCAGTGGATTATTGAGTTCACGCACCCGCCCCACGACCCGGCGCAGTTCACCCGGGTGCTCGACGAAACCCTGCGGCAGCTCAACTCCGACTACGACGCCAAGCGTCACCGCGACCTGGCCCTGGCAGCCCCCGTGCTGACCGTAGCGCCGACCGGAACCTTTGACCGCTGGCTGGCCCGCAAAGGCAAGCTCGGCGGGCAGCACAAGATTCCACGCCTGAGCAATTCCCGCGAGTTCCTGGAGGAAATCCTGCGCGAAATAGCGTAGTAGTCCGGCCTGCTCCGCAGCGGATGGACTTGTAACCAATATCTTGGTTGACATTGCCTCACCCCGATTATTTGCCGTCTCCACCAGCTGCTATGGTCACCACTAGCTACTGCCGCGTCCTGCTGGTGCTGGGGCTGCTGGCCTTACTGAGCAGCTGCTCAGCCACCAAAGGCCCCGTAGGCTTCTGGTCCGAGCACCGCTCCGATGCCGCTTTGCAGCCGCATGGTCCCTGGCGGGCGTACTATCCCGGTCCGCCCCGCCGCCTGGCTACGCGGGAGCGGTTCCGGCACGGCCGCGTGGTAGGCCGCTCCCGTTTCTACGATTCGAGTGGCACCCTGGAGCGAACGGAGAAGCATGCCAAAGCGCCGGCTGGCGTGCTTAGCATCACGTACTTTTATCCGAACGGCCGCGTGCTGCGCACGGGCCAGGCCCGCATTGTCGCCGAGCCGGATGGGGCGCACTTCTACTGGTTTGGGGAATGGCCGGTGTATTCTGCCGCGGGCAAGCTCGTGAAAATCGAGTATTACGAAACGGGTAAGCTCTTCAGCGTGAAAAACATATAGCTTCCGCCGACGGCCCCGGCAACGCGGGTAACCTAAAACCGGGTTCTGGGACTTCCCATTTGGGAAACCAGGAACATAGGGATAAGAAAATGCTGGATTTACCCCTATATTGTGTAATTGTTAACACTCACGCTCCCACCGTGCCACCTGTTGCATCCTCCTCGCACCGCTCCTATTCCCGGCGTAAGCGCCGGAACTCCTCCTCTGCCGCCGCTACGACCTCGAAGCTGAAGTCTAAAGCCACAGTGGGGGCCCTGGGGCTGCTGCTGGTGGCGCTACTCGTCAGCCTGGGCGTTATCGTCTTCACCATGGGCCGGGGCGAGTCGAAGGTGCCCGTCAGCTACGACGATACTACCGCCGCCAGTCTGCCGGCCGCTCCGCCCGCCCTGGCCGATACGACGCCCGTGGCCGCGCCAGCCCCGGCGCAGTAGGCGCCACCCGGCTCCGCCCTATTCATCCAGCACGCCGCCCACCAGCCGGCCCAGCACGCCGCCGCTTTCCTTGCCGGCATTGCCGCCGTTGGGCATCAGGGCCTGGATGAGCTTCTTGACGGGCATCGACTGGATCCAGACCCGGCCGCTGCCCTGCAGCGTGGCCAGCAGCAGTCCTTCGCCCCCGAAAATCATTGATTTCAGGCCGCCCGCGCGGGCAATGCTGAAGTCTACGCCAGGCTCGAAGGCCACAATGCAGCCCGTGTCTACGCGCAGAATCTCGTTGTTGAGGCGCTTTTCGATAACGGTGCCCCCGGCGTGGATAAATGCTTTGCCGTCGCCGGTGAGCTTTTGCAGGATGAAGCCCTCCCCGCCGAAAAAGCCGGCCCCGAAGCGCTGGTTGAAATGAATGCTGATTTTGGTGCCCTTGGCGGCGGCCAGAAAACCGTCTTTCTGCACGATCAGGCCCGCGGGCAGGCTTCGTAAATCCAGGGGAATGATGGTGCCCGGATAAGGCGCCGAAAACGCTACCCGGCTTTTGGCGGTGGGGCCGCGGTGGGTGAAGTGCGTCATAAACAGCGACTCCCCGGTAAGCAGGCGGGTGCCGGCCGAAAACAGCTTGCCCATAATACCCTGGTCGGGTTCTGAGCCGTCGCCCATCTTGGTTTCGAAGGCAATGCCTTCTTCCATGTAGACCATGGCTCCGGCCTCGGCCACCACTGTTTCGTTGGGGTCCAGCTCAACCTCCAGAACCTGAATGTCAGAGCCCAGAATACGGTACTCAATGTCGTGGGAAAGCATAGGGGCGGGGCAAAGGATGAAACAACCCTCAAGTATAGTGAAACCCGCATAATCAGACCCTGCCCCGCAAGCAAAAAGGCAGCCATCCGAACCCGGACGGCTGCCCGTGTTAAAGGCCGACCAGTCGTTGGGCGCCCGTTTACGCTTCGGGTAGCTCCCGCTGCAGATCGGCTTCGGCGGAAGCGTCCGGGTCGCCCTTGGCCGGCTTTTTCTTGGCTTCCTTGCTGGTGCGGCGCATGAAGTCCTCATCGGTTTCCTCCGGCTCCTGGGTGCCGTCTTCGAGCGGGAACTCATCCTCGTCCTTTTCCCCAAACTGCCCGTCGCGGTTCACGAGCTTTTTGTCGCGCACGTGGCGGTTCAGGAACAGGTTGATGTCCTCGATGGAATAGTTAGAGGTGATTTCGCCCAGCGGGTTGACCTTTATTTCAAAGCCTTCCAGCTCTTTGTGGACGCGTGCCTTTTTGTCGGGGTCGGTCTTCTTGGTCTTACTAACGGGTTTCTTAGCCATACAAGCGTCCGGTTGAAGTGGTCAGGGTAGGTAAGCGGAGCAGCATTCCAGCAATTCCAGCTGCTGCTCCTGCTTACGGGACAACTCGCTGCACGGATGCGCAGGGTTGCCTGCCTGCGGCAAACCAGCCGGCAGGCAGCTTCCCGGCCCGGGCATAAAAAAGCTGCCCGCCGTTTCCGGTGGGCAGCTATAGGGTAGGCAGTTCTATTGGCAGGCAGTTTCTGCCCCACAGGATCTGCTTAGGCGGCCAAAGCCGCCACGGCCGCCAGAATCCGCGCGGAGGTTTCCTGCGTGCCCAAAATGCTCATAATGTGCATCAGGTCGGGGCCGGCGCCGGCCCCGGTTACGGCCACGCGCAGGGCCTGCAGCACCTGGCCCAGCTTCAGCCCCTGGCCTTCTACGACCTGGGTCAGCAGCGCTTTAATGCCGTCGGGTGTGGTGTCGGGAGCAGTGGTCAGGGCCTGGGCGAAGGCAGCCAGGGCCTCGGCCACTGCGGCATTCCACTTCTTGCTGATAATCTGCTCGTCATAGGCCGTCGGGCGCTGGAAAAACAGCTGGGCTTCCTTGGCCAGGTCGGCGGGAAACGTCGCGCGCTCCTTCACCAGGGTCGCAATCTGCTCGGCTTTGGCTGCCGTTACGTCGAGGCCCTGCGCCTGCAGGTCGGCCAGCAGGTACTGGGCCAGTTCGGCATCGGGCTTGGCCCGCAGATACTGCTCGTTGTACCAGCGCACCTTGTTCTGGTCGAAGCGGGCCGGCGACTTGCTCACGCGCTCAATCGTGAACGTGTCAATCAGCTCCTGCATCGTGAACAGCTCCTGCTGGGTACCGGGGTTCCAGCCCAGAAAGGCCAGGAAGTTGATGAAGGCCTCGGGCAGGTAGCCACTCTCGCGGTAGCCGCTGCTCACCGTCGGCTGGCCCTCGGCGTCGGTGCCGTGCCACTCCAGCGGGAACACCGGGAAGCCGAGCTTGTCGCCGTCGCGCTTGCTGAGCTTGCCGGTGCCGTCGGGCTTGAGCAGCAGCGGCAGGTGGGCAAACTGCGGCATGGTGTCTTCCCAGCCCAGAAAGCGGTACAGCAGCACGTGCAGCGGCGCCGAGGGCAGCCATTCTTCGCCCCGGATGACGTGGGTGATTTCCATCAGGTGGTCGTCCACGATGTTGGCCAGGTGATACGTCGGCATGCCGTCCGACTTCATCAGCACCTTATCGTCGACGGCCGAGGAATGCACCACTACCCAGCCGCGGATCAGGTCGTTAAACCGGATTTCCTCCTTGCGGGGCACCTTCAGCCGGATAACGTACTGGCTGCCGCCGTCGAGCAGCTGCTTCACCTCATCCTCGGGCAGGGTCAGCGAGTTGCGCATCTGGGCCCGGGTGATGCTGTTGTACTGCGGATTGGGCACCTTGGCGGCCGTCAGGCGGGCGCGCATGACATCCAGCTCCTCGGGCGTGTCGAAAGCGTAGTAGGCGTGGCCGCTGTCGATGAGCTGCTGGGCGTACTGGCGGTACATGGGTTTCCGCTCACTCTGCCGGTAAGGCGCGTGGGGGCCGCCCTGCTCAATTCCCTCGTCGATTTCGATACCGCACCAGCGCAGCGCGTCCATGATGTACTGCTCGGCGCCGGGCACAAAGCGGTTCTGGTCGGTGTCTTCAATGCGGAGCAGCATTTTGCCGCCCAGCTTGCGGGCCAGCAGGTAGTTATACAGCGCCGTGCGCACGCCGCCGATGTGCAGCGGCCCCGTAGGACTGGGCGCAAAACGCACCCGTACTTCTCTTTCCATAAAACAGTCGGTTCGCGGCGTCTTTCAGCATAGAAAAACGCCGCGCAAAGGTATGAAATGTGAGGTGGTGAAGTGGTGGGTTAGGGACTTTTCCGTTCAGCCGGCGCTGCGCCGGCCGTTTGCACCCGACTTGCCGCGCCAGCTCAGCACTTGCTCCACTGGGCATTGGGCTACGGAAAAAGCTTCCGCCGTAAGACGCGGCCTTACGGCTTCACCGCGATGCACGAAATTTCGACCTGCACATCTTTGGGCAGCCGGCTCACCTCCACCGTTTCGCGGGCCGGGGCGTAGTCGGCCGGGAAGTAGCTGCCGTAGATTTCGTTGATCAGGCCGAAGTTGCCGAGGTCTTTGACGAAGATGCTGCACTTCACCACGTCCAGCAGCGTGAGGCCCGCCGCCGCCAGCACCGCCTGCAGGTTGCGCATCACCTGGTGCGTTTCAGCGGCCACGTCGCCACTGCCCACCAGCTGCCCACCGGCATCCAGCGGAATCTGGCCCGAGACGTATACCGTGTTGCCGGCCTGGATAGCCTGGCTGTAAGGCCCGATAGGCGCGGGGGCATCGGCGGAGTAGATAATCGTGTTAGGCATTACAAACAGCAAAAAGGAGGGTGAACAGGAGAATTTCAGTCCCAAAGTAAGCGGAAAAATAACCCCGGCTGCCGGGACGGAGCCATAAAAAAGGCCGCGCTGATTTTCAGCGCGGCCTTTTCCGATAAGCGTAATCCGGGTTATTCCACCGTCACCGACTTAGCCAGGTTCCGGGGCTGATCCACGTTGCAGCCGCGCAGGACGGCAATGTGGTAGGAAAGCAGCTGCAGCGGAACCACCGATACCAGCGGCATCAGCACTTCGCTGGTGGCCGGCACCTCAATGACGAATTCCGCCATGGACGGAATCACGTCGTCGCCTTCGGTTACCACGGCAATGATGCGGCCCTTGCGGGCTTTTACTTCCTGAATATTCGACACCACCTTCTCATACGAGCTGTCCTTGGTAGCAATAACGACCACCGGCATGTTCTCGTCGATCAAAGCAATCGGGCCATGCTTCATCTCGGCCGCGGGGTAGCCCTCGGCGTGGATGTAGCTGATTTCCTTAAGCTTGAGCGCGCCTTCCAGGGCTACGGGGAAGTTGTAGCCGCGGCCCAGATAGAGGAAGTTAGTTGAGTCCTTGAAAATTTCGGCAATCTGCTTAATCTCCGTATCGAGCAGCAGCGCCTTCTCCACTTTCGCGGGAATGTTGCTGAGCTCCATCATCAGGGCCCGCATCTTGGTGTCGGAGAGCGTGCCGCGCTGATGGCCCACAATCATGGCCAGCAGCGTGAGCACCGTCACCTGGGCCGTAAAGGCTTTGGTGGAGGCCACCCCGATTTCGGGACCGGCGTGGGTGTAGGCGCCCGCGTCGGTGGCGCGGGCAATGCTGCTGCCCACCACGTTGCAGATACCGAAGATAGTCGCGCCCTTGCTCTTGGCCAGCTCGATGGCGGCCAGCGTGTCGGCCGTTTCACCCGACTGGGAAATGGCAATGACGATGTCGCGCTCGGTGATGATCGGGTTGCGGTAGCGGAATTCCGAAGCGTATTCTACTTCTACCGGAATGCGGGCCAGGTCCTCGATGAGGTACTCGGCTACCAGTCCGGCGTGCCAGGAGGTGCCGCAGGCCACGATGAGAATCCGCTCGGCATTCACAAACTTCCGCTCGTAAGCCCGGATGCCGCCCATGTTCAGGTGGCCCGCTTCCAGTTCCAGGCGGCCACGCATCGAGTCGAGAATTGAGCGGGGCTGCTCGAAAATCTCCTTCAGCATGAAGTGCTCGTAGCCACCTTTCTCGATGCTGTCGAGCTCCATTTCCAGTTTCTGGATATAGGGCGTCTGCTTTACGTCTTCCTTGCTGCGAATATCGAGCTTGCCGTCGCGGATGACGACAATTTCGTAGTCATTCACATATATCACCTCGTTGGTATACTCGATGATGGGGGTAGCATCAGAGGCCAGGAAAAACTCGTCTTTACCCACGCCGATAACCAGCGGGGAGCCTTTACGGGCCGCAATCAGCTGGTTTGGATCGTCTTTGCTCAGCACGACGATGGCGTAGGCGCCAACGACTTCGTGCAGCGCCAGGCGGACGGCCTCTTCGAGCGAGCAGCTGTTTTGCTTCTGGATTTCCTCAATCAGGTTCACGAATACTTCCGTGTCCGTATCGGAGTGGAAAACGTGCCCTTGCTTCTGCAAGTGCGTTTTGAGCGCCGCGTAGTTTTCGATAATGCCATTGTGAATAATGGCAATCCGCTCGGAGGTGGAGTAGTGCGGGTGCGCGTTCGAGTCGTTCGGCTCGCCGTGGGTCGCCCAGCGGGTATGGCCCATGCCGATGTGGGCGTGGGTGTCTTTCTCCGCAATGAAGTTTTCGAGCTCCTGGACTTTGCCCTTTTTTTTATAAACGTTCAGCGTGCCGTTTAGCAGCGCCACGCCGGCCGAGTCGTAGCCGCGGTATTCCAACCGCCGCAGGCCCTTGATGATGATTGGGCAGGCTTCACGATACCCGATATAAGCGACAATTCCGCACATAGTGTGTCAGAGAAAGAGTTGAGGGGAGAAAATCAAAGGACACGGCCCTTAACAAAGGCCGTGCCGCAGTGATTATGAGGAAACAGAAACGGAGTGCTAGCGCAACTTGGAGAAGTATACGCGCAACTTGATGTTTTGGGCGTCGAGCACGGCCCGGTTCAGCGTCAGGTTGACCGTGCCTGACGAATAGCGTACCACCGGGAACAGCATCAGTGCTGCCGGCCGTTCGGCTCCCAGCACATCGTAGATGTAGGCCTGCAGGTAGCTGGTCATGCTCAGGCTATAGTACTTGTTGGTTGGGCCCAGATCGTAGAAGGTTGCCACTGCATTGGTGCCGGCACTTTGCTGGTTGGTACCATCAGCCTGAATCAGGCGCTCAAAAGGAGAAATATTGACGGTGCGCTGCAAAATAGTGTTGTCTGCGCCCAGCTCATAGACGACGGCCTGCGGGGGCAGCGGAAAAAGCGCGTTGGTATACGGCTTAACCGGCACGATCAGCTCCGCCCGGTTGATGGCCAGACCATCCTTGTTGCTGACCAGCTCGGCCAGCCCCGGAATCTCCAGCTTGGTGCCCAGGCCCAGGCCATCCTGCATGTATACTGCTTGGTCCGTCGTGTTGGGCAACACGGATTTTTTTGAGTCGGAGAGCTGGTCGAAGGGCGCGGTTAGCTCCGTACTTATCTGGGTGAAGGACCGGGGTGCGTTGGCGGCTCCCGCACTGCTCTCGAAGCTGATGGGGTAGGGGACGGGATTAACATCCGTGCCGCCATCAAGGTGATAATAGAAAATCACCCGGTTTTGCTGGGCCCGGTTGAAGCCGACCACGGAACTCGAAAAGCCGTCGGAGGGCGCCAGCGCCAGGCCTTTCCACAGGCCGTTGAGGACGGTTTGGGTGAAAGGCGTGTCCTTGCTTTTGATGGCGTTGAAAACACCTTCGATAAAAGCCGAAGGAACTGCCGGCAGAGTGCCTGCCGCTTTGCGAAAAACCGTCAGCCGCACGCTGCGGTCGGGCACCGTTACGCTGGTGGTGCTGTCGACCAAGACATTTTTCTTTGTCTTCAGCCCATTCGGGCGCTCTTCTACTCGGGTGCGGTTGAGGGAGCTTTTCAGCCCCTTGCCGATACCAACTGTGGGCTCAAGGAGCGCGACGTTGGTAGTAGAGTTATAAGTGCCTTGATCGTCCAGCGGACTTGCCAGCCGAAACACATCGTACGCTACCGGCTGCGCGGAGCTGCCATACACCTGATCGAAGCTGGCTACTATCACCACCGAATCCAGAATCTGCTTGTCATACTGGCTCGGGGACACAATCGAGCCCGCCAACAGCGTCTGCAGGTTGAAGAAAGATTTGGCGGTGGTGGTACCCAGCTTGGCATCCTGAACCCGACCCACCAGATAGCGGCTGGAGTTCAGCGTCTGCACCGGCTTTTGCAGCACGGTGGAGGCATTGACGGCATAATCTCGGTACTCGGTGCTGATAGGGGCAGTGCCCGGTAGCTCTACTCCTAAGTCGTTGGGGTCTTCGCAGCTGGCCGCGGCAAACAGCAGCGCAACGGAAAACAGGGAAGCCGATGCAGATCGGAAAGCGCTATTAGCTAGCCAATTCATTATAAAGAGTGTAGTAAGAGGTCAGCAGGTTTTCGTCGGCGCTAACCTGGCCGAACTGCTTTTTCTGCGAGTATTCCGTGAACATGGCGTTCAGGTTGTCGCTGAAGTCTTCGTCAGATTTCATCACGGAGTCAGCATATTCCATGCCCACCTTGATGAAGCCGCCGAAGTCAGCCGACTTGAGGGCCGCCAGCATTTCGTCATCAATGTCCAGCATTTTGGCCTTCTCGATGATGTCGCCTTCAAATTTGTGGCTGAACTCGTTGTTGTAGATGGTGAACACCGACTTGGCGTCCTTGAAAATCGGGTCCTTCTTGTAGGTCGTTTTCAGGTACATCGGAATCAGGCCCGTCATCCAGTCGTTGCAGTGCACGATATCCGGCGCCCAGCCCAGCTTCTTGACCGTTTCGAGTACCCCTTTGCAGAAGAAAATAGCCCGCTCGTCATTGTCGGCGTGAAATTTATCGTTCTTGTCGACCAGCACCGACTTGCGGTGGAAGTAGTCTTCGTTGTCGATGAAGTACACCTGCAGCTTGGCGTTGGGAATGGAAGCTACCTTGATAATCAGCGGCTTCTCTTCTTCGCCCACGGCAATGTTGATACCCGACAGGCGCACTACCTCGTGCAAACGGTTCTTACGCTCGTTGATAATACCGAAACGGGGCACGAAAATGCGGATTTCCATCCCCATCTCCTGCATGCCCTGAGGTAGCATCCGCAGAAACTCCGCTACCTTGGTCGTCTGCAAAAACGGGTTGATTTCCGTGGCAGCGTAGAGTATTCTCAACTTGGACATAAGGGGGAAGTTGGTATGATTGGGAAAGGGCAACACTTTGGGATGCACAAAATTAAGCATTTTTGACCGAAATATCAACCAACCACCCCTGCGGGCCCCTCCGCAGGCTACTCACTTATGGAGATACTGCAAGCGGCCGCGGAGTTGCAAGCCCGGGCGGAAAAATGGCGTCAGGCCGGTCAGCGTATTGGCCTGGTGCCCACAATGGGGGCCCTCCACGAAGGGCACCTACAGCTGGTCCGCGCCGCCGCCCGGGAAAACGACGTGGTGGTAGTCAGCATCTTCGTCAACCCGACCCAGTTCAATAACCCCGAGGATTTCCGCCTCTACCCCCGCCTGCCCGAAGCCGACGCGGCGCTGCTGGCCCCGGCGGGCTGCACCGCGCTGTTTCTGCCTTCCGTGGAGCAGATGTATCCGCAGCCGACTGTGCTGACCTTTGACTTTGGGCCCCTGGAGCGGGTCATGGAAGGCGCCCACCGGCCGGGACACTTCAACGGGGTAGCCACGGTGGTGAGCAAGCTGTTTCACCTGAGCCGGCCGCACCGGGCCTACTTCGGCCAAAAAGACCTGCAGCAGGTGGCGGTCATCCGGCAGCTAACCGCCGATTTGTCGTTCGATCTGGAAGTGGTGGCCTTTCCTACGGTGCGTGAAGCCGATGGCCTGGCTATGTCGTCGCGCAACCGGCGGCTGGCAGCCAACGACCGGGCCGTGGCTCCCCGGCTGCACGCCGCGCTGGAAGCTGGCGCCCGGCTGGTAACGGCTGGGCAGACTGCCGAAGCGGCTCAGGGCGCGGGCAGCCGGCTGATTGCCGCCGAGTCTGCTATTACCCCCGAATACTTTGCGGTGGTGGATGCCCGTACTTTGCAGCCGCTCGTGGGCGTGGCGCAGCCGGGCCAGCCCGTGGCGCTGTGCGTCGCGGCCTACCTGGGGGGCGTACGGCTTATCGACAATCTGGTGGTGCAGGTCTGAGCCGGGCCAGCAATGCGGCGTTCGGGCGGTTTTAGCTACCTTTGCGCGCCCAAATTCAGCTCTTTCAGCTTATGCATATCGAGGTCCTCAAGTCGAAAATCCACCGTGCCAAGGTCACCCAGGCCGAACTGCATTACGTGGGCAGCGTTACTATTGATGAGGACCTGCTGGACGCGGCCAACATGGTAGAAAACGAGAAAGTGACCATTGTGAACGTGAACAACGGGGAACGATTCGAAACCTACACCATCCGGGGAGAGCGGGGCACCGGTACGCTGTGCCTGAACGGGCCCGCCGCCCGCCGCGTCGCCGTGGGCGACATTGTGATTATCATTTCCTACGCCCTGATTGACTTTGCCGAGGCCCGGGCCCACAAGCCGACGGTTATCTTCCCCGATCAGCACAACCGGCTGGCGTAGCGCCATTTGACGGCCACTTTCGTACAAGCCTTTTTATTCCTGCACGCTTCCCCGCCGCTGGCGGGCCCGCCCCATTCTGCTTCTGCATGAAGACACTGTTTAATATCCTGAAATACGCGTTGCTGCTGTCCGTTTCGGGCCTGCTGATGTGGTACGCCGTGCAGGGCCAAGACCTGAGCAGCATTGGCCGGCACATGCGCGAGGCCGACTACACGTGGCTTTTGGCCACCATGGTGCTGTCAGTACTGGGCTATTTCAGCCGGGCCTACCGCTGGAAGATGCAGCTCGATGCTGCGGGGCATAAGGTTGGGCTCTGGGATGTGTACCACGCCAGTATGGTGGGTAACCTGGCCAATCTGGTGCTGCCACGTATGGGGGAAGTCATTCGCTGCTCCGTGCTGCAGCGCACCAACAAAGTGCCGGTGCAGATTGCCCTGGGCACGGTCGTCACCGAGCGGGTAATCGACGTGCTGATGCTGCTGCTGCTGCTGGGCAGCACGCTGCTGCTGGACTTTAACACGTTCTGGTCGTTCGTAACCGATAACGTGCTGGGGGCGCGCTACGATGAGCTGGCCCGCAACCGAACGCCGCTGCTGGTGGCCGCCGCCATTGCCCTGCTGCTGCTGCTCGGGTTGGCCTATGCGCTGTTCCGGAATCTGGAGCGGCTCCGCCAGAATGCCTTGTTCAACAAAGTAATGGTCTTTGTGAAAGGACTGCTGGCGGGCGTGTTCAGCGTGTTGAAGATGAAGAACAAGGCGCTGTTCCTGTTCCACACCTTCTTCACCTGGGCGGTGTATTACCTGATGGATTACTTGGCCTTCAAGTGCTTTCCGGCCACCTATTCGCTGGATATGCGGGCGGGTTTAGCCGTGCTTACCTTCGGCGCCTTCGGTATGGCGGCCCCGGTAGCCGGCGGCATCGGGCCGTTCCACATCATGGTGCAGGGAATTCTGCTGGTGTACGGCGTCTCGAAGGAGGCCGGTATTGCCTACGCCCTGGTGGTGCACGGCGCCCAAACGCTGCTCGTGGTACTCATGGGCGGTATCAGCTTCGTGGCCAGCATGCTCAAGTCGGGCCGGACATTGCGGCAGCTAGCTACCGAACCGGCCCTGGTGGCCCCAACCCATGTGGAGTAAAGACAAGATTCTCAGCCGCGAAGCCCTGCTGCCCGTTGTGGCGCAGTGGCAGGCGCAGGGCCGCAAGGTGGTCTTTACCAACGGCTGCTTCGATTTGCTTCACCTCGGCCACGTCGACTACCTGGAAAAGGCCCGCCACCTCGGCGACGCCCTCGTCGTAGGGCTCAATACCGACTCATCGGTGAGCCGCCTCAAACCCGGCCGGCCGCTCCAGGACGAATTGTCACGGGCCCGCATCCTGGCGTCCCTTTTGTTTGTTGATGCCGTAGTGCTCTTCGATGAGCCGACGCCGCTGGAACTGATTACGCTGGTCAAACCCGACATTCTGGTGAAGGGCGACGACTATCCGATCAGTGGAATTGTAGGCCACGAGTTGGTGTTGGAGAATGGTGGGCAGGTGCTCACCGTACCGCTCGTAGCTGGCTACAGCACGACCGGTATCGTGGAGCGCGTTCAGCGTCTTTTCACCTCTTAGCAACTTCACTATGCATTTCAGTTCAAGTCCGGTGATGATCCTCATCTTTGTGATGATGGGCATAAGCTGGCTCATTCAGTGGCGTCTGCGCAGCAAATTCAGCGAGTACGCCAAAGTTGGTCTGCAGTCGGGCCTGACCGGCCGGCAGATTGCCGAGCTCATGCTCGCCGACCACGGCATCACCGACGTGCGGGTTATCTCCGCCGAAGGCCGCCTCACCGACCACTACAACCCGGCCGATAAAACCGTCAACCTCAGCGAGTCCGTGTACGAGGAGCGGAGCGCGGCCGCCGCGGCCGTAGCCTCTCACGAGTGCGGCCACGCCGTGCAGCACGCCACGGCCTACAGTATGCTGCAGTTTCGCTCGGCCATGGTGCCCATGCTCAGCGGCGTTGCCACCTACATGCCCTGGATTCTGATTGCCGGCGTGCTCCTGCTGCGCACCAGCATGATTCCGCTGGGCGTGGGCATTGCCCTGTTCTCACTCACCACGCTGTTTAGCTTTGTCACGCTGCCCGTCGAGTTCGATGCCAGCCGTCGGGCCCTGGCCTGGATTGATAAGCGTGGTATCGTCACTACCCAGGAGCACGCCATGGCCAAAGACGCACTGTGGTGGGCCGCCATGACGTACGTGGTAGCGGCCATCAGCTCCCTGGCTACGCTGCTCTACTACGTGAGTATTTTCATGGGCGGCCGCGACCGGCGCTAGCCGTTCCATTGCTCGGTAAACCAGAAGCCGCTGCTCAGGGCCACCGGAGCAGCGACTTTTGCAAAAGCCGGCGGTAGGTTCTGCGGTGTATACTAGGCTGCCAGCGGGGCGTAGCAATGCGGGTTTCGCGGGCCTGAACCCCGAAAACAAAAGTGCCTTAATTTTCCTTCTCAGCTAGAGCCAAGCACCGAAATTAGGCAGGAATCGGAAAAAATCCGGGCTGTTTGCTTATTCTGCGCGCTTGCCGGCTTAATTTTGAGTCACAGTCTTCTCCGCTGCCCCAGCGACCCCTATTCATTCCCACCCAAGTTTTCCCGTATGGATTTCCAACTCACCGAAGAACAACTCGCCGTGCAGGCGGCCGCCCGTGATTTTGCTCAGAGTGAGCTGTGGGCCGGAGTTATTGAGCGCGACGAGCACCAGAAGTTTCCCACCGAGCAAATCAAGAAGATGGGCGAGCTGGGCTTCATGGGCATGATGGTGAGCCCGGAATACGGCGGCGGCGGCATGGATACCGTGTCGTACGTGCTGGCCATGGAGGAAATCAGTAAGGTGGATGCTTCCTGCTCCGTCATCATGTCGGTGAATAACTCGCTGGTATGCTGGGGCCTGGAAAAGTACGGCAGCGAGGAGCAGAAGCAGAAATACCTGACCAAGCTCACCACCGGCGAAATGATCGGGGCATTTGCTCTGTCGGAGCCCGAAGCAGGGTCGGACGCCACCATGCAGCGGACCACCGCCGAGGATAAAGGCGACCATTACCTGCTCAACGGCACCAAAAACTGGATTACCAACGGCAGCTCGGCCTCGGTCTATCTGGTCGTTGCCCAAACCAATCCTGAGTTGAAGCACCGCGGCATCAACGTACTGATCGTAGAGAAGGATATGCCCGGTTTTGTGATTGGCAACAAGGAGAACAAGCTCGGTATCCGTGGCTCCGATACGCACTCGCTGATGTTCACCGACGTGAAGGTGCCCAAGGAAAACCGCATCGGCGAAGATGGCTTCGGCTTCAAGTTCGCCATGCAGGTGCTGGCCGGCGGCCGGATCGGCATTGCTGCCCAGGCGCTGGGCATTGCTTCCGGGGCTCTCGAGCTGTCTTTGAAGTACTCGAAAGAGCGCAAAGCCTTTGGGGTGGAGATTTCCAAGCATCAGGCTATCCAGTTCAAGCTGGCCGACATGGCAACCAACATCGATGCTGCCCGCCTGCTCTGCCTGCAGGCCGCCAACGACAAGGACCAGCATCTGGACTACGCCAAGTCCGGGGCCATGGCCAAGCTGTTTGCTTCCAAAACGGCGATGGACACGGCCGTTGAAGCCGTGCAGATCCACGGCGGATATGGTTTTGTTAAGGAATTCCACGTGGAGCGCATGATGCGCGACGCCAAGATTACCCAGATTTACGAGGGAACGTCAGAGATTCAGAAAATTGTAATCTCTCGGGAATTGCTCAAATAATTTCCGAATAGCCTAAAAGTCAGAATCATTGCATTTAACCCAGCCATTTTTTGGCTGGGTTTTTCGTTTTTGTGAATTTTTATATGTTATTTTGCATTGTCTAAGTCCGGACTCCTATCTACCCGGTACCAACCTAGCACCCTAACCACCCCCGGAATATGGAAGATTACAATAAAGTCATCGAATCCCTCGGTGTTCGTTACATCAAGGCCAAGAATCTGGTTCTGCAGCAGCCGTTTACCGTCCGCAATTATTATGATGTCGGCAACAACCTCATCTTGCTGCATAAGGGCCGCGTGGCCTTCGGCGACGAGGAGCATGTGGTAGAAGAAGGAGAGATGCTGTTTATTCCCGGCGGCCGGGCCACCAAGGTGAGCTATGGCGAATCGGCGGGCAAAAGCATCACCAACGACGACCTGATCAGCAACAAGGACAAGTTCTTCCACTCCAACGCCGACCTCGACCTGATCGGCGACGCCGAGGAAAGCCACAGCTTCGTGAGCTTCGAGGCCAAGGTCTTCGACTCGGTGAACTTCTTTGCCTCGCTCGACGTGCCGGCCTTCCTGATCACCGGCAACTCCAAGCTGGCCAATTTGGTCATCAAGGTGGTGGAGGAGAGCATGCAGGAGCTGCCCGGCCGGGAGCGGCTCATCACGATTTACACCGAGAACATTGTGGTGGAAATCGTGCGCTACATCCTCAAAAACAAGATGTTTGTGGAGCAGCTGGCCACCAACAGCACCTACTTCAAAGACCCGCGCCTGATTGACCTGTTCAACTACATCAAGGAGAACATCGGTGGCGACCTGTCGAACAAAGTTCTGTCGAGCGTGGCCAATGTGAGCGAGGACTACGTGGGCCAGTACTTCAAGATGCTGACCGGCATCAACCCCCAGGACTATATCGAGTACCAGCGCATGGAGCGGGCCGTATTCCTGCTCCGTACTACCAAGAAAAGCATCCGCGACATCGGCAAGGAAGTGGGCTACAAGGACACCGCTTACTTCTGCCGCCGTTTCAAGATGATGTTCGGGATTCCGGCCGGCAAAATGCGCCGCCGTGAATCGGCCATGAACATCTAGTCCCGGCCTCGCCCAAATACATTGGGCACACCACTGACAACAGCAGCGGCTCCTCATCTGAGGAGCCGCTGCTGTTGTCAGTGGTGTGCCTATCCGGGAGTGCTGTCCGGGGTCAGATTGTGCTTTCCAGCACGGCATTAAAAGTGCGGACTACCCGGGCGGCTTCCCCCAGAAATTCCGGGGCTTTCTCAATCTGATTGCCTACGACAATAACGTCTGCTCCGGCGGTCAGGGTTGCATGGGCTTTTTCGGCGGTGTTGATGCCGCCGCCAACGATAAGGGGAACGTCAACGGCCTGGCGCACGGCCCGAATCATGGGCGGCGACACCGGATACATGGCGCCGCTGCCCCCGTCGAGGTACATCAGGCGCAGGCCCAGCTGTTCCCCGGCCATGGCCGTGCAGGCCGCAATACCGGGCTTGTCGTAGGGCAGGGGCGTAGTGCCGCTCATGTAGCTGGCCGTAGTCTGCCGACCCGTATCCACGAGCATGTAGCCGGTGGGCAGGATCTGCAGGTTGCTGGCCCGCAGCAGCGGGGCCGCTATGACGTGCTGGCCAATCAGAAAATCGGGGTTGCGTCCCGAAATCAGCGACAACAGCAAGATGCCGTCGGCCTGGGTGTCGAGGTGGAGGCTGTGGCTGGGAAAGAGCAGCACCGGAATGGCACTCAGGCTCTTGATCAAACGAATGAGCGACGCCTGGCGAGCGGTCGTCACCAGGCTGCCGCCCATAAAAAAGTAATCTACTGCGTGGGTTTCGCTCAGCTGCAGCAAATGCCGGCAGCCCGCCTCATCCAGGTTGTCAGGGTCGAGGAGCACGGCCAGGGATTTCTGGCCGCGCGCCCGACGCTTACTTAGGGTTTCATAGAGGCTTGTGAGGCGCATCCGCTTCTTCGTGGTACGTAAAGTCGATATCCTTGGTCTCCGGCTCCGAGGTAGTGTAGGCGGGAGAAGTCGCAAGGTCGGGATTTTTGATCATAGGTAAATATTCCCCGACTTTTTTGGCCACGTAAGCCATGAGCACGGCCGAAACCTGTGCAATCAACATTTTGCCGGTATCAGACTGCAGAAACGACTGCAGGGCCGATGCCGCCAGGTTGGCCGCTTCCGATGAGGGCTTTTGATTGGCCGCCGCCTGGTAAGGAGCCGGCGTGGTGTTGGATTCGCGCCGCCACACGGGCTGGGAGGCAAACGGGTCGGCCGAGTCGGTGTGGTACACGTCGTGGGCCAGGTGCGCCCGCTCGTGGGTGGGGGCGGTGCGGCCCCGATCGTACTGGTGCTGTCCGGCCCCAAAGCCCAGGTCGTCGGCTACGGCCGTGTCGACGTCGGTGTGGAGCTGGGCGAAGTGCGCGCCTTTGTGGGTTTTCTTCTTGGATCGGGCCGGCTGCTGGTGGCGCAGATACTCCGCCTCGTGGTCTTCCTCATCGTCGAAGCGGGGTTTCTTCTTGCTGAAGGCTTTGGCAATCAGCCATACGCTCCCGGCCAGGCCCGCCCCGATCAGCGCATACTTGCCAACCTGCTGCCCTTTTTCCTTGATTTGGTCTACGTCGCCCAGCAGGGCCCGCTCGTACTCGAGCTTCTGGCGCTCCAGAAATTCCTTCTCATCCTCAAACAGGGGATTGTGCAGCTCAGCCATAAGTCAGGTTATGCTTGACGTTTGTCAGATTTGTAAATGGTGTTGTTCAGCAGCTTGTCGGCAATGCCCTGGAAGAGCTTCTTGTCAACTCCTACCAGGAAGATGATCAGCAGTACCAGATAGAAGCCCGCCACAATGCCAAAGCCCCAGTAGGGACTGTCCAGGGCACTGTTGAGGGCCAGGCCGGCGAAGATGCTCAGGAAAATAAGGAACAGCAGTCCAAACAGGCCCATGGCCGCGCCGTGGACGGTGCCCACGAAGGCGTTTTTTACTTTTTCCTGGGTTTCGAGGCGCACCAGATCAATGCGCGTGTCGAGGTAACCCATCAGGTTGCCGACAATACTGTCGTTGCGGGGCGTTTTGGTAGCGTCGTCGTCGTAAGCCATACGGCGGGGAGAAGAAAGGCGAAGAATAATGTTTAGAAGGGCAGCGGCCGAAAACAACGGGAAACGGTGTTTTTCGAGCCGTCCATTCCATACGGGAAAGTAGGCTTCGTGTCTGAAAAAGGCCTTACTTTTACTATATACTGCCGCGTTTTGAGTCAGAATCACTATCAGGTATTGGGCGTTTCAGCCACCGCGCCGGCGGCAGAAATAAAGGGGGCGTACAAGCGGCTGGCGGTACGCTTTCACCCCGACAAGCACGGGGGCAGCACCCAGTTTGAGGAGCAGTTCAAAGCCGTCAATGCCGCCTACCACGTGCTCGGCGACGCCACCCGCCGCGCCGGCTACGACTACCAGCTGCGGCAGGCGGCCCGCCGGGCCGACGAAGCCCGGCGCCAGCAGCAGTACGCGCCCCAGGCCCAGCAGGTGTACGGGGTGCCCATGCCCCCGCCGGCCCCGCTCCGCACCCGGCGCCCGGCCGGCGCGGCCGAGCGGCACTATCAGCGCATGCCCCGGCAGCGCGCCAAGTTCACCCGCCGCGACTACCTGCTCACGGCCGGCCTGTTCTTGCTGCTGCTGCTGTTTATGCTGTCGGTGAAGGTGACGATGGACCACGTGACGGCCGTGAGCAACTACGAGGACGGGGTGCGCGCCTACGCCCGGCGCGAGTGGAGCGCGGCCCACAGCTTTCTGACCGAGGCCCTGCACTTCAAGCCCCGGTACAGTGAGGCCCTGCGCCGTCGGGGCGAGCTGGAGCAGCTGATGTACCGCGACTTCCGCGCCGCCCGCGCCGACTACTCCGCGGCTCTGGCCGACAGCAAGTCGGTGCCGGAAACGGCCGGGCTGCTGTTTCGGCTGGGGCAGTGCCAGGCCAGCCTGGGCCGGCCCGACTCGGCGGAGCTGAGCCTGACCCGGGCCGTGACGCTGGACTCGACGCTGAGCGCGGCCTGGCTGGCCCGCGGGGAGCTGCGGCTGTTTGAGCTGCGCCGGTTTCCGGAAGCCGTGCACGACTTCAGCACCGGCCTGCGCCAGCGCCTGACGGCCCGGCAGCCCTTGTCGCTCAAGTACCTGACCTACCGTGGCCTGGCCTACTACAAGCAGCAGAATTTTGGGGCTGCCCGCACCGATTACCGGCAGGTGCTGGAAAACAGCCCGCGCAATGGGCAGGTGAATTTTCTGCTGGGGCGGCTGGCGCAGCAGGAGGGCAACCGGCCGGCGGCCTGCGAGTTTTTCCGGCGGGCCGGGAAGCTGGGGTATGTGTACGCGGCGGAAGCCTACCGAAAAAGCTGCCCGTAGGCCCGCCTATTGCCCGCCCGGAGGCTTTATTCCGCCACCAGCGGCAGGGTAAACAGGAAGATGCTGCCTTTGCCCGGGGCGCTTTCCACCCACAGCTGGCCGCCCTGGGCACTGATAAACTCCCGGGAGATGCTCAGCCCCAGCCCCGAGCTGCCCTGGCGCTGCCCGACGGAGGCGGGCAGCTCGGCAAAGCGCTGGAAGATGCGCTTATGGTACTCGGGCGCAATGCCCGGCCCCTGGTCGTGGATGCTGACGCGCACCATGTCGCCCCAAGGCACGGCGCGGAGCAGCAGTACCTCCCCGGGCGGGGAGTAGCGGATGGCGTTGGCCAGCAGGTTGATGAGCACCCAGGTGGTTTTCTCCACGTCGGCATGGGCCGTGGGCAGGGTGTCGGGCAGCTGGGTTTCGAGGCGCAGCTGCTTGTCGTCGAGCTGCGCACGCACGGTGTCGGTGGCGTAGCGCACCACGTCGGCCAGGGTCACGGGCTGCACGTTGAGCTTGATGTCGGCGCCGGCATCGAGGCGCGACACGTCGATGAGCTGGCCCACCATCTGGAGCAGGCGCTGGGTTTCCTCCCGGATGCCGCCGGCAATACGCTGCCGCTCCGCCGGGTCGGTACGCTCATCCTGGAGCAGCATCAGGCTGAGGTTGATGCTGGCCAGCGGCGTTTTGAGCTCGTGGGAGATGGTCGCCAGAAAGTTCGACTTCACCTGATCCAGCTTTTTGAAGTCGGACACATTGCGCAGGCAGAAGATGTGGCCCCCGGCGGCCGGCTTGCCCGGGGCCGGCACCACGGCTTCGATAGGGCTGATGCTGAGCTGGTAGTGCGGGGCCCTGATCTGGTGGGTAAAGGTGAAGATGGGGTCCGGCACGTTGTCGCCGGCCAGGTTGGCCTGGGCCAGCGGCACCAGCAGGCTGCGCACGGTTTCGTTGGTGCGGGCCACGTCCGCCGCCACGTGGCCCAGCAGCGCCGGCGCCGGCAGCCCGAGCAGGAAGCAGGCCACCGGGTTGGCCAGCACAATCACGCCGTGCTCATCGAGCAGCAGCAGCCCTTCGTCGAGGCTACGGACGAGGTTTTCCATGCGGTTGCGCTCCGTAAACAGCTCGGCCAGGGTGATGCGGCGGTCATCCTCGGCCTGGCTCAGCACGCGGTTGACGGCTGCCGCCACCGTGCCCACCTCGTCGCGCTTGCCCACCGCCACGCGGGTGGCCGTACCCGAGTCGGCCACCCGCTCCACGTCGACGGTGAGGCGGCGCAGGGGCCGCACCACCATGCGCGGCAGCCGCACCATCATGGTGATGCCCACGGCGGTGCCCGCCAGCAGAAAGGCCAGCACCGCCCCGCGGGCCGTGTTGAAGTCGGACTGCTCGATGCCCGGGGCGCCGGCTTCGAGGTGGCTGATGGTGAAAAAGGCGTAGCCGCCCAGCCCCAGCAGCAGCAGCAGCAGCAGGAAAACGCTGAGGCGGATTTTGTTCTTTAAGCTCATGGCTGGAAAAGCATAATGATGTAACTGGAACGCCAGGCAGGGCATGGGGCGCACCAAGCCAGGAACGAAGCATCTCGCTCGGGGGCGTCAGGCTAGTAGCTCAACGAAGCGGGAGAGACGCTTCGACAAGCGGACGCCAGATCAGGCATAACGGGTACTTTGGCAACGACCCGAGCGAGATGCTTCGGCTGCGTCTCGGCATGACCGTTCTGATGGAACCGGGCTACCCCTCCAGCCCGTACTCCTGCAGCTTGCGATACAGCGTGGTGAGGCCGATGCCGAGCCGCTTCGCCACGTCGGGCTTGTTGCCGGCCTGGTCGAGCATGATGCGCTGGATGTGGCGGGCCTCCACGGCCCGCAGGCTCTCGTCGTCGGGATTGGCGGTGAGGCCGGCACCGCGGGGGCGGGCGTGGAACTCGTCGGGCAGAAAGTCGGCGGCCAGGGGCTCATCGGCGGGGGCCAGGATGGCGGCGCGCTCCAGCACGTTCTTCAGCTCCCGCACATTGCCGGGCCAGTCGTAGTGCTGCAGCAGGCGCAGGCACTCGGCATCGAGGCCGGGCAGGCGCTTTTGCAGCCGGGCGGCGAAATACTGCAGGAAGTAGTCGGCCAGTGGGGCCACATCGGCGGGGCGGGCCTTGAGCGGGGGCACGGTGATGGTAAACACCGAGAGGCGGTAGTAGAGGTCGGGGCGGAAGCGGCCCTCGGCGGCCTCCGCTTTCAGGTTGCGGTTGGTGGCGGCCACCAGGCGCACGTTGACGGTGGTGGGCTTGGTGTCGCCGAGCTTGGTGAACTGCTGCATCTCCAGCACCCGCAGGAACTTGGCCTGCACGTTGAGCTCCAGCTCCCCGATTTCGTCCAGAAACAGCGTGCCGCCGTTGGCTTCCTCCAGCAAACCCTTCTTGTCGGTCAGCGCCCCGGTGAAGGCGCCCTTCTTGTAGCCGAACAGCTCCGATTCGAGCAGGTCCTTCGGAAAGGCTGAGCAGTTGACGGCCACGAACGACTTGAGCTTCCGCTCACTGGCCTGGTGAATGGCCTGGGCAAACAGCTCCTTGCCCGAGCCCGTGGGGCCTTCCAGCAGCACCGTGCTGTCGGTGGGCGCCACCTGCCGGGCCAGCTGCTGCACCCGCTTCAGCTCCGCCGACTCGCCAATCATGCTCTCGAACCGGTACTGCTGGCCTACCCTTCGCTCCAGCTCGATTACCCGCCGCCGCAGCCGCGCCTTTTCCGCCGCCCGCTCCACCACCACGATGAGCTGCTGCTCAAAGTCGCCCTTGGTGAGGTAGTCGAACGCGCCGGCTTTCATGGCCTGCACACCGTCGGGGATGGTGCCGAAGGCGGTGAGCAGCACGATTTCGGCCTCGGGGGCCTTGCTGCGGAAGCGGGGAATAAGGTCCACGCCGTGGCCGTCGGGCAGCTTCACATCGGAGACAACTACCAGCACGTCGGCGGCGTGCTGCTCCAGGGTTTCGAGGCCGCGGGTGGCGTCGGGGGCCTGCAACACCGTGTAGCCTTCCAGCTCCAGCACCCGGCCCAGGAGCTGGCGCAGGCGGGCTTCGTCGTCGATGATGAGCAGGGTTCCGGTGGGCATGGCATGGGCGGAATAGGGTGCGAAGCAAATGTAGAGCGAAGAAATTAGAGCGGGTCCTTTGAGCTTAGCTCCGCCGAATCTCCTCCTTGATATGCTCCACGAACTTCCCAAACTCCGGCTCGGATTCCACGTTCTCGTGCCACGCTAAGCCCATTTCGGCCAGGTTGTACTGGTGGTCTTTATGGATGGTGGCGCCGGGGAGGAGCTGGCCGGCGGCGTCCCGCTCGTAGCCCAGCAGCCAGAGGCGGTCGGCCAGGGCGGTGGTGGTCACGATGTCGTGGGAGACGATGATGACGGTGTTCAGCTCGTCCATCGTCGTCACTTCGAGGATGATCTTCTTTACCTCGTCGATCATGGCCACGTCGAGGCCGGAGAAGGGCTCGTCGAGCAGGATCAGGTGGTCGGAGCAGAGCAGCTGCTGGGCAATGGCGGCGCGCTGGCGCTGGCCGCCGGAAAGGTGGGCGGGGTACTTTTTACGATGCTGACTCAGGCAGAAGCGTTCCAGGTAGCTTTCCACCTGCTGGCGGGCCGCTTCGGGCTCGTGCTTGCGCTGGGCGGCCACGAGCAGGTTGTCGAACAGGGTGCGGTGGTCGAACAAAGGGTAGCGCTGCTGCACGAAGCCCACGGCCCCGGGGGCTACGGCCTGCTGCCCGACGCCTACCCGCACGGTGCCCCGGCTGGGGGCCAGCAGCCCGGCCATGATGCGGCAGAGCACCGACTTGCCGATGCCGGAGCGGCCGTAGAACCCCACGACCTGCCCCTGGCTCATGCCCGGCCGCACCACGTCGAGCACCTGGGCGTCGATGTCGCGCAGAATCACTTCGCCGTGGTAGCTCATCGAAACGCCTTCCAGGGTCAGGACGGGCTCTTTGTAGGAATAGGGAGTCATAGGTGGTGAGATGAGGAAGAAGTGAGACTGTGCGTTTGCGGGTAGTGACTTTAGTCACTTGTTGATTTGTTGACGCGGGTTGCCTTTTGCTTTAATCGGGTTGGGTTTGGTCTGTCGCGGGTTCACTTCTTCTTGTCGCGGGTTGGGTTTAAGCTGTCGCGGGTTGGGTTTGGTCTGTCGCGGGTTCACTTCTTCTTGTCGCGGACCCGCAACAGACCAAACCCAACCCGCAACAAGCATTTTACCAGCTACTTCGCCGCCGTCAGCACGGAATAGGGAAAGAACACCCGGCGCAACAGCACGAACACGTAGTCCTGAGCGGCGCCGGTGGCCAGGATGACGAGCTGGATGGCCAGCACCCCGTCGAGGTGGAGGTAGCGGTTCTGCTTGTAGAGCAGCAGCCCGATGCCGCCCTCCGACTGGTACAAGGTTTCAACCAGGGTAATCATGGTCCAGATGATGGCAAAGTTCTGGCGGACCACCTCCAGCATCTCATCGAGCTTGCCCAGCACTACTACCTCCAGAAAGCTGCGCCACTCGCTCATGCCCAGGGTGCGGGCGTGGTCCATTTCCTCCTGGGTGGTGGTCAGAATCACGCTGGTCATGCCCGTCACCAGATACACCGTGGCCCCGAAGATGAGCACCGAGAGCTTCACCTGGTGGCCCGAGCTGAGCAGCAGGGCCATGAAGAAGGTGAGGCCGGTGAGGGTGAGGTAGCGCATCTTGGAGGCCGCGTAGGCAATGGGCCGGAAGAAGGGCAGCGCCGTGAGGTAGGATATCAGCAAAGCCAAAATGGTAGCCACGCTCAGGGCCTGCAGGGCCGTGGTCATGCTGGCCCACAGCTCCTGAATCAGCCCCTGGGACGTAATTAAGTCGCGGAGGGAGCGGAAGACCTCGCCCAGCGAGGGGAACAGCTGCAGCGGATAGAACAGCCACAGCAGCAGCAAGACCAGCCCCTGCGCCGCCACCATCAAGAGGAAGGTGGCGCGGGGCGGCTGGGCGTTGGGGGTGAAGAGGGTTTTCATGGGAGGACCTCACCCCCGGCCCTTCTCCTTGGGGAGAGGGGTGTGTTCTGGGGTGGTTGAGAGGGAAGAGGTGAATGACAAAGTGAGATAACCGCCCAATGTGTCCGCGCCGCCGTGGTTCCCCCTCCCCCCAAGGAGAGGGGGCCGGGGGGGAGCTTAGTTGCCCAGCACGATTTCCACGCGACGGTTCTGGGCTTTGCCGTTCGGAGTCGTGTTGGAGGCTACTGGCGCGGTGGCGCCGTGGGCGTACACCTGCACCCGGCCGGCGGGGAAGGCGCTGGCACTCTTGGCTTCCAGCCAGTGCTCCACGGCCAGGGCGCGGTCCTCGCTGAGCTGCTGATTCTTCTGCGGGTCGCCGGCGTTGTCGGTGTGGCCGTGCACGGCCACTTTCAGGCGGCCGGCTACCACGAGGTCGTCGAAGAGCTGGCGGAGCTCCCGCTCGGCGGTGGGGGTGAAGGAGCTCTGGCCGGTGTTGAACTCGATGTTCCAGGCCCGCTTGCTCACGCTGCGGCGGATTTCGTCGTCGGCCGCAAACTGCTGGGTTTCGGCCGGGGCAATAGCTTTGCCCTTGTACTGAGCCTGGAGCTTTTTCAGGATGCTCAGGTCCAGCATGTCATCCAGGGGTACGTAGCTGGGCAGCTCCTTGGGGTAGAGCTTGCTCTGCACGTCGCCGAAGGTCTTGTACACGGCAGCGTAGATGTTGGTGCCGCCGTTGTCGAGCCCGAACAAAGTCAGGTTGTCGCTGAAGTTGAAGGCCTTGCTGCCGCCCAGCTCCACTACCTCGCCGTTGCGGTCGGCTTCGCTCACGCCTTTGTAGTACTTCAGCCAGTAGGCGCCGGGCTTGTCCTGGTCGCCATACACGGCGGCGGAGATGTCGGCGGCGCGGGCCAGGGCTTCGGGGTGGCTTTTCACCTGGTCGCCGGCCACGGCCATGGCCGTCATGATGCCTTCCACTTCCTTGGGGTGGGCATCGTACCAGCGCTTGGTGGTCACCATAATGTTGGGCATCTGGTTGGAGTAGTCCTTGGTCGAGACGATGTTGACCAGGCCGCCTTTCTGCTTGGCAATGTTCACGTCGCCGGGCGTCCAGGTAGCTACGCCGTCGGCTACCACGTCCACTTTCACCCCGGTGTCCTTGCCCTTCACGATTTTGGTGCGCTGCTCGGGCTTGCCGAGAATGTACTTTTCGGCGGCCACCAGGAAGTCGGAGGCGGCCATAAAGTTCACGGCCTCGGGGTCGTAGGTGGTTTCGTCGGGGTTGACCTTCAGGCCGTTGTCGGCGCACCATTTCAGGGCAATGTTCTGGTCGCCGTCGCGCAGGTAGCAGGCAATGGTTTTGCCCAGGGCCAGCTTGGGGTTGTCGAGCCATTCCTTGGGTCCCATCAGCTTGTCTTCGCCAAACGACTTGCCGCAGCTGTAGGGAATAACCTGCAGGCCGGTGCCGGCCTTGGCCAGCTGGGTCTGCACGGCCGAGAAGGCCGGCAGTCCGTCGCCCATAATGCTGACGATGAGGCCGGGCGCGTCGGGGTTAGACTGCAGATCCAGGGCATTTTTTACCAGGTCAGCCTGCATCTTGGCCACGTCGTCCTGGCGGATGATCTGCATATCGAGGCCGTTGGCCGCCATGGCCGAGCCGGTAGTGGTGCGGGGGCCGCCGTTGGCCAGCATGCCGGCCATCTGCGAGTTCCAGGCCATTACTTCCCAGGTGACCGGGGCGCCTTTCTCCGCCGGCGCCGTGCCCGGCAGCGGGGCCAGAGGTACCACGATGTTGGTCCGGGAGCCGGCGGCCACGGCCGGCAGCTCGATGGAGTTGAGCAGTACCGACTGGGTTTCGGCTTTTTTGAACACGGCGCCGCTGGATACCAGCTTGTTGATGCCGAAGTACAGGAGCACTGCCAGCAGCGCCCCGATTACGATTTTACCGCGAGTAGTCATGGTGGGTATTGGTTTTTCGTTGTTGGTTGTTGGTGAGCTGGCTCTGGACCGTCCTGCTTTATCTGGCGTCCGCGTAGCCGAAGCATCTCTACCGCTTCGTTGCAGTAGTAATTTCTTCCGTCTGTCATCCTGAGCGGCGCGTAGCAGAGCGAAGGGCCTGCCTCGGATATCTGACCAGCCGGGTTAGCTAATCCAAGCTCTTCTCTGCACCATTGGGCAGACGCAGCTCATTGCACAGGGCTTTGTAGTGCGAAAGAGGCAGGTCCTTCATTCCGCTGCGCTGCATTCAGGATGACAGAACCAATTCTAATCCAGCAAAGAGGAGTAGGCGTCGTTGGAGGCCTGGCGGGTGGTGGCCAGGCTTTGGGGAGCGGCGGGCTTCTCGTTGAGCACGGCGTTGAATTCGCCCTTCTGGTATTTCTCCAGCAGGCGCTGGCCCTTCTCGCTCATCACCCCGTTCTGGATGTCCATTTCCTTCACGAACTCCTGGCTGTAGCGCATGGCCTGCTTGATCTGGCCGAGCTGCTGGGCCATGTCCTGGGCCACCCGGTCGGTGGCCAGGTCGAAGAAGTACTTCTTGTCGGGGTCGCCGCGCAGGATGTTCATGGCGGCCCGCATGCCGGAGCTGGTGCGCTTCACCAGCGCGTACTCATCCTTGAGCAGGTTCACCTTGAACTTGCTGCCATCAATCTGCCGGAGCGCGGCCTTCAGAATCTGGCGCATCACTACCGTCACGTTGGCCGTGGTGGTGGCCATGGGCGTCAGGCGCTGGTTGTACTCCTGGAGCTGAGCGGCGCGGCTGGCGTAGGATTCGGCCATATCCTTCTCGCCCTGGCGGGTAGCAGCGTCAGCCAGGGCCAGATATTCTTTCATCTGGTCGGCGTTGGCGCCCATCTTCTTCTTCACCAGCTCGTGGGCGCCCTCAATATGGCCGACCTCGGCGTCCATCTTGCGGGCTTCCTGTTCGGTGTTTTTGATGTAGTCCTCCATGATGCCGATGGGGTCGGTGTTGACGAAGATGCCGGCTGCCGTGCGCAGAATCCGCTGCCCGGCGTACCACAGGCCCGTCTGAATCCGCTTGTTGGTGACCAGTAAAAACAGTGCGAACAGTCCGCCCAGCCCGATGCCCAGCTTCACCGTGTCAAAGACGATGTCGACGAGGAAGGGCAGGATGCGGCTCCAGAAGTACACGGCGGCGGCGGCGGCCCCGGCCAGGAAAACCCAGCCGGCAACTTTTTCCGGCTGCTGCCACTTGGGCAGCCCGTCGTTTTGGTCAGAGGGAAGAAGCGTGTTCATGGCATTAGGCGGTTGGAGTGGCAGAAGTGAGGAAAGACTGGGTGGCCTGGCGGTGGGCGTGCAGCTCGGCGGCCGCCGTGGCGTTGGCCAGCTCGTAGGAAGCCAGCGCGGACTGGGCCTTGTGGCGCTCCTGCTGGAGCTGCTGCTGGGCCGTGAGCAGCAGCTGACGCTTCTCTTCCAGCTGGTGGGTCAGCGCGGCCAGGTCGGCCTGCAGTTGCAGTTCCTGGTTGAGCAGCTGCACAATAGGCCCGGGCGGGGCATTGGGAATGCGGATGTCGCCGAGCTTTTCCTGGTGGCGTTCCAGCACCTTGTTGCGGTCGGCGGTGAGCTTGTGCTCAAACTGCTCGGCCGAAGCCAGCAGCGTAGGCAGGTCCAGCCCGGTCACGGCGGTGAAGGCGTTGAAAGCCGTCTGGTAGAGGATGGGGCCCGTCAGGCCGCTGGCGGCCATGCTCTTCACCATCTTCACAAAGGCCACGAAGTCCTTGCCGTCGCCGATCAGCAGGCCATTGATGTGGCTGAGGTGGCGCTGCTCCGCCTGGGTAACTACCGGGGCGGTGCTGTAAGTAGCCGCAGGAGGGCCGGCCGCCGCCGTGGTTGCCAGGTTGGGGAACGGCCGGGCGGCCGAAGCCGGGGCCGGCTGGCCTTCGCCTTCCTCGAGGAAGAAGTCTTTGGCCGCTTTGCCGAGGTTATCGAAGATGGACATGAGAGTGGGGTGACGTTTGGTGACCCCGCCCTACTGCCAATACCGGTGCCGCTTCCGGCTGCCAGTTCTGGTTTATTGCTTAAGTAGTTGTTTTATAACGTTTTGTATAGCAATGCTTCGATTCTGTTGAGAGAAATTCGGACTCGCTTTTTCAAAATGGAAAGCTTGATTTATCAAATCAGCAATCCGGTTGAGCCCCAAAACGCAAAAGCCCCGACCATCCGGCCTTGTCCTTACCCAAAACTCAGAAGCCCTCCCAACCTTGGGGCTGGGAGGGCTTTTTTGGGCATTTGCCTGGCTTGCTTGCCGCTTTTCAAAGAGTGTCAGCCGCCGAAAAAGGGACTTGTGTCACTTTGGGGAAGCCTGAAAAAGATTTGGGTAAGGACAAGGCCGGATGGCCGGGGCTCTGTGTTTGGAACAGTTCCTGAAAACTGGTGCGGCGCTTGGCTATTCCCGTACCACTCGCAGGGTTTTCTGCCACGCCTCACTGCCAGCGCCGCCGCCGAGTAGACGGACATACACGGTCCTCGCCTACTTGCTAGTGGTAGTACTGGTACTCAGGAGCACATTGTGAGGCGGCCGACGTGCCGACGCCGATGGTTATGGTCGTCCGAGTTGGGCCAGCGTTAGCTCAGCGGCTACACTTGGAGCCGGCCGGGCAGGAGCGTAGCAAGCAAGTCGTGCAAGAGTCCGAAAGTGAGGAGCTAAGAAATAAATACCTGAATTCTGCCCGCAACTCGGCTCTGCGCTTACTGCCTTTAAGACCCTTTACCCACCCCTGTCGTAAATCTTCAGTAAACGTCCGGAAAACAAAAGACCCTCTCTGCGGCTTGCAAAGAGGGTCTTCGTGGTAATGATTGGAATCGAACCAACGACACCAGCATTTTCAGTGCTGTGCTCTACCAACTGAGCTACATTACCAGCTCCTGGTCCCCCGAAGGCCATTGTAGCCGTTGGGGAGCACAAAAGTAGTAAACCCAGCCTTACCTACAAGTCTTCGGGTAAAAAAAATCTTTCCGGACCAAATTCTGGAATTTGTTATGCATAACGAGTATATTTCGGCCCCATCCCCAAACCTACCCTTTCCCGTGCACTTCTCTATTCAAAACCTTCTGTTTCTGTTGGTCGCCCTGGCCGGTTTCGGCCTGTTTGTGTGGCAGGCCCGGAAAGTGCGGGCCAACATCCTCGTCGGGCGCGACCAGGATATGTCCGGCCACGTGAGCGAACGGCTCACGAAGACGCTGCTCGTGGCTTTCGGTCAGCAGAAGATGTTTAAGCGTATCACGCCCGCCCTGCTGCACCTGATTGTGTACGTCGGCTTTCTGGTCATTAACATCGAGGTGATTGAAATCATGATTGATGGCCTGTTTGGCACGCATCGGGTCCTGCGCTTCCTGGGCCCATTGTACGACGTGCTGATGGCGACCAACGAAATTCTGGGCGCGCTGGTTATCGTGGCCGTGGCCGCATTCTGGTGGCGCCGCAACGCCAAGCCGCCCCTCAAGCGCTTCACCGGGCCCGAGCTGCGCGCCTGGCCCAAGCTCGATGCCAACGTGATTCTCTACGTCGAGGTGGTGCTGATGGCGGCGCTGTTCACAATGAATACCGCCGACCTGAAGCTACACCAGCTCGAAGGCGTGGACCTGCCGGGTTCTTTTCCCATCAGCAGCCTGCTCACAGGGCTGTTTCCGAGCAGCGTGGCCGCGCTGCACGTGCTGGAGCGCGTGGGCTGGTGGGCGCACATCGTGGGCATTCTGTGCTTTCTGAACTACCTGCCTTCCTCAAAGCACTTCCACATTATCATGGCGTTTCCGAACGTGTGGTACTCGCGGCTGGCGCCCCAGGGACAGTTTTCCAACGTCGACAGCATCACCCACGAGGTGAAGGCCATGATGGACCCAAGCTACGTGGTGCCGGCCCCGGCTACCAACCCCGACGGCTCGGCAGTGGCGCCTACGCCGTTTGGGGCCAAGGACGTGGACGACCTGGCCTGGACCAATCTGCTCAGCGCCTACTCCTGCACCGAGTGCGGCCGCTGCACCTCGGTGTGCCCGGCCAACCTGACGGGCAAGCTGCTCTCGCCGCGCAAAATCATCATGGATACGCGCGACCGGGTGGAGGAGAAGTATAACTCCCCGCTGATTTTCCATCCCAACCTGTACGGGGCCGAGGCCAAGCACGCTGAGCAGGAAACGCCCGATAAGGAAACCCACACGCTGCTGCGTGGCTACGTGACACCGGAAGAGCTCTGGGCCTGCACCACCTGCAACGCCTGCGTAGAAGCCTGCCCGGTCAACATCAACCCCCTGGAGTCCATCATCGAGATGCGCCGCTTCCTGGTGCTGGAAGAGTCGGCCGCGCCGAACTCGCTCAACGTGATGTTCTCCAACATCGAAAACAACGGCGCGCCCTGGGCCTTCTCGCCGTCCGACCGCTTCAACTGGGCCGACGACCTGTTCGTGACGGAGAGGAAGGTGGAAGTCAGAAGCTAGGAGTTGGAACTGCTCACTTCTTTCTTATGCCAAAATCTTCTGCCTGGCGAATGCCGGGTGCCCAACTTCTGTCTTCTATCTCCTGACTTCTAGCTTCTCAAAATATCATGGCTGAGCAACTTGCCAAGCGTTCCATCAACGTACCCCTCATGTCCAACCTGGCTGCGGCCGGGGAAGAGCCCGAAATCCTGTTCTGGGTGGGCTGCGCCGGGGCCTTCGACGACCGGTACAAACGCGTAACGCGGGCTTTCGTGCAGATTCTGGAGCACGTGGGCGTGAAGTACGCCGTGCTGGGTATGGAAGAAACCTGCACTGGGGACCCGGCCAAGCGCGCGGGCAACGAGTTCCTGTTTCAGATGCAGGCCATGCAGAACATTACCACCTTCGAGGGCTACGGCATCAAGAAGATTGTGACGGCCTGCCCGCACTGCTTCAACACCATCAAGAATGAATACCCTGCGCTGGGGGGCAACTACGAAGTCATTCACCACAGTACTTTCCTGCAGCAGCTCATCAACGAAGGCCGGGTGGGCATGTCGGGTGGCGGCGAGTTCAAGGGCCAGCGCATCACTTTCCACGACTCGTGCTACCTGGGCCGGTCCAACAACATCTACGAAGCCCCGCGCGACGTGCTGGCCACCCTCGATGCCGACCTGGTGGAAATGAAGCGTAGCAAAGCCAACGGGCTGTGCTGCGGCGCCGGTGGGGCGCAGATGTGGAAAGAGCCCGAGCCCGGCAAGAAAGACATCAATGTGGAGCGCACCGAAGAGGCGCTGGCAACGCTGGATGGCAACGCGGCGGCGCTGGCCAACCTGAACGGGGTGGAAAGCGGCAACGCCGGCGCCACGCCCGGCCCGCGCCAGGACCAGCGCGGCATCATTGCCGTGTCGTGCCCGTTCTGCATGACCATGATGAGCGACGGCGTCAAAAACAAGGACCGCGAATCCAGCGTGCAGGTTTTCGACATTGCCGAGCTGATTGCCACGGCGGAAGGCCTGAACGCGTAAAGGCCGGCCAACTGCCCGCCCTCGTCACAGCCCCGCCGGAACTTCCGGGCGGGGCTGTTTCTTTGTGAACTGGCCGGCCCGCGCCAGCCCGTTGGCCAGGCACCCACCTTCCACCCTTCTACCTCTCCCCAGCTATGTACGTTCCCTTCGACCACCTGCCGGATTCGGCCCGCATCTGGATTTATCAGGCCAATCGTCCGCTCACGGAGGCTGAGGTCACCGGGCTAGAGCCGGCCCTGGCCCGCTTCGCCGAAGCCTGGACCAGCCACGGCCGCACTCTGCAGGCGTCGGCGGCTGTGCTGCACCGGCAGTTCCTGATTATTGGCCTCGATGAAGCCGTGGCCGACGCCAGCGGCTGTTCCATCGATGCCTCCGTGCGCTTCGTGCGCGAGGTGGAGCAGGCAGTGGGGGTGGAACTGCTGGAAAAATCGCAGCTGGCCTTCCTCATCGACGGGCAGGTGCAGCTGCTGAGCCGTTCCGCGCTGCGGCCGGCCGTGGCGGCCGGAACCCTGACCCCGGAAACGCTATATTTTGATATTACGGTGGCGCAGCGGGCGCACCTGCAGCAGGCCTGGCCTGCGCCGGCCGCCGCGACGTGGCTGGCCAAATATTTCTAGGGTGGCCAAAAAGTCTGCCGTCTAGCAGGAATCCTAGGTAAACTTAGTATTATTGCTAGGCACAAGTTGGCCCAACTCAGCCCTTGCGCTGCCTTCCACTCCACCCCCCACTATCAACTCATGAGGAAATTAATGTTTGTATGCGCCGCGGCGGGTTCAGCTGCTCTGCTGAGTGGTTGTGCGGCTTCCGGCGGCCTGAGCAAAGCGGATAAGCGCTTTGCCCGCGGCGAATATGAAACCGCTATTGAGCTTTACAAGGCCGATGTCGCCGGCGGCAAGAACGTGGCCACCTCCAACTACCGGGTAGCGGAGGCGTACCGCCTGTCCAACCGCATCGAGCAGGCAGAGCCTTTCTATAAGGCGGCCGTGGATGGGGGAGTGAAAGTCGGGGAGGCTCCGTTCTACTACGCCCTGGCTCTGAAAGCCAACGGCAAGTTTGAGGAGGCCGCCACCCAGTTCGACGGCTACGCGCAGAATGGGGCCAACCGCACCCTGGCGGCCCGGGCGGAGATGGAAGCCAGGAATTCCCGCGCCGGCAACGAAATCGTGGCGATGCGGACCAACAACGAGATTATGGCGCTGGACCAGGTGAACTCACCCTCCTCCGACTTCGGCGCGACCATGATACCCGAAACCAGGGAGCTGGTATTTGCTTCCGGCCGCGAAGGTAAGAAGTACGCCGGCAACGGCGAAGGCTTCAACGACCTGTACGCCATCAAGTTCGACGATGCCGCCAAGATGACCGGCGGCTCCGTGCGCAAGCTCGAGCCCATCTTCAACAGCGAAGACAAGCACGAAGCCAGCGCCACCTATTCTCCGGACGGCAAGATGGTGGTGTTTGCCCGCTCCAACAACGGCTCCAAGAAAGGCTATCTGAGCGTGGATCTGTGGTCGTCGTTCTACAAGAACGGCGTGTGGGAGGAGCCCAAGCTGATCAACATCAACGACCGGACCGCCGACGACTTTTCCCCGGTATTCGCGCCCGATGGGCAGACGCTGTACTTCGCTTCCGGCCGCAAGGGCGGGCTGGGCGGCATCGACCTGTACAAAGCTACCGTTGGGCCGAACGGCCGCTTCACCCCCGCCGAAAACCTGGGCGACCAGGTCAACACGGCCGGCAACGACAACTTCCCGGCCCTGGCCCCCGATGGCACGCTGTACTTCTCCTCCGACGGACACGCCGGCCTGGGCAAGCTCGACATCTTCATGGTAGACAAGGGCAAGGTGAAAAACCTGGGGGCTCCCATTAACAGCAATGGCGACGACTTTGCCCCGTACTTCACAGGTAAAGACGTGGGCGTGTTCTCGTCGAACCGCGCCGGGGGCAAGGGCTCCGACGACCTGTACATGTTCCACAAGAAGCTGATCAAGCTGGTCACGTTTTACGCGGCTGGTACGCTGGTGGAGCGCAACGACAAAACCGGCGAAGTGCTGCCCGTCGCCAACGAAACCGTAACGCTGCTCAACAACGCGGGCCAGAAGCTGCAGGATGTAACCACCGGCCCCGACGGCAAATTCAGCATCAAGCTGGACACGGCCGCGGCCAGCTACGGGCTGCTCGCCGACCGCGACGGCTATTTTGCCGCCCGCAACTCGCTCAGCACCGTGGGCCGCAAGCCGACTCAGGATCAGCTGCCCAACGAGATGAACGACGTGACGGTACCCGTGACGCTGACGCTCACCAAGATTGTGAAGAACAAGGCCATCGTGGTGGACAACATTTTCTACGACTACGATAAGGCCGATATCCGCACGGATGCAGCCGTGGAGCTGGACAAGCTGGTGCAGACGCTGGTGGATAATCCCAAAATCACCATCGAACTGAGCTCCCACACCGACGCCCGCGGCAAGGACGCCTATAACATGACCCTCTCGCAGAAACGCGCGCAGTCGGCCGTCGACTACATCATCACCAAGGGCATCGACAAGAGCCGGATTACGGCCAAAGGCTACGGTGAAACCCGTCCGGTGCTGAAGACGGCCAAGACCGAGGACGAATTCCAGCGCAACCGCCGCACGGAGTTCAAAGTGACCAAAATCAACGAATAGCCGGCCAGATCAACAGGCAGGTGAAAAGCCCCGGCATTCCAGGATGCCGGGGCTTTTTGTGGCCGGCCGGGCCGGCCGCTTGGAGGCATTTTCAGCCGGAACCAGCCGGCTATGGCCAGGGTACTATCTGCGGGTGCGTTATGGCACAATCCTTGGCTTTGGCGGCCTACGAGGGCCGGCGAGCGGCTCTTACGAACGCTACCATTGCCATGAAAAAGGCACTACTCCTCAGCTTTAGCCTGCTGCTGGCTTTCGGCCTCCGGGCCGCGCCGGCCAACGTAACCTTCACCTCGGAGCGCGGCACTCCTTTCCGCCTCATCTTCGACGGCCGCCCGCTCACGCGCGGCGCGGCCCGGCAGGTGCATATCGACCGGCTCAGGCCCGGCTACCACACGGCCGAGTTCATGATTCCGACCGGCTACGGGCGCTTCCATACTTTCCGCACCCGCGTGTTTCTGGACCCCGGCCTGGAAACGAGCTTCGTGCTCATTACGCGCCCCGGCTACGCCCCGCTGCTGCGCAAAGTGGCCGCCGCCGTCCTGCATCCCGGCTACGGGGCCCCTGGTTACGACGACAACTACCCCAATGGCGGCTACCAGAACGGCCAGGACGGTTATAACGACAACGACGACTACCGCGGCAATGACGACCGGGGCGGCTACGATGGGCAAGACAACGGCAATCCTGGCGGGGACGACAGCGGACGGGACGATGGCCGCTATGGCAGCCAGTACCCGGGCGGCGGTTCCGGCCGCTACCGCGCAATGAGCCCGCAGGACGTAGAGGTGCTGGCCCAGACGCTGAAGCGCAACTCTTTCGACAGCAACCGGCTCAGTATTGCCAAGCAGGCCCTGGACCAGACCTATATCCAGGCCGATGACCTGAAGCGCCTGTTAGCTGGTTTTGACTTCGAGGCGTCGCGGGTAGAGCTGGCTAAATACGCCTATCCTCGGGTAGCCGACCGCCAGAACTTCTACCGCGTGTATGACGCGTTCGACTTTCAGTCGAGTGTGCAGGAAGTGCAGCGGGCCGTGGGCGGACCACGCTAGATGAATTTCAACCCAACAAAAAAGGCTTCTGCGCGGTGCAGAAGCCTTTTTTGTGGCAGAAAGGCCACCGCGGCTACCGCAGCCGGTCAATGGAGCGCACCAGCTGCTCGTCGCGACGGATGAAGCGGTTGGCCAGCAGGTTGAGCATCAGCGCCAGGGTAGGCAGGTAGAAGCCGGCTTCGAAGGTGCCGGGGATTTTCACGTTGAGCATTTTCTCGCCCACCCCCGAAAAGTAGAACATGGCGCCGATGGTGGCCACGATGAGCAGGAAGTTGAGGATGCCCAGCTTGAGCTGCATGAAGCGGTTGCGGAACTGCGAAATCTCGAACAGCGCCACGGCGGCCGAGGCCACGGCCAGCACGGCAATAAGGTAGGTGGGCGTCGGCACGGACATGCCCGCATCGGCGTGGGCGTAGGTGAGCTTGGTGGCGGTGAGCACCAGCTCCTGGTTGCTGAGCGGGTCGAGCTTGCTCCAGATAGGCAGGAAGACGACGCTGAGCATGGTCAGGGCCAGCAGTAGCAGAAACACGCTTTGAATTCTTTGTATCATCTTTGTGGTTAGTTCAGTTCGGCTTGGCCCCAAAAACGGCCGGCCGGCAAAAGTAGCCAACAACGACCGGAATAACCGCATTTCAACCTAATGCAAACTGCTTATATCGTGGACGCCGTCCGCACCCCAATCGGCAAATTCGGGGGCGCGCTCGGCAGCGTACGTCCCGACGATCTGGCCGCGCACGTGCTGCGCGAGCTGCTCCGCCGCAACCCTTCCCTGGATAAAGCCGCCGTTGAAGACGTGATTATGGGTGCCGCCAACCAGGCCGGCGAAGACAACCGCAACGTGGCCCGCATGGCCGGGCTGCTGGCCGGGCTGCCCATCAGCGTGCCCGGCATCACCGTAAACCGCCTGTGCGCCTCGGGCCTGCAAAGCATTATTGATGCCTCGCGGGCCGTGCGCTGCGGCGAGGGCGACGTGTACCTGGCCGGGGGCGCCGAAAACATGACCCGGGCTCCGTTTGTGATGGCCAAGTCGGAAACGGCGTTTGGCCGCGAGCTGACGGCCCACGATACCACCCTGGGCTGGCGCTTCACCAACCCCAAGCTCTCCAAGCTGCATCATCCCTACACGATGGGCGAAACGGCGGAAAACGTGGCCCGCAAGTACGGCATCACCCGTTTCGAGCAGGATGAGTACGCCTTCAACTCCCAGCGCAAGTACCAGCGGGCCCTGGAAAAAGGCCGCTTCCGCCGCGAGATTGTGCCGGTATTCGTGGCCAACCCGAAAGGCGATACGGCTCTGTTCGATGCCGACGAGCCGCCGCGCCTGTCGTCGATGGAAAAGCTGGCCAGCATCCGGCCCGCCTTTCAGCCCGTGGATGGTACCGTGACGGCCGGCAACTCCTCGGGCATCAACGACGGCGCGGCCGCGGTGCTGGTGGTAAGCGAAGAGGCGCTGAAGCGCTACAACCTGAAGCCCCTGGCCCGCATCGTGTCCACGGCCGTGGCGGGCGTCGATCCGGCGCTGATGGGTATCGGTCCGGTGCCGGCCACCCTCAAGGCGCTGCAGCGCGCCGGGCTGACCATCAATGACCTGGACCTGATTGAGCTGAACGAGGCCTTTGCTGCCCAGACCATTGCCTGCCTGCGCGACCTGGAGCTGGACCCGGAAAAAGTAAATGTCAACGGCGGCTCCATTGCCATCGGGCACCCGCTCGGGGCCAGCGGCGCCCGGATTACGGCCACGCTGCTCCACGAGATGCAGCGCCGCGAAGGCGTGCGCTACGGTCTGGCGACGCTGTGCGTGGGCGTCGGCCAGGGAGCCGCCATGATTTTCGAAAAGCTCTAGGCCCTTGACTTCTTCCGTCGCCCCCGCAACTATCCTGCGCCCGACCCTGGCCTTGTCGGTGGCGGGGGCGCGGCTGCGGCCCTGGGCGGTGGCGGATGCGGCGAGCCTGACGACCCAGGCCAACGACCGGGGCGTGTGGCAGAATCTGCGGGACGTGTTTCCCTACCCTTACTCTTTGGCCGACGCGCAGGGCTACCTCCGCTTCGTGTCGGCCCCGGATTCGAGCGACATTCACCTGGCTTTCGAGGTCGACGGGGCGGCGGTAGGCAGCATCAGCATCCTGTTTCAGGCCGATGTGCACCACCGCAGCGCCGAAATCGGGTACTGGCTGGGGCGGGCCCACTGGGGCCGCGGCATTGCCACGGCGGCGGTGCAGGCCGTGTCGGATTACGCCTTTGCATACTTCGACATCTGCCGGCTTTACGCCTCGGTGTGCGACCGGAATGAAGGCTCAGTACGGGTGCTCCTCAAGGCCGGCTACGAGCTGGAGGGCCGGCTGCGCCAGAGTATTACCAAGAACGGAGAGACGATGGACGCACTTTTGTTCGCTTCGCTCAAATTCTGAATGTTGAATTCTGAATGTTGAATTTCCGCCCGACCTGCCGGGGCCGGAACTGTTCATTATTCCGAGTAATTCAGAATTCATTATTCACAATTCAGAATTCCAGAAAGTGCGCTACTTCCTTCATCTGGCCTACGACGGCACGCTCTACCACGGCTGGCAGGTGCAGCCCAATACGCTTACCGTGCAGCGGGAAGTGGAGCGCTGCCTGACCCAGGTGCTGCGCCAGCCCATCAGCACGCTGGGCAGCGGCCGCACCGATACCGGCGTGCACGCCAGCCATCAGGTCCTCCACTTCGATGCCGAGCTGCCCGCCGGCCTGGACGAGGCCACGGTGGTGTACCGCCTGAACCGGGCGCTGCCCAAAGACATTGCCACCCGCCTGCTGCACGAAGTACCGGCGCGGGCCCACGCCCGCTTCGACGCCGAGGCCCGCACCTACGAGTACTACGTGCGCACCGTGCCCGACCCGTTCGGCGTCAACCACAGCCTGTACCTGGACCGCCATCCCGACGTGGCGGCCATGAACGAGGCGGCGGCCAGCCTGATCGGCTCGTTCGATTTTACCAGCTTCTCCAAAGTGAAGGGCGGCGTCGACCACTACGTGTGCAACTGCTACGAAGCCGGCTGGCACGAGGTGCCCGGCGGGCTGATGTTCCGCATCCGGGCCAACCGCTTCGTGCGCGGCATGGTGCGGCTGGTGGTGGGCACGCTGCTGGCCGTGGGCCGGGGCAAAATCACGGCGGCGCAGTTCAAAGCCATTCTGCTGGCCCAGAGCCGGATAGACGCCGGCAGCGCAGCCCCGGCCCAGGGGCTGTTTCTGAGCCGGGTGGAGTACCCCGCGGGGCTGGTGCCCGAAGCCGCGGCCCCGGTAGGAATGCCGTATTTTGCGGGCCGGCCGCGCTAAGCCGGCTGCAACCTGCGGCGGCCTTCGGGAGTTACTCCGGCAGCGCGTCCTTTTCTGATTAACCTGACCCCTCCGTGGAGCAAGCAACCAAGGCTACCAAAACCGGCAATATCTTCGACTGGCAGGTGCTGAGCCGCCTGATGCAGTACGTGCGGCCCTACCGGCGCGTATTCTACTTCCTGATTTTCCTGACCGTGGCCACCGCCGCGCTGGGTACGCTGCGCCCCTTCCTGATTCAGCAGATGGTCGACGTGAGCATCGAGGAGGGCGACATGCTGGGGCTGAACAAGATGTTTGGGCTGCTCCTGATTTTGCTGGTGGCCCATGCCCTGGTCAGCTATCTGCAAACCTACTTCGGCGGCTGGCTGGGCCAGTACATCGTGCGCGACATCCGCGTGGACCTCTACCAGCACATCCTCGATCTGCGCCTGAAGTTCTTCGACCGGACGCCCATCGGCGTACTCGTCACCCGCAACATCTCCGACGTGGAAACGCTGTCCGACGTGTTCAGCGAAGGGCTGGCGGCCATGATTGGCGACATCCTGCAGCTGGTGTTCATCATGGCCTTCATGTTCTACATCGACTGGCGCCTGACGCTGGTGAGCCTGTCGGTGATTCCGCCGCTGCTGTTCAGCACCTACGTCTTCAAGGAGAAGGTCAAGAAGTCGTTTCAGGAGGTGCGCACCGCCGTGGCCAACCTGAACTCCTTCGTGCAGGAGCACCTGACGGGCATGAACGTGGTGCAGATCTTCAACAACGAGGAGCGCGAGCTTACCAAGTTCAAAGCCATCAACCAGGAGCACACCCGGGCCAATATCCGCTCGGTGCTCTACTACAGCGTCTACTTCCCGGTGGCCGAGGTGCTGGCCGCCGTCGGCGTGGGGCTGCTGGTGTGGTACGCCGCCCAGGGCCAGATTGAGGGCTCCATTTCCAAGGGCGCCCTCATTGCCTTTATCATGTATAACGCCCTGTTTTTCCGGCCCATCCGCCAGATTGCCGACCGGTTCAACACCCTGCAGCTGGGCCTGGTGAGCACCGAGCGGCTGCTCAAGCTCCTCGACAGCAAGGAGCTCATTGCCGACAACGGCGCCTACGCCCCGGCCACCATCCGCGGCGACGTGAACTTCGACCACGTCTGGTTTGCCTACAACGATGAGGAATGGGTGTTGCGCGACGTAAACTTCGACGTGAAGGCGGGGCAGACCGTCGCCTTCGTGGGCGCCACCGGGGCGGGCAAAACCAGCATCATCAACCTGCTCAGCCGCTTCTACGAAATAAACAAGGGTACGATTTCCATCGACGGCCACGACCTGCGCGAGTACGACCTCAAGGAGCTGCGCCGCCACATCGGCGTGGTGCTGCAGGACGTGTTTCTGTTTGCCGGCACCATCAAGGACAACATCACGCTCGGCAGCCGAGACATTACCGAGGAGCAGATCTGGGCCGCCGCCGACCTGGTCGGGGCCCGGCGCTTTATCGAGCGGCTGCCCGGGGGCCTGGAATACCCGGTGATGGAGCGCGGCGCCACGCTGTCGGTGGGGCAGCGCCAGCTCATCAGCTTTGTGCGGGCCATGGTGTACCAGCCCCGCATTATTATCCTGGACGAAGCCACGTCGTCGGTCGACTCCGAAACCGAGGAGCTGATTCAGCAGGCCATCGAGAAGCTGATGCAGGGGCGCACCTCGCTCGTCATTGCCCACCGCCTGAGTACCATTCAGAAAGCGGACCGCATCATCGTGCTCGACCGGGGCGAAATCAAGGAGTCGGGCACGCACGAGGAGCTGCTGCGCCACGGCGGCTTCTACCAGCAGCTCTACCAGATGCAGTACAAAGACGCGGCGGCTATCTAAGCGCTTAGACAGCAGAGCTTAGAGCCTAGACCCATTGCAGGATTATCGGCCAAGCTCTGCCACCTAAGCGCTACTTTCTCAGCTTTACTATCTCAGTTCTAAGCACTCCAAAAATGACCCGTTGGCTTTTCATTGTTGCTCTGCTTATTGCCTTTGGCTTCGCCGGGGTTTACACTTATCTGGGCGGCTTCCGCACCGCTGCCGTCACGCTCGAAACGACGACGCAGCCCATCTTCCTGGCCGGCCGCTACTTTGCCGGCCGCGTGAGCAGTGACCAGTTTGGTCCCCTGTTCCGGCAGGCCCAGCAGCTGCACCAGAGCAATCAGCTCCGCGGCGACCTGGCCAACATCTACTACAACGACCCCGCCGCCGCCGACGACTCCGTGCAGGCCTTCGTGGGCCTGGTGGTGGCCGATACGATTTCCCAGCAGCTGCCCACCGACTACCGCTACCGCGTCTTCGCCGCCGGCCAGCGCGTGGTGCACGCCCGCATTCAGGCCAGCTACATGGTGGCCCCTGATAAGCTCTACAGCGGCGTGAAAACCTTTGCCGAAAAGCAGCAGCTTAAGCTCCGACACCACTACCTGGAGCGGTTTGGAGCCGACGATAAAGCCCAGGTGCTGGCCGTAGTGAAGTAGGTCTGGGCACAAAAGCCGCCGGCTTGCCCGCGTGGCAGCGAAGAAGCCGGTAGTCAAGATAAAGTCGTACTTAGTTGCCCAAGTGGAAGGAGGCACCGAGCGTAAGGTTTTGCAGTCCAAAATTGGCGGCGAAGTTACTGCTGGTGCTCTTGCCCTCCGAGCGTGCTGGCGCGAGTACCTGGGAGGTAGAGGTGATTTTGGTATAGCTCAGGCTGCCCAAGGTTAGCTCCAGCCCAAGCTTCGCGGTAGGGAAATACACGAAGCCCGGGAGTATACTCGCGTAGCCGCCGCTGCCCTTGGTAGTGCGGGAGACAAAAAAAGGCGGGTCACCAGTAGTCTCCTCGGTGCTGCGCTGGTAACCGCCGGACAACTGCCCGTAAAACCCTGCTTTTTCTCCCACCATGTGATAGTAGCGCACGAAAGGCCCAAAGCTCAGCCGTTTGAGAGTTTCCTTAGTTGCAGAGGTTTGGATGATGCCAGGACTGGTATACATGTCCTGGGAGTAATTATTCTTACCCGACGAAAGACCAGCATTAAGCCCAACCACAAGGTTGTCGGCGATGAAAAAGCCTGCCTGCGAGCCAACTGCAATGCTGCTGCCGCTGCTCTGGCCCGGTAGAGCCGGGGTACCAGGAATAGCAGTGGTCGTATTTTCGGTTTTGCCGCTGGAATAGCCGATTGAGCCACTCAGCAGGACCGTGCGTTCTTTGGTTTGGGCTTGGGCCACACTGATGGTTGCGCCGGCTAGCAGCGCACTCAGCGCGAGTTTTTGCATTGTCATATAAGGGATGGATTAGGGAAAGTAGGCTGCTAACGCGCTGTTACTACAGTTTATTAGCACCGGCAAGCAGATATATTATGTATAGCGGAAACCTAGCAGCAAAAAGGATAGAACGCAGAAAAGCCCGCCGAACCGAAGTTCAGCGGGCTTTTCTGATGATCTGGCTACCGGTGTCGGGGTGGCAGGATTCGAACCTGCGGCCTCCTGCTCCCAAAGCAGGCGCGATACCGGGCTACGCTACACCCCGAAAACTGTGCTGCGTAGTGCACAGGTACTCTTCATTGGTCACGGCCAAAAAAAGCCTCCGAACCGAAATTCGGAGGCTTTTTTGACAGTAAACTGTTCCGTCGGAGTGGCAGGATTCGAACCTACGACCTCCAGCACCCCATGCTGGCGCGATACCAGGCTACGCTACACCCCGGGACAATTGAGTTGCAAATGTAAGGCAGATTTGTGGTGGGATACAACTCCTGAGCGGATATTTTTGAGGAGCTGCAGGTAAGTTGCTGGGCAATAAGGCCGAAAAATCACCGTTTTCGGTATCCGGCCACCCGAGCCAGCTGCTTCCCGGAACAGCTGCAGGAGCTACGTAGAAAATGGACTATACCAAAGTAATAACAGAATAGTGATGAGGCGAACATCCACGCTATCAGCTATAAAGCGCTAAAGCGAAAGATAATTGCTGGGAAAATAGCCAAGGATTTATTACTTTTACATGATGCTGGGTGTCCTAAGCCCGCTTCCCGACGCGTATGAAAACAACTACTCTAACGCTCATTTTTCTCAGCGCAACGCTGCTGCTCAGTTCGGCGCAGGCCCAGACCAAATCCGGTAAGCCGGCTCCGGCTAAGGCTCCGGCCAAGTCAGTAGCCAAGCCTGCAGTGGCACCCAAGCCCGCCGCCGCGGCCAAGCCTGAGGCCCCGGTAGTGGTAGCATCGGCGGCCAAGCCCGCGCCGGTTGAGCTCATAACCAGCCGCATGGAGCAGGCCCCGCCTTCAACGGATGCCATCCGGGTGCGGGCTGAGGCCAACCCGGTTACCAAGCGCCTCACGGTCCGCACCGACGTAGCTGGCCCCACCCGCGTGGAAATCAACGATGCGGAAGGCCGTCCCGTTATTACCCGCGACCTGATGGTGGGCAGTGAGGCTACCGTGCTGGATGTGAGCAGCCTGCCGCCGGGCTACTACATCGTGCAGTGTACTGCCGGTACCCGCAGCGGCATGCGCCGGGTGCTGGTGGGCCAGTAACGACCCTCAACGACGACAAGGAAGCCCGGGAACGTTGCGTTTTCGGGCTTCCCTGCGTCAGAGCCATTCCCAACTGCCGGGCGGCATCTATCTTTGGCTATGACCAAGCAAGTATTTTCTTACTGGGAGCACCGGCAGTTTTTGCAGGGCTTTGATGTGGCGGTGGTTGGCGCCGGCATCGTGGGGCTCACGGCGGCCGTCTTTACCAAGCGCCGCTGGCCCCGGGCCCGGGTGTGCGTGCTGGAGCGTGATATGCTGCCCAATGGGGCCAGCACCAAGAACGCGGGCTTTGCCTGCTTCGGCAGTATCTCGGAGCTGCTGGAACAGGAAAAGAAGGGCGGCACGGCGGCTCTGCTGGAGGTGGTACAGGCGCGCTGGGAGGGCCTGGCATTGCTGCGCAGCCTGCTCGGCGACGCGGCCCTGCGCTACGAGCCCGTGGGCGGCTTCGAACTGTTTCGGGCCGAGGAGGAAGAGCTGGCCCGCACCTGCCAGGAGCACCTGGGCTATTTCAACGACCTGCTGGCCCCCGTCATCGGCCGCCCCGATAGCTTCCGGGATGCCACGGCCGCCGTTTCGCGCCTGGGCCTGGGCCAGGTAACGACGATGCTGGAAAATCAGGCCGAAGGGGCCTTGGACACCGGCTGCCTGATGCACGCGCTGCTCAGGCTGGCCTGGCAGGAAGACGTGGTGGTGCTGCACGGCTGCCCCGTCACGGCTATGGAGGAAACGGGCGCAGTTATCCGGCTGCAAACGCCGGGCGCCACCCTGGAGGCGGGGCAGGTGCTGCTGGCCACCAATGCCTTCAGCCGGCAGTTTTTTCCGGACCTGGACGTGCAGCCCGGCCGCGGACAGGTGCTGGTAACCGAGCCCATTGCCGGCCTGCATCTGCCCGGCACATTTCACTACGACAAGGGCTACTACTACTTCCGGCAGGTTGATGGGCGCATCCTGCTCGGCGGGGGCCGCCACCTCGACTTCGCCGCCGAAGCCACTACCGCGCCCGGCCTCACCGACCTGGTGCAAAACCAGCTCGAACAGCTGCTTACCGAAGTAATTCTGCCCGGGCAGCGGCCCCGCATCGACTACCGCTGGAGTGGGGTTATGGCCTTCGGCGCCGAGCTGGCACCCATCGTGCAGCCGCTGGCTCCCGGGATTTTCGGCGCCCTGCGCTGCAACGGCATGGGCGTGGCGCTAGGGGCGGGCGTAGGCAAAAGGGCCGCCGAAATGCTGGCCGGCTAGTAGTCAGTAGTTCGTTTTAGGTTGTTGGCCCGTGGACTCAATCCCGGCTGAAAACCAGCAACTAGCAACCCATAACCACTCTACGCTTCCTCGCTCTGTAGCTGCCGCTCATAAAGAGCCCGATACAGGCCGTCTTCCTGCTGCATCAGCGCCTCGTGGGTGCCGTGCTGCACAATCTGGCCGTCGTCGAGCACCAGGATTTCGTCGGCCAGCTTCACCGAGCTGACCCGGTGGCTGATGATCAGGCTGGTGCGGTTGTGCATGATGCGCTGCAGGCTGTTCAGGATGGCGTTTTCCGTGTTCGTATCCACCGCCGACAGCGAGTCGTCGAGAATCAGGATTTTGGGCTCCTTCACCAGGGCCCGGGCAATGCTGACGCGCTGCTTCTGCCCGCCCGAGAGCGTAATGCCCCGCTCGCCGAGCTTGGTGTCGAAGCCCTCGGGGAAGCGGATGATGTTGTCGTACACGTTGGCATCCGTGGCGGCCTGCTGCATGCGTTCCTCCGTGGGGTTGTCGAGGCCGAAGTTGATGTTGTTGCGGATGCTGTCCGAGAACAGGAACACGTCCTGGGGCACGTAGCCGATCTGTTCCCGCAGCGAGTTCAGGGAAAAGTCGCGTACGTCCACGGTGTCTACTTTAATGGCGCCGGCCGTCACGTCGTAGAGGCGGCAGAGCAGGGCGGCCACGGTGCTCTTGCCCGAGCCGGTGTTGCCGATAACGGCCAGTGTCTGGCCCGGCCGGATGCGGAACGACACGTCGCGCAGGGCCTGAATGCCGGTGTCGGGGTACGTAAACGAGACGTGGTCGAAGACGATGTCGCCCTGGATATCCTGCTCGATATTCCGGCGCGACACGATATCGGTTTTCTGGTGCATGAACTCGTTGATACGGGCCTGGGAAGCCTCGGCGCGCTGCACCAGGGAGCTGGTCCAGCCCAGGGCTGTGACGGGCCAGGTGAGCAGGTTCACGTAAATCAGGAACTCGGCGATGCTGCCCGTGGTGATGGTGCCGCGAATCACTTCCTGCCCGCCCACCCACACCGTGACGATGGTGCTGATGCCAATCAGGAACAGGATCAGCGGAAAAAACAGCGAGTTGACGAAGTTCAGACTCAGCGACTTTTCCTTGTAGTCGTTGCTGGCCACGCTGAACTGCTGGTGCGAATCCTCTTCCCGCACAAACGACTTGAGTACCCGGATCCCCGAAAAGGCCTCCTGCACGAAGGTCGTCATGGCGGCCAAAGAGCGTTGAATCTCGTCGGACTTGCGCTCAATCAGGTTGTTGACGTAGAATATGCTCACGCTCAGCACCGGCAGCGGCAGCAGCGTGTAGAGCGTGAGCTTCACGTTCACCATCACCATCAGCGGAATGATGAGCACAAACAGCAGCACCAGCTGCAAAAAGTACATAATGGCCGGCCCCATGTACATGCGCACCCGGCCCACGTCCTCGGAAATGCGCGACATCAAATCCCCGGTGTTGTGGCGGCGGTAGAAGCTCAGCGGCAGGGACTGGTAGTGCTGGAAAATCTCGTTTTTCTGGTCGTTCTCAATCAGCCGCGACATCACGATGAGCGTCTGGCGCATGAAGAACAGGAAGATGCCCCGCAGCAGGGCCATGGTCACGATCATGAAGCCGTAGAGCAGCACGTTGCGGCCGAACAGGGAGTACACGCCGTCCTGGGCCCGGGTGCCGGCGAAGAGGTGGTAGAGGTCAATGCCTTCTCCCACCAGATCGAAGGAGTAGCGCACGATCTGGGCCGGGAAGATGGCCAGCAACGTGCTCAGGGCCACGAAGAGCACGCCGCCGAGGAAGTGCCACTTATAGCGGAAAAGGTATTTGTCGGTAGCAGCTAAAGCGCGCACGGGTATTGAGTTGGAGCGTGTTAAGCAGCCATGGCCATTAAGTACAATACTAGGGCATACAATGGTCGGCTGGGAAAAATTGGGTACTTTTGCACCCGGATTGAGAGGGCTACGCAGCCCACTCGCCAAAGATACAACAACCTGCCCTCCCCAAATTCCCACGCATTTCCCATTTTCCAACCCCATGGTTGAAATCAAGACCCTGACCGACACGTCGGTCTTCGGCCAGATTGCCGAGCATCAGCATGAGCAGGTGGTATTCTGCCACGACCACGAAACCGGTTTGCGGGCCATCATCGGCATCCACAATACCGTGCTCGGGCCGGCCCTCGGCGGCACCCGCATGTGGCACTACGCCTCCGATGCCGAAGCCCTGAACGACGTGCTGCGCCTGAGCCGCGGCATGACCTACAAGGCGGCCATCTCGGGCCTCAACCTGGGTGGGGGCAAAGCCGTCATCATCGGCGACGCCAAAACCCTGAAGACCGAGGCGCTGCTGCGCAAGTTCGGCCGCTTCGTGAAAAACCTGAACGGCAAGTACATCACGGCCGAAGATGTGAACATGACCACCAAGGACATGGAGTACATCCGGATGGAAACCAAGCACGTGGCCGGCCTGCCCGAAAGCATGGGTGGCAGCGGCGACCCGTCGCCGGTAACAGCTTTCGGCACCTACATGGGCATGAAGGCCGCCGCCAAGAAGGCCTTCGGCTCCGACAGCCTGGCCAACAAGCGCATTGCCGTGCAGGGCGTGGGCCACGTGGGCACCTACCTGCTCGAGTACCTGCAGAAGGAAGGCGCCAACATCGTGCTGACTGACTACTACGAGGACCGCGCCCTGGAAGCCGCCACCCGCTTCGGCGCCAAGATGGTGGGCATGGACGAAATCTACGACCAGGACGTAGACATCTATTCGCCCTGCGCCCTGGGTGCGACCATCAACGACGACACCATCGGCCGCCTGAAGTGCCAGGTAATTGCGGGCTGCGCCAACAACCAGCTCCAGGATGAGAACGTGCACGGCCCGGCCCTCGTGGAGCGCGGCATCGTGTACGCCCCCGATTTTCTGATCAACGCCGGCGGCCTGATCAACGTGTATTCGGAGGTGGTGGGCAGCAGCCGGCAGGGCGCGCTCAACCAGACCGAGAAGATTTTCGACATTACCACCCAAGTACTGGCCAAAGCCGAGCAGGAGGGAAGCCACCCGCAGGCCGCCGCCACCAAGCAAGCCGAGGAGCGCATTGCGTCCCTGGGCAAAGTCAAGTCCACTTATTAATTTCTGGGGTCTTAGGGTCTTGGGGGCTTGGGCTCTTGGTCCGATGAATTGTTCATCCGCCAAAAACCAGTAACCCAAGCCCCCAGGATCCTAAGACCCCAAACAACTCATGCTCAACCGTCGCACGCTCCGCATTAAGGTTATGCAAGCCCTGTACGCCTACGATCAGGCTGTCGGGTCCGATTTTATGCTGGCCAATGACCTCATTGCGGATGCTTTTGCTCCCGACCTCAACCTGCCCGAAGCCCAGGACCGCAAGCTGCTGAAAGGCCAGCAGAAGATGGCCGAAGCCGTGTTCAAGGAGTGGCACAAGGCGGGCAGCGCGGCGGAAGTAGAAAAGCTTGACGACCGGGAAGTAAACGACGCGGTGGCCGACGCCATCAAGTACTACCAGAAGCAGAAAGCCAAGGACGCCACGTTCTACGGCGGGCAGATGGTGCACGGCGCCGAAAGCATTCACAACCAGTATATCCACCTGCTCAACCTGCCCGAGGCCATTCTGCGGGTAATGGAGGAGGAAAAGGAGCGGGAAGCCCGGCGCTTCACGCCTTCCAAGGAAGCCCCGCTCGATACCACCCGCTTCGAGCAGAACCCGGCCCTGCACAAGCTCATCGGCAACAAGCAGCTGCAGGACCTGACCATCCGCCGCTCCCTGAAGTGGACCGGCACCGAGGAGCTCGAAGCCCTGCGCAAAGCCTGGCGGGCGGAAATCAAGGCCGACGCCGAGTTTCAGAGCTACCTGGCGGCCCCGGCCGGCAACTACGCCGAGGAGCAGGAGATTCTCAAGCACCTCTACAAGACCTACGTCTTTAAGGGCGAAACCCTGCCGGCGCAGATCGAGGAAGACGACCTGAACTGGGAGGAAAACCGCTCGGTGGTGAAAAATCTGGTGGTCAAAACCATCAAGATGCTCGACGAGGCCGCCACCGACGAGCTGGAGCTGATGTCGCTGTCGGCCAACTGGGTCGACGACAAGGAGTTTGCCGAAACGCTCTACAAGGAAACCCTCAAGGCCGACGAGCCCTACGAAAAGCTCATTGCCGACTCGACCCAGAACTGGGACGTGGAGCGCGTGGCCCTCATCGACAAGATCATCCTGAAGATGGCGCTCTGCGAGATGCACCTGTTCCGCGACATTCCGGTGAAGGTGACCATCAACGAGTACATCGAAATCAGCAAGCTCTACAGCACGCCCAAGAGCAAGCAGTTCGTCAACGGTATTCTCGATAAATTGGCCCAGGACCTGACCGCCAGCGGCGCCATCCGCAAGTCGGGACGCGGTTTGCTCGACAACCAGTAGGCAACGTTCTATATTGGGACGGCAACCTGCCCGGGCGGCCCGCCGTTCAGTAGGTTTGACCTCCTTTCTAAAAATTCCTCCACGCCACGACCTTCGCATTATGGGTAGCAAAACCACTACCGGCATTCTGTGCTTCGCAGGCGGCGCCCTCACCGGGGCAGCCGTTGGCCTTCTGTTCGCCCCGGAAAAAGGGCGTGAAACCCGCAGCTGGCTCAGCTATCAGCTCGAAAAGTACCGCGAGGTACTCGCCGACCTTACCGAAAACCTCGTCACCAGCCGCGCCGACGGCCCCGCTTCCACCGCCAAGAGCGAAGGCCAGCGCGTGATTCAGGATGCCAAAAGCAAAGCCGAGCAGCTGCTGGGTGATGTGGACCAGCTGATCAACCAGATTAACTCCCGCAAGACCATCTAGCCAGGCGCGGGTGCCGGAATGTGCTGATGGGCTGATGGACAGGAAACTGCCGGCAGCGCATCAGCACATTTTTTTATGACCAGTTCCGGCGGTCGGCTTCCGTCCGTGTGCAGAATTGCCCCGGTAGATTGCCGGCCAGAGCAACGGGGCATCGTAGCCCGGCAGTTCTTTCGCCCCGATGAAACGATAGCCGTAACCGGTTGAGTACCTTTGTCGCATCCCCATTCTCAGTACATACCCTAGCATGCACATCATCACCCTTATCCCCGGCGACGGCATCGGCCCCGAAATTACGAAGGCAGTTCAGACCATTTTTACCGCCGCGCAGGTACCCGTGCAGTGGGAAGAGCAGAACGCCGGCCAAACCACGTTTGACCAGTCGGGCGAGCTGATTCCGCAGACCCTGCTCGACTCGCTGGAGAAAAACCGCGTGGCTTTGAAAGGCCCCATCACCACGCCCGTGGGCAAAGGCTTCCGCAGCATCAACATCACGCTGCGCCAGAAGTACGACCTCTACCAGAACGTGCGCCCCGCCAAAACCACCGAAGGCATTGACTCGCGCTACACCGGGGTAAACCTGGTGCTGTTCCGCGAAAACACCGAAGGCCTGTACTCGGGCCTGGAAGTGTACGATGAGCGTTTGGGCATTGCCGACTCCTTCAACCGCATCACGGTGGCCGGCTCGCGCAAAATCTGCCGCGCCGCCTTCGCCTACGCCGCCAAGCACGGCCGCAAGAAGGTGACCCTGGCCCACAAAGCCAACATCCTGAAAATGGCCGGCAAGCTCATGCTGGATGCCTGCAAAGAAGCCGCCACCGAGTTTCCGCAGATCGTGTTCGAGGATAAAATCATCGACAACATGTGCATGCAGCTCGTCAACAAGCCCGAGCAGTTCGACGTGGTAGTGACCACCAACCTGTTCGGCGACATTCTCTCCGACCTGTGCGCCGGCCTCGTGGGCGGCCTGGGCGTGGTATCGGGCGCCAACATCGGCGACGACATGGCCATCTTTGAAGCCGTGCACGGCTCGGCTCCCGACATTGCCGGCCAGGGTAAAGCCAATCCGACGGCGCTGCTACGCTCGGGCCTGATGATGCTGCACCACCTGGGCGAGCATATCTACGCCGACCGCATCGAGGCGGCGCTGGACCTGACCCTGAAGCAGCGCGAGAAGTGCACCGGCGACCTGGGCGGCAAAGCCACCACGATGCAGTTTGCCCAGTCTATTATCGATAATATGGCGTAACGGCCGGCCCAGAGCGCACGTCGTGCGTCGCCGCTGCCGGAGCATCGCGCGGATGGCTGTTGGAACAGTGCTCTTCCCTCAGCCCTGGCGCACCACGACTCCTGCATGGTCCGGCGGCCGATTTAATGACGGTCTGCTGAATTTTCCCGCTTCGTCTTACCTTTAACTCTCGGATGACTTCTAATCCGTCATCTTCCTCTCTTATGAAACGTACTCTGTTTTCCGGGCTGCTGCTTTCCAGCTGGCTGCTGGTCGGCGCCTGCACCAACGATAAGTCAGCCGAAGTAGGCACCGAAGGCATGAATGCCGCCGCTACGGCCGCCAGCGACGTTGCCAACCCGACCGTGGACAACCCCAACGTGGGCAGCGAAACCGAAGCGCCGAACCCCAACGCCCCGGTGATGACCTTCACCGAGAACGAGTTCAACTTCGGCGACATCAAGCCCGGCACGGTGGTAAAGCACACGTTCAGCTTCACCAACACGGGCAAAAGCCCGCTGCTGATCGAAAACGCCACGGCTTCCTGCGGCTGCACCACGCCCAACTGGACCAAGGAGCCGATTGCGCCCGGCGCCAAAGGCACCATCGACGTGCAGTTTGATAGCCAGGGCAAAACCGGCCTGCAAAACAAGGAAGTAGCCGTGCGCGCCAACACCCAGCCCAACATCACCCAGATTGTCATCAAGGCCAACGTGCTGTCTGATGGCGCGGCGGGGCCGGTGAAATAGGAAGTACCATTTGCCAGTTCTGTCATCCTGAGCGGACGACGGCCCTCGCCTGTTTCGGGCCAAGGTCCGTTGGGCCGCGCAGGATGACAGTTGTTTTTTCCACATTCCCCCTGCCATGTTTCTGACTCTTCTTCTGCAGGCCCCGACCGGCGAAGGCCTGACCTCGCTGCTGTTTCCGGTAGCTATTGCGGCCGTTGTTTATTTTTTCATGATCCGACCCCAGCAGCGCAAGGCGGCGGAAGCCAAGAAGTTCCGCGAGGCGCTGGCCAAAGGAGCCAGCGTGGTGACCATCGGGGGGCTGCACGGCAAAGTGGTGGAAGTAAACGAGGAATCGGTTATCATTGAGGTAGACCGCGGCACCCGGCTGAAGTTTGACCGGACGGCTGTAGCCCGGGAGGTAGCCCCCAAAGCTGCCGCCGCCCCCACGACGACGACCACCTAACCCCGCTGCACCGTGCTAGCCCGCTCCTCCCGTCTGCTCCGCTGGTTTATCAGCCCGCTTTACGGGCAGGAGCGGAGCTACTGGCGGGCTATTACGGCGTGCTTTCTGGCGGCCTCTACGTTTTGGCTGCTCAACGCGCTGAACAAAACCTACACCACGCGCATCACCTACCCGCTGCTGTGGCGCTACGATCCGGCGCGCTACATTCCCGTGCGGCCCCTGCCCACGGAAGTAGCCGTGAACGTAACCGGCCGCGGCTGGAAGCTGCTGCGCAAAAACCTGCTGCTGGATGTGCGGCCCGCCGAAGTCCGGCTAAGCCGGCTGCCGGCCACGCGCTTCGTCACGGGGCAGTCGTTGCGGCCGGCCCTGCAGGCGGCCATGGAAAGCCTGCAGTTCAACTACATTCTGAACGACACGCTCTGGGTGGAGTTTGACCGCCTGATTACGCGTCGCGTACCCCTGACGCTCAGCCCCAATGCCGATGGCTCGGCGCTGCCGTACGCGGCGGTCTTCACCCCCGAAAGCATTGCGTTCCGGGGGCCGGCGGCCATGGTAAATGCGCTGGCCAGCCCGTATCCGGTGCACCTGCCGCAGGCGCCGGCCGGCAGCAGCGAGGGTGCCATGCGGGTGCCCATCGGTGGCCCGGGCCTAGTGGCCACCAACGTGCAGGACGTAAACGTGCGCCTGCAGCCCCGCCCGCTCGTGACGGTGCGCGTGCGCGTGGTGCCCGAGCTGCGCGATTTCCCCCCCGGCCAACGGTTTGTGCTGCAGCCCGCCACGGTGCAGGTCCAGGTGCAGTGCTTTCCCGAAGATACGGCCCGCCTCGACCTCAGTCAGGTGCGGGTGCTGCTCCACTACGGGCAGTTTCACTCGCCTGATTCCAGCCTGCAGCCGGTGCTGACCCAAACGCCCCCGCGGGCCCGCGGCATCCGGATTCTGACGCCCGCGGTGCGGGTCTTCCGGCGGTGAGCGGCTGGGTAGCTGGCAGTTTGGCGTTTTCGCCGGCCCGGCCCGGGTCGGAAGCCGAATATCAATTTCATCTATTTCACTGATTCACGTATGCTGCGCATCGGGATAACCGGCGGAATCGGGTCGGGCAAAAGTGTGGTGTGCCGCCTGTTTCAGGTGCTGGGCGCGCCGGTGTACGACGCCGACCAGCGGGCCAAGTGGATTATGGGCCACGACCCGGCGCTGCGGGCGGAGTTGGAGCGGGCTTTCGGCCCCGCTACCTTCGACGAGGCCGGGGCGCTGAACCGCATCCATCTGGCCAAAGTAGCATTTAACGATCCGGCCCGGCTGGCCCGGCTCAACGCGCTGGTGCATCCGCACGTGGGCCGGGACTTTGAGCACTGGGCCGAAACCCAGCAGCAGCTGGGTCATGCGTATCTGCTGAAGGAGGCGGCGCTGCTCTTCGAGTCGGGGGCCTACCGGCAGCTCGACCGAATCATCACCGTGCTGGCGCCGCTGCCGGTGCGCCAGGCCCGGGTGCTGCTGCGCGACCCGCACCGCACGGCCGCCGACATTCTGGCCATCGTGGGCAAGCAGCTGAGCGAAGAGGAAAAGCTGCGCCGCGCCGACTACGTGCTGCACAACGACGGCCGGCAGTTGCTCATTCCCCAGGTGCTCAGGCTGGACGCGGAGTTCCGGCAGGCTGCGGCCGGCGGGCAGTAGGCGCGGGCCCGCCCCGCCGCCTTATTTGATAATCGGGCTGCGCTCGAAGGGGCGGGCGGGGTCGAACAGCTTGCGGTAGGTGACGTGCGTTTTGTGAATCCGGGCCCCGATAGACCGGATAACGGCCAGCATCCGCGGGTTGAAGTCCCCAATCCAGTTCATCTCAATATCCGTGTAGCCGGCGGCCAGCAACGCCCGCTGCGCATGGACGAGCATGGCCACATCCACGCCCTGGCCCTGAAATTCGGGCACCACGCCGTATATCACGCCGAACATGCGCTTGGGCTGGCGCCGGTTGAACCGGTACCGCTCCCACAGGAAGCGCAGCTTCTGCGGCAGCCCGAACTTGCGGCCCACGTGCTTGAAAATCTGGTTTAGCTCGGGCAAACTCATGAAAAAGGCCACGGGCTGGTCGTTGTGGTAGGCAAACCACAGGAGCCGGTCGTCCAGCACGGGCTTCATCTGGGCCACAATGTCGCGGGCTTTTTCCAGCGTCATCGGGTTGATGCCGGTGTGGTTGGCCCAGGCCAGGTTGTAGACGTGGTGAAAGTCGCGGGCCAGCTGCTCGGGCTTGCTCCGGTTGGCGTGGGCAAAGCGGAAGTCCGGCAGCTCCCGGGCGTACCGCTCGGCGCTACGGGCGAAGCTGGCGTGCAGCGGGGCCGCCACCGCCCGGTAGCAGGTGTACTGCTTGAAATACGTCTGGAAGCCGTAGCCCTCAAAAAGCCGCCGATAGTACTCCGGATGGTAGAGCATGCCATAGTTGGGCTCGGTGAAGCCCGCCACCAGCAGCCCCCAGAACCGGTCCCGCTCCCCAAAGTTGATGGGGCCGTCCATGGCTGCCATACCCCGCTCGGCGAGCCAGCGTCGGCAGGCCTCAAACAGCTCGTTGGCGGCATCTTGCTCGTCGATGCACTCAAAAAAGCCCATGCCCCCGGTCGGGAGGGTCGGGTCGATGTGGGCCGTGGAGGCATTGATGAAAGCCGCCACCCGTCCGATGACGATTCCCTGCGCATCGGTCAGGATCCAGCGAATAGCCTCGCCCTGGGTCAGGTTTGGGTTTTTGGCGGGGTCAAAGACGCTTTCGATGTCCTGGTCGAGGGGCGAAATCCAGTTTGGGTGGTCCTGATACAACCGGACCGGCAGATCCAGAAACTGGCGGACCCGGGAAGCATCGGCAACAACAAGCAGCGGCATGGCGGGCGGCGAAAGGCGGAACTAAATGCAGGAACAGCAATTCGGCCTGCCAGAATATTGTGCGGGCAAAGATGGCAGCTAAACCGGGGACTGGCTTAGCGCATGCGGAAAACCGACAGAATTTTGATGTCGCCGGCATAAATGGCGTGTACTTCCGGCCCCAGACTATCCCGGAACGACTGGGGATGCCAGCGGTAAGTGGTCATGAAGTAGCGGGCCCGGTTGCGGGGGACGAAGTGCAGCCGGGCCCGGTCGGCGGCGGGCAGAATCTGCAGGTTGGCGTACAGCGGATAGTGCCGCTCCACGTTGATGCTGATCTGCGGGTCGGCGTCGTGGGCCAGAATCCACTCGGCCCCCTTCCGAAACGAGAGGCACCAGTAGTCCCGGTCAAACAGCCGCTCGACGGTAGCGGCGGGCAAAAAGCTGAAGTACACGTGCTCGTGCGGGTGGGTCCGCACCATGTGCGTCACCGTGCGCCCCAGCTCCAGGGCGGCCAGTACCAGAAAAGTCAGCGCCACGGTACGCCCGACGGAGCGCCGGGCTAAGGCCGTAGTCAGCACCTGCAGCCCGCGGGCCGCCAGCAGCAGCAGCGCCGGATACACAAAGTACACGTGGCGCCAGCTGTCGTATACCACCGAGTGCAGCACGATAATGACCAGCAGCGGCCCCAGCAGCCAGCCTGCTATTAGCCAGTCGAGCCGGCCGGCCAAGGTGTGCAGGCCCGCCAGGCCCAGGCGAAAAGCCCGCGTAACCCACGCCCCAAGCCCGATAAGGCTCGCCAGCGTGTAGGCGACGGGGGTAGTAATGATGATCCAGACGGGCAGGTAGTGCCACACGGGCGTGGCCCCGGGAATCAGCCGGCCAAAGTACAGGTTGCTGAAAGGCCAGTCGTAGTGGCTGAGGCTGGCGAAGGCGTGCAGGAAGTTGGTGAGCGGGGCTTCCCACAGGTGCGGCCAGCCGATAATGACGCCCACCACGGTCACTCCTATATAGAGGAGAAGCAACAGAAGCCAGCGCGCCGGGGAAACGCGGGCCGCGGGCTCGGCCGGATCGGCGGCTGCCGCCGGCCGCGGCAGCAGCTCCAGCATTACCATGACCAAGGTAAAGGCCAGCAGCATCAGCGCCAGAATGCGCACGTCGATGGCCAGAGCCGTAGCTATGCCGTGCCCGACGGCCCGGCCCGGCGTGGGCCGCCGCAGCAGCCGAACCAGCGTGTACATGGCCAGCGTGAAGAAAGCCATGAATACGATATCCTTGCCGTTGGTGAAGGCCTCCACGAAAAACCGCGGCGACAGAACCAGCAGCGCCGCGGCGGCCAGGCCAAACCGCCAGTCGCGCAGCCAGATGCGGCCAATATTATACAGCGCCCAGGTGCCGCCCAGAAAGGTGAAGAAGATGAGCAGGTGACGCATCAGGTAGTAGGGCCGCGAGTCGCCGGGGGTAAACACGAAGCTCAGCAGGGTCACGGGAATCTCGAAGGCCACGCCGTGGTCGTTGTCGTGGTAGTTGGCCAGCTCGGGAATGGTGGCGTAGGTTGCCTGCCGCCGCGCCAGCTCCGGCGCCAGCTGCTGCCCGATGTACTTCGCGTTGACAATGCCATTGAGGTGGTCGGTGGGCTCATCCCAGGAAACCCCGAAGTCGCGGTGCAGCAGCAGGCCCAGCAAAGTCAGCAGCCCGAAAAAAGCCGGCACCACGCGCTGCCGCGTGCAGCCGGCGGCCAGGCGAAGCAGCAGCGGGACAGAAGTAGTGGGTAGAGCCAAAGCAGAAGTGGTTACGGACGCTGAAATACGGACAGGATTTTGATGCCCTCGACGCGGATGCAATGTACCTCGCGGCCGTAGCTGGCCGGATAAGGCTGCGGGTGCCAGCGGTACACCGTCAGAAAATACTGGGCCTGATCGGCTGAGGTCAGCACCAGCCGGTTGCGCGCCGCCGGGGGCAGCAGCAGGCTATTGTTGTGCAGGACTAGGCCCGTGCGGGCATCGGTTCCCACGCGCACCTGCGGTCGGACATCGTGGGCCAGAATCCATTCCAGCCCCTGCCGTCCTGCCAGGCCCCAGTAGTCCCGCTCGAACAGGCGCTCAGCCTGCTGGCCCGACAGCCCGCTGAAGTACAGGTTCTGATAAGGATGCTCCCGCACCATGCGCCCGGCCGTATGAGCCGTGCCCACGGCCAGCAGCAGCAGTAGTCCGCCCCCCAGCCGCTGCCGCCACCCGCCGGGGCCGGCGGTACGCCAGCCCCGCCAGGCGACCTGCACGCCGCGCAGGGCCAGCAGCAAAAAGGCCGGATAAATGAAGTAGAGGTGGCGCCAGCCGTCGTACATAACCGATTGCAGGACAACAACGGCCAGCAGCGGCCCGAAAAACCACGCGGCAAAGAGTAAATCCTGCCGGCCCGACCGGGTGCGCAGCCATGCCCGCGGCCGGCGCCAGGCCGCGCCCAGCACCGTTGCCGTGCCCACCCCAAACAGCAGGCAATAAACGGGTGGCGTGGTAATCAGCAGCCAGACGGGCGCATAGTGCCAGGGCAGCTGCCGCACCGACAGCTGCCGGCCCCAGTACTGCACCGTCATATCGGAACGATACCGGCTGAAGCTTTGGAAAGCTTCGAGGAAATGGCCGACGGGATTTTCCCACAGATAAGGCCACCCCAGCACTACCACCAGGGCCGTACTGCCCAGATACAGGGGCAGCAAATTCATAAAACGCCGCCGCAACGTCGGGCGGTAGGCCATTTCCAGTCCCGCAAAGCCCAGCGTCAGACCTAGCAGCAGCACACCCATGGTCCGCACGTCAATGGCCGCGCCGGTAGCCGCCGCGTGCCATAGCACTGCCCGCCACGTTGGTCGCCGGAGCAACCGAAGAAGAGTGTAGACGCTGGTTACGAAGAAGGCCAGGAAAACCAGGTCTTTGTAATTGTAGAAGGCTTCCGCAAATAGCCGGGGCGTCAGCACCAGCAGGGCCGCACCAAGCAGGCCCAGCAGCCAGCGGCGAAACCGGTGCGTGGCCAGCCGGAAAAAGCAGTACACCCCGCCCAGAAACGTGAAAAATGTAGCTAAGTGGCGCAGCAGATACACTTGTCGCGCATCCTCGGCGCCCACGGCCCGTTCCAGCAGCAGCAGGGGCAGCTGAAAAATAACGCCGTGGTCAGTGTCCTGATTGTCGCGCATGTCGGGGATGTCGGCAAAGCTGGGCTCCCGCCGGGCCAGCGCCGGGGCCAGCTTCAGGGCCGCATACTTCAGGCTGATGATGCCATTGAGCCGGTCCAGCTGCTCATCCCAGGGCAGGCCGTAGTCGCCGTACAGCAAAAGGCCCACCAGGCCCAGCAGGCCGAAGAACAGACCAACCACGGGGCGGCGCAGGCGCAGGAGCTGAAGCGACAGGGACGAAGGCAAGGCAGAGAATAGCAGTTCGGCGGAAAACTCAGGCCGAAAGGTAACACGCATCCCGCCTTTTGGGTCAGCCCGGGAGGTTGCCGCTGGCTTCGTCCGACTTAAACCCCCAACTTTAGCCCCGCCATGTTTCACAAAGGTCTTTTCCTCGTGCTCAAATCCCTGCCCCGTTTCGTCTGGCCGCTGGCAGTAGTGCTGGCGATGCTCAAGCTGGGCCTGCTGTTGCACCTCAATCCCGGTCTGGAGTGGAACTACGATGAGCGCCGCAACGGCCGTATTGCCGATAACTACCTCGCCGGCCGCGGCTACGTCAGCCTCGACCCCGAACGGCACACATTGCGCCCCGATTCGTTCCACGCCAGCTTCCCGGTATTCGTCTACATCGGCTGGCAGCGGGCGGGGCTGCCCAAGCATCATTTCACGCTGCTGGTTTTTGCCCTGAGTATTGGCGCCTACCTGCTCGGCGGACTCTATGTGCACCGCACGCTGCTGTGTTTCGGGGTGGCGCCCCCGTGGTCCTGGGTCGGTGCTGGCGCTTGGCTACTGTACCCGTCGGTCCTCTATTATATAGGAGCCTACATGTGGTACGAAAATCTGGCGCTGCCCCTGCTGATCCTGGTAGTCTATAAGCTGCTGCGGCTGCTGGCCGGCCGGCCGCTGTCCTGGGCCGATGCGGCTATCGTGGCCGCGGCCATCACGCTGTCCTGCTTGCTTCGGGGGTACCTGCTAGCGGTGTACGCGGCGCTGCTGCTCGTCTGGCTTTGCCTCGTCGTCCCAACCCGAAAGCTGTCCTCCGGTTCCAGCTTCGGCCTGGTGTTGAGCGTGGGCTGCCTGCTGCTACTGGCTCACCTGCCTATTCTGCAGAAAAACCACCGTCTGTTCGGGGCCCGAATCCTAAGCAATCAGGCCGGCTTCGAATTATTGCAGGGGCATAACGATGTCACCCAAGGCCGCTTTATGTTTGACTGGGATGACCCGGCCAAGCCTTTCGGTCACTTCGTCCGAGCTCATGTCCCTGATCTTGATTCGCTCAACCAGTATGAGGAAAGCCAGGCTCGGGCTGAATTGGCCAAAAAATGGGTTCTGGCGCATCCCCGGGAAGAGGCTATGCTCTGGCTCCGTAAGACAGCGCTGTTCTTCTCGCCCGAGAACTTCATTGCGGATGCGCCCCGCACGCCCTACAATCCTGTCAATGCGGTTGTCCACCTAGCCTTCTTCATTGCCCTGCTTACGGTTGCCAGCGGCGTACGCGGGTTGCAGCTACAGCAAGCAGACATCTTACTGCTTACTCCGGTAGTAGCAACGTGGATGCTGAGCATAGTCTTCTTCGTTGGTTTCCGCTGGCGCTACTTCGCCGAGCCAGCGATGCTGCTATACCCCATTATCATCGTTCAACGCTTGCGAATAAAGCAGCCTCGCTGACCAGATTACCTTGAGGTCACTAAAGTGTTAACTTTTTTCAGCACCTCAGCGAACTTAATACTTACCATAACGGGTTGTTATCCAGCCTGCCTGCCGTAATAGGTTAGACGAGCAGCTACCTGCGTCAGATATCCTGCTAAAAAAAATCTTGGGTTGGGGGTTGCGAGGGCGAAAAAAGACCTGCACTTTTGCACTCCCAAACCGGACCGCGGCAGGGCGCTACTTCCTGCTTCGCCTGCATTTCAGGACCAGCCTCTGCGGAGGAGGGGGTTGAAAAAAAGAGTTGGGTGGGGAGTAGGAAAAGAGGAAAAAGGCAACTTACCTTTGCAGCCCGCTTCGACCGGAAGCTGGCGTAGGAAGACGGAGA
>NZ_BAABDH010000038.1:0-115288 GCF_039539525.1 Hymenobacter algoricola | reverse complement strand
CAAACTCGGTTTTCATGACACCTTTTGGAAAAGCTGTCAACATATTTCCGGACCCGACAGTAACGCAAAAAAAAGGCCCCTCGAAGAATCGAGGGGCCTTTTTTATGGAAGCGTAACCGAGCTGTTCGGGCTCTGGTGTTAAAGCGCGGCCGACAGCCCGATGGTGAAGGTGCGGCCCCGGTTGAAGAAAGCCTGCTGCTGGGCCGGATCGATGACGTTGGAGTTGCTCCGGTTCGACACGTCGGTGAAGTAGTACTCGTTGAGCACGTTCAGCACGGAAGCCTTCAGGCCCAGGCGCAGGCGGTCCTTGGCCACCTTGGGAAAGTCGTAGCCGAAGTGCAGGTCCAGGTTGCGGGTGGTCGGCAGGCGGTACGAGTCGGTGCGCGTGTCGGGGTTTACCAAGTTCTCGGGGTTGAAGTCGGCGTAGTACTTCGAGAACAGCAGGAACGAGGGCCGGATGTAGGCGCGCTTGAAGGGCTCGTAGCGCAGGCCGAGCTGAAACTGGGTCTGGGCGGCGTCGCCGACGTGGGTGCCAGCCAGGTACACGGGCTGGTCCACCATGCCCACCACTTCGCCGCTTTCAGTGGTTTTAGTCAGCAGGCCCTGACCCGTCCAGCGCCAGTCGCCCAGGGCAATGGCGGCGCTCAGCTGCACCCGCCGGCTGATGTCCTGGGCCACGCTCAGCTCTACGCCCGCGTGCCGGGCATTCACGTTGCGGACGTTGTTGTATAAGAGAGTCTGATCCGGGTTGGTGGTGAAGGTGGTGCTTTTATTGCCCCACAGCGTGTAATAGGCATTCAACGTCGCCTTCATGCTCGGGTAGGTGATGCCGTAGCCCATTTCCACGCTCGAAATGCCCTCGGGCTTCACATCGGCATACTTGTAGCCGCTGTTGGCATACACGAAGTTGAAGAAAGGCACCTTCTGGTTGTAGCCGACATTGACAAACAGGTTGTCGTGTTCCGAGATGTTGTAGTTGGCTCCTGCCTTCACGCTGAAGCCCGTGTACCGCGCCCAGGACGTTTCCACCGTGTGGCCGGCGGCGTTGGTATAGCCCTCCCCGTTGACGATGACCCCCGGACCGGCGAAGGGAACCGGGTAGTTCACACCGTCCACGGTGACTTCCTTGGCTTTGAAGTAGTCGATGCGCTTGTAGCCGACCTCGGAAACCGTAGCGCTGATAACAGCCGACAGCACCGGGGTTTTGTACTCCAGCTGGGAGTAGCCGCCGAGCCAGCGGGTCTTGCCATCGTAGTTGTAGCTGAGCTTGTCGCCCACGCGCAGGCGGGTGTTCGGATCCACGTTCTTGTTGCCCGTGTTGGTGGTGTAGTCGCCGCCCAGCAGGTCGCGCACCTCGCGGTAGTGAATGCCGTAGTAGCTTCGCCCGTCGATGCCCGCCGACAGCGTCAGCTTATCGTTGAGGTTGTAGTCGGCGCCCACCACGAAGCCGTACCAGCGGTGACTGTTCACGTTGTTGATCAGAAACTGGGTGGACTTGGCTTCCGTACCAGGCGTGAATATGGTGTCGTTGATGGTGGTGCCAGTCCGCCTAACGAGAGTATAAGGGTAGTTGCGGACGTTGAAATTGTAGATCCGCTGAAAGTCGGTCTGGCCCGTCACCGAGTTCTGGAGGATGGTGCTGGAGTTGCCGTCGGTCAGGCCGCTGACGCCGCCGCCGTTGCCGAAGGAGCCGTACACCACCGACGACACGAACAGCCGGTCGTTTACCTGCCAGAAGTCGTTGAGGTTAACCTGGGGCTTGTTGTAGTAGTTGGAGCGCTCATTCAGGTCTTCCGAAGGCTGGAAGTTGGAGCGGGTGTGCGTGAGCGGGTCGTAGGCGTAGCGGGTAAGCGGGCCCCAGTTCGGGTTGTACTGAAAGCCCTTGTTGCCGTTCGTTATCGGCTTGCCGCCGATTAGCCGGATTTTCTCGTCGGAATAGGCGCCCACGGGTACCTGGAACGCGCGCTGGCCGTGGCTCTGGGGCGAGCCCATGCCGGTGAGCGAAAGGCGGTGCTTGCCGGCCTTCTTGCTGATGTTGCCGAAATACGTCCAGGCATCGTCAAAGGCGTGGTCGACCCAGCCGTCGGAGGTGCGGCGCGAGCCGAAGGCGGTGAAGGCCCAGTCGCCTTTCAGCGGGCCCGAGCTGAGCATGAGCGAGTACTTCTGGTAGTTGTTGGAGCCGGTTTCCACCCGCGCCAGCAAGGATTTCTTATCGTCGAAGCCCCGGGTCAGCACGTTGATGGTACCGCCCACGGCGGGCACCGAAATCTTGGAAGCCGACAGCCCGCGCTGCACCTGCAAGGACTTGGTCACGTCGCCCAGGTCCCAGTTGGACCAGTACACGGCGCCGTTTTCCATGTCGTTGACCGGCACGCCGTTGATGAGCACGGCCACGTTGCGCTGGTCGAAGCCGCGGATGTTGATGCGCGAGTCGCCGGTGCCGCCGCCGCCCTGGGTGGCATACACGCCGGGCGTCTCGTTGAGAATCAGCGGCAGGTCGCGGTTGGAGAGGGTTTCGCGCAGCTTCACCTCATTCACCGCGGCGAAGGCCACGGGGGTTTCGCGCTCCACGGCCACGGAGGCAATTACCTGCACCTCGTTGAGCGTGGCGTTGTCGGAGGCCAGGGAGAAGGTCGCCATGGCGTTCTGGGTGCCAACGGTGACCTTCTGCTCAGTGAGCTTGTAGCCAATAAAGGAGGCTTTTACGCTGTAGGTGCCGGGCTTCAGGTTGGGCACTATGTAGGAGCCGTTGGCTTCGGCGCCGGCGCCGGTGTTTATGCCGTTGCCGGTTACCTGCACCGTCGCGCCGGGCAGGGCTTCGCCGGTGAGCTTGTCGAGCACCCGGCCTTTGATGGAGAAGGTACTTTGGGCGGCCGCCGTCAGCACGACCAGGCAGGTAAGCAAAAAGGTGAGTACGGAGTGTTTCATGCAGTACGGTGGGATTCGCAGCGTTTGCGCTAAGCAAAGATAAGGGATTGGCAGGTAGCCGGAAAGCTGACTGGCCAGTTTAGCTTTTGCGGGTGTTTCGCCCTTATCTTTCGGCCTATCAGGGCCGGCAACGGCCAGTTACAGTTAAGCCCAGCAGGGGTCTGTATTTCCCTCAACGGTAGTCTATTCCCCTTTTTACGCGCTTTTTCCCATGCTATTTCTCCGTCGGGGCGGCCTGTTGGCGGCCGTATTAAGCATATTGTGCGTCACCGGCACCCGGGCCCAGCTGTTTTACGACGTGAAGCTGGCCCCGGAGCAGGCGCAGGCCCTGAAGCCGCAGCCGATGTACGTGGCGCGGGTGGTGGATGCCCGCGCCAGCAAAAGTGGCCTGGGCTGGCTCAGCAACGGACTTGACAACACCCGTAAGCTGGCCCGTTTCCCGCAGGGGGTGGAGCAGGAGCTGACCGGCTTTTTCAGCCTTATTATTCACCCCAGCGAGGCCCGGCCCCTGGTGCTGGTGGTGCGGCGGCTGGGGCTGGCCGAGCAGGCCGCCCCGCCGCTGCAGGAATATGCGCTGGCCGAAGTGGCAGCGGACTTCTACTACCAGCACACCGACGGCTACCACCTCGTGCACCACGCCACCGAGCTGACTACCGGGCAGGGCTTCGACGTAACCAGCCAGCACGCCAACAACCTGGGCCGGGCGCTGCTGCAGGCCCTGGCCCCGCTGGCCACCCTGCGCCCCGAGCAGGCCACCGCCGGTCCGGCCCTGACGTGGGAGCAGGTATTGCGGGCTGTCCCCGCCGCGGCCTATCCCGTGCAGGCGGCTCAGACCGTGCCGGCCGGCGTGTACCGCACTGTGGCCGACTTTCAGCAGAATACGCCGCGGGCGGGCGTGGAATGGCAGACCAAATCCTGGGCGCTCCTTCCGGGGGCGGCGCCGATCAGCGGCACGCAGCCAACGGGCCTGAAGCTGCGCGGCGACACGCCCGACGGCCAGTGGCACGATGGGCGCGAATACTGGGGCTTCTGCGACGGCCAGCAGGTCTACATCCGTCACGGCAACGCTTTCTACCCGCTGCAGCGCACCGCGGCCGGCTACGAATACCAGGCCCCCGTGTACCTGGACCCGCGCCAGAGGAGTGCGGCCGTCGTTTATACGCCCGGCGGAGTCTTTGTGCGCCAGTCGCCGGTTCTGGTGGCGGCCACGCTGCGCCTGCAGCCCGATACGGGCTTCGCCAGTGAAGACCTGCCCCCCACTACCCGCGCCGATGCGCCGGCCGCCGTCGCCACCGTGGTGGTGTACCGGCGGCCCGATGCGGCACCCACCCGTACGGTGCAGGTGCTGCTGAATGGCCAGCCAATGGGCGCGCTGCGTAGCGGCGAGTACCTCACCCTGCCCATGCCCGCCGGTACGCTGGCCGAAATCAGCGTGTGCGGCCAGACCGAGCGCGAAGCCTGCTTCCGCTTCCGGCCCGACCTGCGGGCGGCCAACTACCTCGACTGCCACCTGGGTACCGCAACCCAGCCCGCGCCCACGCTCCGCCTGGTTTCGGCCGATACGGGTACGGCCGCCCTGCAGGAATGCGCGGAAGCGGAAGCGTCGAGGTAATCCTATCTGTTTGTCTTGCTAAATCTTGCCGTTGTGAAGCTGCGTTATCTCCCGCTCCTGTTCCTGCTGCTGCTGACTAAGCCGGCCGCGGCTCAGGTATTTACCATCGAGCTGCCCCCGGTGCCGGCTCTTCCGGCCAGCCAGTTTCGGGTGGCAAAGGTGGTGGACGCCCGCGCCGACCGGACGATGCTCGGCTACGTGCAGCAGGGCCTCGACAACCACCGCGTACCGGCCAACTTTGGCCAGAGCCTGGCGGCGGAGCTGCAGTCCTTTTTGGGCCAACAGCCCGCGGACGCCGCGGCGCGGCCCGTGGTGCTGCGCCTTCACCGGCTCCGGCTGGCGGAAGAAACCCGGGCCAGCTCGGAGCGGGCCAACGCGGAAATCATGGCCGACTTCCTGCTCCAGGAAAATGAGCACTACTACCCGCTGCTGTCGGTGGGAATCGGAACAGAGTCCAAAGGCCTGGACGTGACCAGGCAGCACGCCGGCAACCTGGCCAAGCTCCTGACCGACTGCCTGGGCCAGCTGGCGGCGCTGCCCGCCACCCAACGGCCCGCCCCGGACGCGGCCCCACTCACCTGGGCCCAGGTGCAGCGCGGCGATGGGTACCAGCCCTACCTGTTTCCCATCCAGAAAACCCGGGAGCCCAAGCGCGGCTTTTACCGCACGTTCCAGGAATTTCAGAACAACAGCCCCGGCCAGGACACCAAGCCTTTCGAGATGACGCAGAAGCCCCGCCCCGGCAAGCAGTGGGACGGTCAGCCGCATATCGACGCCCTGCTGCTGGCAACCACCAACGGACTGCGCACATCGGTGCGGGGCGTGTGGGGACTATCAGACGGGCAGACCGCGTATATTTTCCAGCGGGGCAGCTACTTCCCGCTGCTGCCGACGGCGGCGGGCTACACGTTCACGGGCTTCGCGCCCGTTGACCCCAACGAGGCCCTCACGGGGCTGGTGCTGGGCAGCATGGTCGGGGGCATCGTGGGCGGCGCCATCGGCTCGGCCATTGCGGGCGGGGGCCATGAGCCGATGGAGTACGAGATGAGCCCAACGACCGGCAACCTGCTGGCCCTGCGCGCCCCGGATGGCTTCGCGGCCGCCGCCGATACGGCGGCAGTATACCTGTACCGCCGCGTGGCGACCAGCTTCGGGCCGCCGGTGCAGGTGCTCGTCGATGGCAAAGACGCGGGCACCCTCGGGCCCGAGCAGTACCTGGCCCTGACCTGGCGTGACCGACGCCGCGACATGACCATCTGCCTGCAGGACGCTCAGCACACCTGCCACACCTTTCTGCCGGTGTTTGGCACGACGACCTACCTGAATTACAGCCAGAAAAAAGCCGGCGAGCAGCCCGCCTTGCAGCTTATGCCGGCCAAGGAAGGCCTCTTTCACCTGCGCCACCTCAAGCTGCGCGCAAACCATCATTAGCCTTGGCCTTACTCCAGCTCCCGGCTGGGGTCCCAGAACCGCGTTTTGAAGTCCTGCACTTCGTCATCCACTACCGGTACGCCCTCGGCCTCCAGGGCCTCCTGCATGGCCGTGGGCGTGGCAAAGTGCTGGCGGCCCGTAAGCAGCCCCAGCCGGTTGATAACCCGGTGCGCGGGCACGTGGCTCCCGGCGGTGTGGGCTGCCATCATGGCCCAGCCCACCATGCGGGCCCCGTGCCGGGCTCCGAGGTAGTGGGCAATGGCGCCGTAGGTGGTTACGCGGCCCGGCGGCACGAGGCGCACCACCTCGTGGACTTCCTGGAAGAAATTGCGGTGCGCTTCGGTGGGGTTACGGGGAATGCTCATGGCGGCAGAGGCGGGCAGAACGGCCGGCAAGGTAGCCAGCCCGCGGCCGCCGGCGCAAGCCCGGCCATAACGTCGGGGCGCGGCGGCCCGTACAGTAGGTTGAACGTCCCCTCTATCTTTTCACCACAACCACTGTCCGCCATGGGAATCTTCTCGGATAAACTCAACTCTCTCGACGATTTGCTGCACGAGCAGCTGCGCGACCTGTACAGCGCCGAAAGCCAGCTGGTGAAAGCCCTGCCCGACATGGCCGACACGGCCAAGGATGCCCGGCTCAAGCAGGCTTTCCAGACCCACCTGCAGGAAACCAAAAACCAGGTTGCCCGCCTCGAGCAGATTGGCCGCGACCTGAAGATTGACCTCAGCGGCCACACCTGCAAAGCCATGGAAGGCCTGCTGAAAGAAGGCAAGGACATGATGCACGAAAATGCCTCGGACGAAGTGAAGGATGCCGGCCTGATTGCCTCGGCCCAGCGCGTGGAGCACTACGAAATAGCCGGCTACGGCACTGCGGCCCACTATGCCGAGCGCACCGGCCACGCCGCCGCCGCAGGCCTGCTCCGCCAGACGCTGCACGAAGAGCAAAGCACCGACACCAAGCTCAACGACCTGGCCAAGAACTACATCAATGAGAAAGCCGGCTAACCGGTTTTACGGCCCGCTAAAAAAGCCTGCAACCCGCAGGCTTTTTTTGTGTCTAACCCCCACCATCGGTCCCGCCGCCTTGCGGGGGAACAAACCCAACGCGAATGATTCGCGTTGTGAACTGCGGCCCACTTACCAATGGTGGGCCGCGCCAGGCCGGAAGTAGCTTATTATATGCAAACTCAGGAACAGGAAAGAGAAGAAGTAGCCACGGCCGACACTCCCGCGGGCAAGAGCCACGTCGTCCGGTGGATAGTAGTGGCCCTGGTGCTGGTAGCAGCCCTGGCCTTCGTTAAAATCAAGTTTTTTCCTTCTCCCAACGCCGATGCCAAAGGTGGGGGCAAGGGCGGGGCGGGGGGCGGCAAAGGAGCTCCCGGCGGGGCCGGTGGCCCCGGTGGCAAAGGCGGTCAGAAGCTCATCGTGCAGGTATACGTGGTGAAGCCGACCAACCTCTCCGATGAAGTAGCCGCCACGGGCTCCATCCTGGCCGATGAGTCGGTGGTCATCAAGAGTGAGCTGTCGGGCAAAATCACCAGCCTCAACATCAAGGAAGGCCAGCCGGTGAGCAAGGGGCAGCTGCTGTTCAGCATCAACGCCGACGAGGCCCAGGCGGCCATCCGCAAGCAGCAGTACAACATTCAGCTTTTCCGCGACCAGGAAAAGCGCCAGCGCACACTCTTGGATAAGGAATACATCAGCACCCAGGAATACGAGCAGGCCAACAACCAGCTCCTGACGTCCCAGGCCGACCTGAAAGCCCTGCAGGCCTCCCTGGCCAAAGCCTACGTGCGGGCTCCGTTTTCGGGCGTGCTGGGCCTGACTACGGCCACCGTGGGCACCTACGTGAGCCCCGGCGCCGAAATCACGACGCTTTCCCGGGTGCGCCCCGTTAAGATTGACTTCGCCGTCCCGGGCCGCTTCGCTACCAAAGTGCGGGTGGGCGACGTGGTCAGCATCACCGACGAGGGCACCAACAAGAAGTACGACGCCAAAGTCTACGCCATCGACCCGCAGATTGACCCGGTGAGCCGCACCCAGCCGGTGCGCGCCCGCTATGCCAATACCAACAACGAGCTGCGCCCCGGCGCTTTCGTGAAAGTCAACCTGCAGCTGGGCGAATCGACCGACGCGCTGCAGGTACCCACCGAGGCCGTGATTCCCGAGGCCAGCGGCTACAGCGTGTACACCGTGCAGAACGGCAAGATGGTGCCCAAAAAGGTTAAAATCGGGATTCGCTCCGACAAGGTGCTGCAGATTACCGACGGGCTGGCCGTGGGCGACTCCGTCATTCGCACCGGCATTCTGCAAGTGAAGCCCGGCGACGCGGTGAAGGCCACCAAATAGCATTTCACGCAGGGTCCCGCAGTGGTTTCCGCAGGGTTTCGCGGTGGCCGTTCACTGCGGGACCCTGCGCCTACCACCGCGAAACACTGCGTGCAATAACATATGAGCTTATCCTCAACAAGTATCAACCGCCCGGTCCTGGCCATCGTGATGAGCCTGGTCATCGTGATTTTCGGCGTCATCGGATTTCGCTACCTCAGCATCCGGGAGTACCCGAGCGTGGACCCGCCCATTATTACGGTGTCGGCATCCTACACCGGCGCCTCCGCCGACGTGATGCAGGGCCAGGTGACGGAGCCGCTCGAAGAAGCCCTGAACGGCATTGCGGGCATCAAGAACCTGACGTCCAACTCCCGCGACGGCCGCACCCAGATTACCGTGGAGTTTGACCTCGACGCCGACCTGGAAACCGCCGCCAACGACGTGCGCGACAAGGTGTCGGGGGCCCAGGGCCGCCTGCCGCGCGACATCGACCCGCCCGTGGTGAGCAAGGCCAACGCCGACTCCCAGCCCATCGTGCTGACCTACCTCAGCTCCAACCGGCGCAACCTGCTGGAGCTGACCGACTACGCCAACAACACGCTCAAGGAACGCCTGCAGACCATTACCGGCGTGTCGGAAGTGCGGGTATACGGCGAGCGGAAGTATTCCATGCGCCTGTGGATGGACCCGGTGAAGCTCTCGGCCTTGGGCGTGAGCCCCGTGGACGTGCAGGCCGCCCTGACCCGCGAAAACGTGGAGCTGCCCAGCGGCGCCGTGCAGGGCCAGAACACCCAGCTCACCCTGCGCACCATGGGGCGGCTGACGTCGGTAGAAGACTTCAACAACCTCATTATCCGCAAGGATGCCTCTTCGCTGGTGCGCTTCTCCGATATCGGCTACGCGGAGCTATATCCCGAAAACGACCAGACTATTTTCCGCGTCAATGGCGTGCCGGGGGTGGCGCTGGCCGTTATTCCCCAGCCGGGCTCCAACCAGATTGATATCGCCGACGAGTTCAACAAGCGCATCAAGCTCTACGGCAAGGACTTACCCCAGGACCTGGAACTGCGACCGGCCATCGACAACTCGGTGTTTATCCGCAACTCCATTACCGAAGTCGAGCACACCATTATTGAGGCGTTCGTGCTGGTGGTGGTCATCATCTTCCTGTTCCTGCGCGACTGGCGCTCAACCCTGATTCCGGTGGTAGCCATTCCGGTGTCGCTGGTGGGGATTTTCTTTGTCATGTACCTGCTCGACTTCTCCATCAACGTGCTCACGCTGCTGGCCATCGTACTGGCCATCGGCCTCGTGGTCGACGATGCCATTGTGGTGCTGGAGAACATCTACTCCCGTATTGAGGACGGCGAAGACCCCAAAACGGCCGCCATCAAGGGCTCCGAAGAAATTCTGATGGCCGTTATCAGTACCACGGTGGTGCTGGCGGCGGTGTTCCTGCCGGTCGTGTTCCTGACCGGCATCACGGGCCGCCTGTTCCGCGAGTTCGGGATTGTGGTAGCCGGATCAGTATTGATTTCCGCCTTCGTCTCGCTGACGCTGACGCCCATGATGTGCTCGGTGCTGCTCAAGCGCCAGGAAAAGCACAACTGGTTTTACCGCAAAACCGAACCCTTCTTCGTGAAGATGATCGGCGGCTACCAGGACAGCCTGCAAACCTTTCTGCGCAACCGCTGGCTGGCCTGGCTGGTGGTAGTGGGCACGGGCGTGGGCATCTGGTTTTTCATGAAAGTGATTCCCTCCGAGCTGGCCCCGGTGGAGGACCGCAGCCGCGTGAGCGTGAATGCCACCGGCCCCGAAGGCGCCTCCTACGAGTTTATGGACGAGTACATGGCCCGCCTCACCAAACTAGCGGTCGACTCGACCGGCCCTCAGAACCTGAGCAGCGTATTCACGGTGACCTCGCCGGGCTTTGGCGGCGGCTCCAACTCCGGCATTGCCCGCGTGCTGCTGGTGGAGGCCGACCAGCGCCCCCGCACCCAGCAGCAGGTTTCCGATGCCCTCAGCGCGGGCGTAAAGAAGCTGACGGCCGCCCGCACCTCCGTGTCGCAGGACCAGAGCATCGGCGGTGGCGGCGGCGGCTTACCGGTGCAGTTCGTCGTCCAGACCCAGGATTTCGACAAGCTGCGGGAAGCCGTGCCCAGGTTTCTGGATGCCGCCCGCCAGGACCCCACCTTCCAGTTCGTGGACGTAAACCTGAAGTTCAACAAGCCCGAGCTGCGCGTGAACATCGACCGTGAGAAGGCCCAGAGCCTGGGCGTGTCGGTGCAGAGCATTTCGCAGACCCTGCAGGCGGGCCTGAGCGGGCAGCGCTTCGGCTACTTTATCCGCGAGGGCAAGCAGTACCAGATTATCGGGCAGGTGGCCCGCGAAGACCGCAACCAGCCGCTCGACGTGCGCCTGCTGTCGGTGAAGGGCGCCGACGGCCGGCTCGTGCAGCTCGACAACGTGATTCGCCTCACCGAGAGCAGCACCCCGCCCCAGCTCTACCGCTTCAACCGCTACAACTCGGCCACGTTCTCGGCCTCGCTGGCGCCGGGCAAAACCCTCGGCGACGGTATTGCCGCCATGGAGAGCATTGCCGCCCAGAACCTCGACGAGACCTTCTCCACTGAGCTTTCCGGCGCCTCCCGCGACTTCCAGGAAAGCTCGTCTTCGCTGGTTTTTGCCTTCGGCCTGGCCCTGGTGCTGATTTATCTGGTGCTGGCCGCGCAATTTGAAAGCTTCCGCGACCCCATCATCATCATGGTGACGGTGCCGCTGGCTTTGTCGGGCGCTTTGCTCAGCCTGTGGTATTTCAACCAGACGCTGAACCTGTTTTCGCAGATCGGCATCATCATGCTGGTGGGGCTGGTGACCAAGAACGGTATCCTCATCGTGGAATTTGCCAACCAGCAGGTTGAAAACGGCAAGGACTACATGACCGGCCTCATTGAGGGCGCCACGGCCCGCTTCCGCCCCATTCTGATGACCTCGCTGTGCGCCATTCTCGGCATTCTGCCCATTGCCATTGCCACCGGCGCGGGCGCCCTGAGCCGGCGCGCCATGGGCATCGGCGTGGTGGGCGGCCTGTTTTTCGCCACCGGCCTGACGCTGTACGTGGTGCCGGTGATGTACTCCTACTTCGCCACGGCCAAAAAGCACGGTCAGAAGCAGCAGAAAGAGGAAAAGAAGAAGGCCGTAACGGCTTAGTCCCACCTGATAAAAGGACGTCCGGGGCGTAACGCCAATGCCGGACGGCCCAATTAACCCACTGAATGCAGTTTCCCGCCCGCTTGCTACCCTCCCACCACGCTGCCGCCCTGGTGTTGCTGGCCCTGCTGCCCAAGGCCGCCCTGGCCCAGCAGCCGCCCGCCCGGCCCGTCACGGTGGCCCCGGCGCCGCCGCTCACGCTGGCCGAAGCCATCCAGCTCGGCATCCAGAACAACTACGACATCCGCCTGTCGCGCACCGACGAGCAGGTGGCCGAAAACAACGTCTCCCGCGGCAATGCCGGCCAGCTGCCCGTCGTAAACGGCAACCTGGGGCGGACCTTCAACATCAACAACACCCGCCAGCAGCGGGAGCAGTCAACCCCCGTGGTCATCAACGGGGGCCGGGCCAATGCCCTGAATGCCAACGTAGCTGCTACCTGGACCATCTTCGACGGGCTGGGCATGTTCATCGCCTACGACCGGCTCAAGGCCCTCGACCAGGGCCAGCGCCAGCTCACCCGCGCCACGCTGGAGGAAACCGTGGCGGGCATCACCGACGCGTATTTTGCCGTGGTGCGCGAGTCGGGCAAGATCAAGTCCATTGAGGAAGCCCTGAAAATCGGGCAGGCCCGCATCGACCTCACCCAGGCCCGCGTGGACGTGGGCGTGAGTGCCAAGGTAGAGGTGCTGACGGCGCGCGTGGATTACAACGCCGACCAGTCGGCGCTGATTCAGCAGCAGGAAGCCCTGACTACCGCCAAAATCAACCTCAACAACCGGCTGGGCCGCACGCCCCGCCTCGACTTCAGCCCCGCCGACTCTATCGTAGTAAGCCGCGGCCTGGACCACGATGCCATTGTGCAGGGCATTGAGCAGAACAACCCGCGCCTGCAGCAGGCCAAACTCAACACCGACGTGGCCACCTACGACCGGAAGCTGGTACGGGCCAGCCGGTTTCCGCAGGTGGGGCTGCAGGGCGGCTACGGCTTCAACCGCAACATCAACAACGCCTTTCTCATCAACACGGCCAACGGCAGCGTGCTGGGCTCCAACACCAACCGTGTGTTTGGCCCCAGCTACGGCGTAGTGGCTTCCATTCCCATCTTCGACGGCTTCAACCGCAACCGGCTGGCGCAGAACGCCCGCATCGGCGAAGAGCAAAGCCAGCTGCTGCTCGGCCAGACCCAGCTCCAGCTCGACGCCGATGCCGAACAGGCTTACGCCCGGTACCAGAACCGCCTGCAGCTGCTGGAGCTGGAAGAAGCCAACATTCTGCTGGCCCGCGAAAACGTGGCTATTGCCCTGGAGCGCTACCGCCTGGGGCTGCTTACGCCCCTGGCCCTGCGCGAGGCCCAGCGCACCCAGCTCGAAGCGGAAGTGCGCCTGCTGGATATTCGCTTCCAGGCCAAGCAGGCCGAAACCATCCTGCGGCGGCTGAGCGGCGGGCTGGTGCAGGCCGGCCCCGCGGGGCAGTAGCCCGCCAACCAGCGGCGCCCGTCTGCTCCACCAAGAAGGCGGCCATGATCGGGTAGCTGCCTCAATGCTGAGCGCCATTGCCGGTGGGGCGCTACGGGTCGTTGCCAGAATTATTCCGCTGCCTCGCCGCCCCTGTCTTCCCCCACATACCCGCTCCCGATTCTACGCTGCCTGCTCTGCAGCACCGCCCTGACCTGGCGATTCTGACGGCCCGCCGGCTGCGCGAATCGTCCTTGGCCAAGGGACCGGAGGCCCACCTGGCCCTGCGGGAATTTGCCCCGAGCTGGCGGCGCTGGTGGCCCGCTGGCTGATGCGCCGGCAGCCGCGCTCCAGACCGGTTTTCAGAGGCTGCCGACCAGAGCCCGGCAGTGCGGCTGTCCGCGCTGACTGCGGGATGCGTGCCGTCGGGCCGGGCTGGGCTGGCGGCGCTTAGCCGTGCTCGGCTCCCCTGCCCGCCTGGCCGGGTAGGCCACCTACCACGCCCGGCTGTACCAGCTCACGTTTGGCACGGCTCCCGAGCGGCCCTGCCACATGCCGCTCTTCGGCGACGACGAAGGCGCCGCCATGACCTGGCTGCTGGCGGCCAGCACAGCCCGTAAGGGTTACCTCACCTTCAGCGCCTTGAGCTCGGCCAGGGCCTGCTGGGTTTCCCTGAAAGTATCCGCCTCCTTTTCTTCCTCCTCCTGGGAAGGCTTGGGGGCATCCCCGTAAAAGGCCAGGATGTTCTGCTTCAGCGGCGCGCTGATGCCCTCAAATTTATCCTTGGAGAGCCGACGCAGCCATTCCCCGTAGGTTTTATCCGCCAATGGGTACTCCCCGGTTTTGGTCTGGTGGCCGGTATCGAAGTCGACATTCACCAGGCGGGGCAGCTTGGGGTCGTCGCGCACCTGCTCGAGCAGGGCGCAGTAGCTTTTGAGCACCTCCTGGAAGCTGGACTTAAAGAATGCCTGGGCTTCGGGTGTGGGCGGCTTGAAGGCAAAGGGCTTGAGCGGACCGATTTTGGGCAGCACCCGCACGGCGAATGACAGCACCCGGGCCCCGAAGCCGGGTCGTTCGTAGTCGCTGCCGTACTCCTTGCGGTACCGGCGCGGGCTCTCCTCATACACAAACTCCCGCCGCCGTACCCGCGGGCTCAGGGCCATTATTTCCTTGCGCTGACTCTGCCAGGCCGCGCGGGTGGCCGTCGGAATCAGCTGGCTCACGGCAAAGCGGTAGCTGCTGATGCTCAGGTCCACGTTCACAATGACCTGGCCCAGCTTCAGCCCGTACGTTTTTTCAAAGGCCCGCTCCAGCACCGGCTTGCTCACCTGAAACCCGATGTAGCTGTGGTAGTCCTCAGTGCGGTAGCGGCCGGCAGCCACCTGCATCACGTCGAAAGCAAACTCCAGCTGGGTGTGCTGTTTGGGGGCCTGGTCGTAGGTAATATTGTCGCCGAACTTGGCTTTCAGCTCCGGATACACCGAGGCCATAGCCTTGTTAGTGCCTTCGGGGTGGCCGCTGATGTCGGCCACGTAATGGCCCAGCGCACCCAGGGCAAAGGCATACTCGTTGCGGTCCGTGGATTCCTGCAGCAGGTTGCGCACAAAGTCGCCGCTGCGCACGTAGTGAGTCAGGTTGGTAAACAGTGCCGAGCCGAAGGGATAGAAGCCCATGTCCTGAATGATGGCGCCCCCGTAGGCGTAGCTCTTCGCCTCAATCAGCTGCTCCCGGGTAGCATTGGGGAAGCGGCTTTGCAGCAGCGGCAGCAGGCAGCGCTTCCAGGTGGAATCGATGTTGGACTGATGGGTTAGCACCGAGTACCCGTAGGACGAGCCGGGCAGCAGCATAAAAAGCGCTATAGCGCCGCAGAAAAGCCATTTTAGCATGCAGAAAAGGGTCGGCGCGGGACTACGGCGTCGGGCGGCAGAAGCCTTCCCTGTACGCCGGAAGCTGAACCGGAGTTGTTCGGCTCCGGTTCAGCTTCCGAGGGTAAAGACAGCAAGAGCTCTACGCTACAGCACCCGTCGTGGAGGCAGCAGGGCGGCTGCCTTTGAGGCCGTACCAGATGATGTAGGCGTAGCAGAGCATGGGCAGGGCGAAGGCCAGGCGCAGGGCGTGCACGCCGCCGCCGCCGGCCTGGCTGTCGGCAATCAGGCCGAACAGGGGCGGAATGATGGCCCCGCCCACAATGGCGGCCGACAGCAGCCCCGACGCGTCCTCGGTGTGCCGCCCCAGCCCGGCCACGGCCAGCGTGAAGATAACGGGGAACATGATCGAGTTCATCAGCCCCACGGCCAGCAGGCTCCACATGGCGGTATAGCCCGTGGTGTTCACCGAAATCAGGGTCAGCCCAATGGCCAAGGCGGCGTTCAACGCCAGTACCCGGCCCGGCTGAAAGCGGCGCAAGACCCCAATGCCCACGAAACGGCCCACCATGGCGCCTCCCCAGTACAGCATGACCATGTAGCCGGCCTTCTGGGCCGCCATGTTCACGACCTCGGGTTGCTCCAGATAACTTACAATGTGTGAGCCGATGGCCACTTCCGCCCCCACGTAGGTGAAGATGCCGACCAGGCCCAGCAGCAGGTGCCGGTAGTGCCAGGCCCGCTGCGTGTCGCCGGCCGGGGCCGGGGCATGCTCGATGTGCGGCAGCTTAAGAAAGCTCAGCGCCAGGCTGATAGCCACCAGTACCGCCCCAATAGCCAGATACAGGTATTGAACCGCCGTTACATCCAGGGCCGCGGCTTGGGCGGGGGACAGGTTCTTGAGAACGGGCAGGTGAGACAGAATAAAGTAGGATCCGACCAAGGGCCCGAAAAAGGTAGCTACGGAATTAAAGGCCTGCGTGAGCGTCAGGCGGGAGGAGGCAGTTTCGGGTGGCCCCAGAATGGCTACGTAGGGGTTGCCGGCTACCTGCAGTTGCACAATGCCGGTGGCCAGCACAAACAACGCGCCCAGAAACAGGCCGAACGTACGGCTCTCGGCGGCCGGGTAGAACAACAAACACCCCAGGGCGGCCGTGAGGAACCCCAACAACATCCCCTTCTTATAGCCAAACCGCTTGACCACTCGTCCTGCCGGGATGCCCATAAGCAGGTAAGCCCCGAAAAAGCAGAAGTTGACCAGATTGGCTTCCGCGTAGCCCAGCGTGAAGAGGCCCTTGAGGTAGGGAATCAGGATGTCGTTTAAGACAGTGATGAACCCCATCATGAAGAACAGCACCGTCAACGACGCCAGCGCCGAGGTGTAGTGCGGCGTCGGTTCCCCGCTGGCGGCAGCGGCCGGATTGGAATGGGGCTGGGAGCTGATAAGCGCCATAAAGGAAAGTTGAGAAGGAAAGAAGGGAGCGTTAAAGCCCCTAATAATACGCAAAGAAGCCGGTCCGCTGGCCCATCAGGTCCCGGAACCGGCCTCAACACCCCGTCCACCGACTGCATGATTCCGGCGGAGCCAGGGCACTACGGGTTGGCAACGAAAAGCTTAGCGCACAATGCTCAGCGCCCGGCTCTGGGTCTGGCCGTCGGCCTCCAGGCGGAAGTAGTACAGGCCGGCAGCCAGGCTGGAGGTAGCAAAAGGCACGGCATACTCGCCGGCCGCCCGGGGCTGGGCCTGCAGCAGCGGAGCTACCCGCCGGCCCTGGGCATCATACACGCTCAGCGTCACGGCCGAGGCCTTGGTCAGGGCAAAGGAAATGGTGGTGTGGTCGGCCGCCGGATTCGGCCAGCTGGCGGCCAGCTCCGCCGTCGGGCGGGCCGCCCGGGTGGGCGTGCCGGTCTGCAGCGCGGGGCCATACCAGTCGTCGAGGTAGTAGCGGCCGCGGGCCGTGGTATTGGGAGCAATCAGCAGCACCAGCTCATTCACCGAAGTCGAGGAAATGGTGGGGTCCGGGCGGCTGCTGTTGGTAAACACCAGGGTTTCCCAGCCGGCCGTGGCCGTGGTGGTAGCCACGTACTCGGAATGCCGGCCCAGCGGATAGTTGGTGGCCCCGGCCCGGGTGGAGTCCTGCATGGTAATCTGGAACTGAACGCCGGGCGCCGGGCTGTACACCTTCATGGTCATCTGCTTGGCGTTGGTCAGGTAGGCCGACACGTCGGCGGGCCGCTGCCGGGGCCGCACCACCAGCACGTCGAACTGCAGGTTGCTGCGGGTGTAGCGGCCCACGCGGGAGCTGTTGTTGGCCGCCGAGGGCGCCGGGTTCAGCGTGTCGGCGTTGAAGCCGCCGTTGCTTTTCTTGAGCACGTAGTCGAGCAGGCGCACCGTCTCGAAATTTTCGTAGAGCTGGTCTACCACCGGGGCGGCCGCTACCAGCTCGGGTCCCATCAGGTCGTCGAGGTGGTAGGTGGCGCCGCTATTGGTGGCCGGCTCAATGAGCAGCACCAGCTGGTCGGCATCGGTGGGGAGCACCGTGGGGTCGAAGGCGCCGGGGCCGCCGGCAGAGTAGGTGAAGGTCAGGTTCTCCCAGGCGTTGGCCACCGTGGTGGTGGCGTTGAAGGTGCCGCCCAGGTTGCCGTTAGGGTAGCCGGTGCCGGCCTTGGCCTTGTTCTGCACCACAATCTGCACGGCTTTGCCCACGGCCGGGCTATACATCTTCAGGGAAATCTTCTTGGTGCCGGCCAGGTAAGCCGAGGCGTCGGCCAGGCGCGGGGCCAGCGGGTTGATGACGAGAACGTCGAACTGCTGGCCGGCGTCGCGCACGTAGCGGCCCACGGTGGTACTGCCGTTCACGGGGTTGGCGGCGGGGTTGGCCGCGCTCTGGTTGAACACCCCGTTTACGAACGGGTACGACACGCGCCGCACGTTCTCGAAGTTTTCGTAGAGCACCTGCGCTACGGCGGGCGGCCCACCCAGAATCAGGATTCCGGCCAGCAGAAGGATTTTCGTAAAACGCTGCATCATACTACACACATTAAGGAGGTGAGAGAAAAGATGACCGCCCGAGCGGCGGGTGTTGGCTCGGCAGTCGTCGACCTGGCATGCACGGCCGCCGCCCCATGGCTTCGCAGGCCCGAATCCGCAGGGCTGACCGCCACTCAGCGGATGGCTTCACTGCTGGCTACCGGCACCAGCGTTCCGAAAATCCCGGCGTCAATCCAGCCGCGGTTTTTGTCGGGCCCCGCCACGGGCACGCTGCCGAAGAAGTTTTCCCGCTCCGGGCTGCCGTCGTTGTCGCAGTAGGCCAGGGCGAAGCCGATGGGCTGGTCGGCAAGCAGCGGCTGGGGCTGGTTGGCGGCCGGGTGCTGCTCATCGTAGGTATCGGCGTACAGGGCCACGGCGGTTTCCCAGGTGGTTACAGTGCCCTGCCGGGTGTGCCGGCTCTGCACGTGGTCGTCGAAGAGGTGGCCCTGCTGGTCGGGGCCCAGGTCTACCACGTGGCCATCGAGCGCCACGTGGTAAGCCCAGGCGTTGTAGGTGTACTGGTGCGGCCCACCCGAATGGTCGGGGTCCACGAACAGTTCCAGGCAGTCGTCGTCCCACCACTTGTCCAGCGGGTTAGCATGCGTATCGCTGAGCTGGTCGTCGGTGATTTCAGCCAGTACAAACAGCCGCTGCGGCGTCCAGACCACCTTGTAGCGCCCCTGGAAGTCGGTAGCCGACGTGGGCGGGCCCACCCAGCGCTGATCCAGGGGCCGCCACGGAGCCGCGGCCCAGCACGCGTCGGTGGCCCGCCCATCAACCACGGGAGGAGCCGCCGCCCGGGGGGCGCGGTACTCGGGCCGGGCGGGAGCCGCCAGGCTCAGCAGCGCCAGACTCAGCACCACGCCCCCCAGAACGCCGCCGCCCAGCACCGCCAGGTCGCGGCCCCGCTGGCGCAGCAGCGCGTCCAGATGCAGTTTATCTGGCATTCCAGAACTTGACGTATTCCACCTGCATACTCTGCGGAAAGGTGGTGCTGGCATCGGGGTTGCCGTCGAAGTCGCCGCCCACGGCCACGTTCAGAATCACGTAGAACGGGTTGTTGAACGGGTAGGGCGACACCTGACCCGACGTGAGGGTGTAGTACAGCTCCCCGTCGAGGTACCAGCGCATCTTGTCCTTGCTGCGGATGAAGCTGAACGTGTGGAAGTTCTGGGAGAAGTCGCCACTGGCCAGCGTCTTGGTGGTGCCCAGCTGCTTGCGGTCGGTCGGGCTGGTGCCGAAGTGCACCGTACTCACGTTGACGCTGGGCGTGCTGCCCCGCAGCTCCATGATGTCGATTTCGCCGCAGGCCGGCCAGCCCACCGTGGCGTCGTTGGCCCCCAGCATCCAGATGGCGGGCCAGATACCCTTGCCTTTCGGCACCTTGGCCCGCACGTCGAGGCGCCCGTAGCCGAAGTCCTTCTTGCCCTTGGTGATGATGCGGGCCGAGGTGTAGCTTTTGCCGTTGTAGTTCTCCTTGCGGGCCTGGATGTTGAGCTGGCCGTTGTTGAGAAACAGGTTGCTGGGCGAGTTGGTCGTGGCCTGCAGCTCGTTGTTGAACCAGCTATCCTTGACCTCGTAGGTCCACTTGCTCTGGTCGAGCTGGCCGCCGTCGAACTCGTCGCTCCAGGCCAGCTCGGTGTACTGGGCAAAGTCGCGGTCGGCCTCGTTGAGCACGGGCGTAACCGGCGTGCCGGGCGGGGCCGGCAGAATTTTCTCCGGGTCCTTGGTGCAGTTGAGCAGGCCCAGGGTCAGCAGCAGCCCGAAGGCTGGCCGGAGCCGCAGGCGGGAGAATGACAGGAAATTTTTCATGCAGACAAGTCAGGTTGAAAAGCGAAAAAAGGCCGCGGGTTACTTCACCCGCAGCTTCATGGTGTGGACCACGCCCCCCGTCGGCGGACCGACGCGCAGCAGCATGGTCTGATCGGTAATTTCCAGGATGCGGTATTTGTTGTTGTTGGCGTCGGTGATGCCGATGAAAGTGCCGGGGGTGGTCAGGTCGAACTGCGCCTGCCCGGCGCCGGTAGCGGGCCCGAACACAAAGCCGGAGGTACCCGAGCGGGGTGCCTGGCACCCGGCGGTGGCCACCAGCGTCTCGGCTTTGGCGTCGTAGGTGTACACGTTGGTGGTCGAGAACGTAAACTCATCATCCGCCTGGCAGGGCGGCAAGGAGCCCAGCGCGCCGCCCGGAAAGTAGCTCGTCGGGTCCGCGTCGCCGGGGCCCACCACGATGGTGGCAGCTTTGGTGTTGTCGAGCAGCCAGGTGCGCGAGGAGCCGCCGGTCAGCTTCTGCTTTACAATGTCGAGGGCCGACAGCTGGGGCACCAGGGTCACTTCGGTTTTGGTGCCGTCGGGGTTGGTGCCCTGCAGCCGGAGCCGGGTGGCTGAAGCCTCCACGATGTCGTAGGTTTTGTTGTTCACCGAGTCGGGCAGCCCGATAAACGCGCCTTTGCCCTGCAGGATGATCTGGCCGAGAGCAGGCCCTCCTACCTTGTAGACAAAGGAAGAGTTGGCGGTGCGCGCCGGCCCGCAGGTGCCGTTGCCATACGTGCCGCCCAGCGCGTCGTAGCTGTAGATGAAGACGTTGGCAAAGGAAAACTGGTCGTCGCCCTGGCAGCCGGGCAGCGGCGCCGCCGACGAGGACAGGACCGTCCCGCTGGCCGACAGGCGCTTGATGGCCCCGGGCTGGTCGCTGAAGCGCCAAGAGGCCGCCCCGCTCCCACCGGTGCAGGCGGTCAGGGCATCAAAGGTGGCGTCGGTACACAACGACGGGATGGTTACCGTTTGCAGGGGCGTGACGGCCGTGCCGCCGCGGCCGGCCACCGAGAGCTTCACCTGGTAGGCGCCGGCGCGGGTGTAGGTGTGTTTGACCACTTCGCCGGCAGTGTGGGTTTCCAGGGCCGAGCCGTCCCCGAAGTTCCACTCTTCCAGGAAGCCGTTCTGGCTGCTGCTGGTGAAGGTTACCTCCACCGGATACTGGCTCGTATTGAGCTGGGTGGCAAAAGCGGCCGTGGGTGCGGGGCCGTCCAGCCCGTCGGGGCCGTCTTTCTGGCAGCTGCCCAACAGCAGCGCACTGGCCAGCAGCAGGGTCAGGCCGCCGGCCACTGCGGGCCGGCGCACGAGAGGGAAAGAGAAGCAATGCATGGGAATAGCGGGGAAGACGGTTAGTAGCCGGTGTTCTGTTCAATCTTGGGGTTGATGTCGCGCTCCGACTGCGGCAGGGGCAGCACCTCGTTGAAGGGCTGGATGTTCTTGCCCGCCGCCCGCATGGTTGCCACCAGCTTCTTGGTGCGCTTCAGATCAAACCACCGGTCATCTTCGAAGGCCAGCTCGTAGCGCCGCTCGCGCAGCACGGCCGCGGCGAAGTCGGCGGTGTTGGCGGCGGTCAGGTCGCGGGGCGAAGCCACGTTCAGCGGCAGCCCGAAGGCCCGGCGGCGCACCTTGTTCAGGTTGTCAAAGCCCTCCGGGCTGTTGCCCACCGCTTCGGCCAGAATCAGGTGCATCTCGGCCAGGCGCAGCACCGGAATGTTCAGCTCCGAGTCGTGGCAGCAGTTGTTGGCGCGGCCCACAAACCACTTGCGCACGTTCAGGCCATTGGGCGAGCCGGGCAACGAGCCAGGCTGCTCGGTACCGGCCGTGGTGCCGGCCGGATACGCGTCGCCGGGCTGCCAGATGGTGGCGGGGCGGCGCCGGTCGCCGGCTTCGTAGCCCTGGGCAAACTCCCGGGTCGGCACGTTGAAGCCGTAGCCGTTGTTGGGCGTCAGGCCCTGCCCGCGCGGGGCAAAGAACTCATTGCCCTTGAAGCCCACGCCGTTGTCGTTCCAGGTCGTCACGCTCGACTTGAACTGCACCTCGAAGATGGACTCCTGCCCGTTCTCGTTGGCGACCTTGAAGTTGTCGGCGTAGTCGGGCCAGAGGCTGTACTTGTTGGAGCTGATAACGGCGCGGGCGGCGGTAGCGGCGGCCGACATATTGCCCCGGGTAAGGTGTACCTTGGCCAGCAGGCCGGTGGCGGCCCACTTGGTGGCCCGGCCCAGGTTGTCGCTCGAAGACGTCTCCTCCAGGTTAGCGGCCGCGTCGGTGAGATCCTGCACAATCCGCTCGTACACCTCGTCTTCCGAGCTGCGCGCCAGCAGACCTTCGGCGGCCGATTTGGCGGGCTTCACAATCAGGGGCACCGGGCCGTACACCCGCACCAGGTGGAAGTAGTAGAGCGCCCGCAGAAACTGCGCCTCGCCCAGGCAGCGCTTGCGGATGGTCTCCGTCATGTCGGTAATGGCCGGCACGCGCTCCAGCACGATGTTGGCCCGGCCGATGCCCACGTAGCAGGCCGTCCAGTGCGCCGAAATAAGCGGATTGGTGGGCTGAATGGTGTAGTTGTCGAGCTGGGTGTACTCGGCCCCGTCGCCGCCGCCGCCGCCGCCGGTTTCGGAGTTGTCGGCCATCACGTCGCCGAAGCCCCAGAGCGCGCCGTTGTAGAGGCCCTGCTGGGTGAGCACGCCGTACACCGCATTGGTGGCCTGAATGGCGTCCGTCTCGGTTTTATAGAAAGTTTCTTCCGTGAGCCGGTCGCGGGGCGACTGGTCCAGGAAGGAGTCGCCGCAGCTGCTGAGCAGTAAGCTCACGAGCAGCGCGGCGCCGGCAATACGTTTGGTCTGTAGCATGGCAAGAAGAGGTCTGGGGGAAGGCTACCCGTCGCGGGCAAAGACACCCGCCGCGGGCGGCCGATACTTAAAAGCTCAGGTTGAGGCCGGCCAGGAAGGTGCGCGCCTGCGGGTAGGTGCCGCGGTCCACAGCGTTGCCGCCCACTTCGGGGTCGAAGCCCGAGTAGCGGGTCAGCGTGAGCAGGTTCTGGGCGCTGACGTACACCCGCACCTGCTGCCCGCCCACGTAGCTGATCAGGCCCTTGGGCAGCGCGTAGCCCAGCGTCAGCGTTTTGATGCGCATGTAGGAGCCGTCTTCTACGTAGTAGCTGCTCACCCGCAGGTTGTTGTTCGGGTCGCCGGTAATGGCGCGGGGCACGACGTTGCTGGTGCCCGGACCGGTCCAGCGGTCCAGCACGGCCGTGGTCGAGTTGCCGTTGCCGTTCAGGCCGCCCTCGGTGTAGAAGCGGTTCAGGTTGTACACGTCGTTGCCCTGGGAGCCCTGCAGAAACAGGTACAGGTCGAAGCCTTTCCACGCCACGCTGTTGATCAGGCCGTAGGTGAAGTCCGGGTTGGGGTTGCCGATCTGGGTCCGGTCCCGGTCGTTGATGAGGCCGTCGTCGTTGAGGTCCTTGAAGCGGATGTCGCCGGGGGCCGCGCCGTTCTGGGTGGCGTGGCTTTTCACCTCCTCACTGGTCTGAAAGATGCCGTCGGCCACGTAGCCGCGGAAGTAGCCGAAGGAATAGCCCCGGTCGTAGCGCACCACCGAGCCGCTGCGGTAAGTGGCCCCATCAAACGGCAGGCCCGCCCCGAGGGAAGTCAGCCGGTTTTTGTAGGTCGAAAAGTTGAGCGTGGTGGTCCAGGTGAAGTCGCCCTTGGCAATGTTGCGCGTGGTCAGGGCCAGGTCGAGGCCGCGGTTGTAAGCCGAAGCCGCGTTGGTCGGCGGGGCCTCGTAGGTGCCGGTCACGGCCGAGGGCGGCACCGACGCAATCAGGTTCGGCGACCTGCGGTTGTACACGTCGAGGCTGGCTTCCACGCGGTTGCCCCACAGGCCTAGGTCCACGCCCACGTTCAGCTGCTGATTTTTTTCCCAGATCAGCAGGTAGTTGGGCAGACCCGTCGGCGCCGCGCCGTTGTTTACCGTGCCGCCGCTGCCGCCAAAGGGATAGATAATGCCGGTGTTGATGGTGGGCAGGGAGGCAAACTGGCCGGCGTTGGCCGGGTTGCCCACCACGCCATAGCCGGCGCGCAGCTTCAGGTTGCTGACCAGGCTGTTATCCTGCAAGAAGGCTTCCTCCGAAAGGCGCCAGCCGGCCGACACCCCGGGAAAAAATCCAAACCGCTCCCCGCGCGCAAAGGCCGAGGAGCCGTCGTAGCGGACCGTGGCGGCCAGCAGGTACTTGCCGGCGTACTCGTAGTTCAGGCGGCCGAAGTAGCTGGCCAGCGAGGTTTCGCTGCTCGTACCGTAGTTGTAGCGCTGCTCGTTGATCGGGCCCGCATCCAGCTCCTGCAGGTCGGACCGCACGTAGCCGGCGCGGCCGCCGCCCGTGCTGTAGTAGTTGAACTGCTGCCCCGACTGCCCCAGCAGCACCGTTAGCTGGTGCTTGTCGGCAATGAGACGGTCGTAGGTGGCCGTGTTTTCAATCAGAAAGCTGGGATTGTAGGCCGAGCCGGCCGTGGCCGAGCGCAGGGCGTACTTGGGAATATTGGTCAGGCCGGGCCGGAAAAAGCGGCTGTAGTCGAAAATCAGGTCCACGCCCACGCTGCTGCGGATGCGCAGCCCCTTCAGCGGCTCCAGCTCGGCGTAGAACGTGTTCAGCACCCGGTTGCGGGTAAATTTCTTATTGTCCAGCAGGGCCTCAATCAGCGGGTTGGGCTCGGTGAAGTTGTCGGCCACCGGGTCGGGCATGTTCCACTGCCCGTCGGAAGTGTAGGGCTGCACCGTGGGCGGCATCTGCAGGGCCAGCGTCACGATGCCGTTGAACTCGTCGGTGGTGTTCACCTGCCGGTCGTTCAGGTTCGTGAGCGAGAGGCTGTTGCCGATGCGGAAGTACTTGTTTACGTCGATGTCGCCGTTGGCCCGCAGCGTGAAACGCTCGAAGCGGGAGCCTATCACCGTGCCATCCTGCTGGTAGTAGCTGCCCGACACGGCGTAGCGGGCCTTTTCGCTGCCGCCCGAAGCCGTCAGCGAGTAGTTCTGCATGGCGGCGCGGCGGAAGATCTGGTCCTGCCAGTTGACGCCTTCGCCCAGGGCCGCCGGGTTCTGCAGCTTGGGGGTGATGGGCAGGCCGGCGGCAATGCGGCCCTCGTTGTTGATGACGGCGTACTCCTGGGCGTTGAGCATGTCCAGCTTGCGCCACACCTGCTGCACGCCGCGGTACGCGTCCACCGTGATGCTGCTTTTGCCGGCCTTGCCCCGCTTGGTGGTGATGATAACCACGCCGTTGGCGGCGCGCACCCCGTAAATGGCCGTGGCCGAGGCATCCTTGAGCACGTCAATCGTCTCAATGTCGTTCGGGCTGATGGTGTTCAGCTGGTTTTCGTCGCCGGAGGGCAGCGGGAAACCGTCGACAACGTAGAGCGGGGCATTGTAGCCCGACGACGTGACGCCGCGCACCCGCACCGAAGTGCCGCCCGCGCCACCGGGCGCCCCGGAGTTCTGGGTCACCGTGACGCCGGCGGCGCGGCCCTGGAGTGCCTGCGTGGGGTCGGAAATGGGCTGCTGGCGGATTTCCTGGCCCGACACCGACGATACGGCCCCGGTCACGCTGGTCCGCTCCTGGGTGCCGTAGCCCACCACCACTACTTCGCTCAGCGCCTTGAGGTCCTCGTCCAGGCTGATGGTAATCGGGCCGCTGCTTACGGGCACTTCCCGCTTCACGTAGCCCACGTAGCTGAACACCAGGGTGCTGTTCTCCGGGACGCTCAGCGCAAACGTGCCGTCGGCATTGGTCGAGGTGCCGATGGTGGTGCCTTTCACCAGCACCGTCACGCCGGGCAGCGGGTCGCCGTTGCTTTGCGTCACGCGGCCCGACACGGGCACGTCGGCCCTGAAGTGCCGACCCATCGTGACGGGCGAACCAGCCGCGCCGGCGGCCACGGCGGGCGTGGCCAGCGCGGGCAGCCCGCAGGCCGCTACCAGCAACGAGCGCCGGATAAGACAATGTGCGTAGTTGTTTGAGACCATACGGGTAGGAATTGGAAGTGTGGGGAGCAAGTGAGCAGAACCTGAGCCGGGCCACCAGGCGGCCCCCAGGCCTCAGGGGCGGGAGCCGGAGCCACCCTGACGCTCCGCGCCGGGGGTGGCCGCCGTAGGACCAGCGTAGCGGAAGCGCCGTACCTGGTCGCCGACGCGCAGGGTGAAGTAGCCATCCTCCAGCTGGGCCTGGCCCTGGGCATTGGGATAGGTCAGGTGCTGACGGGGCTGGATTTCAAAAGCCATTTCGCGACTTTCGCCGGGCTTGAAGTCGCGCTTCTCAAAGTGCTTGAGCAGGCGCACGGGGCGCGTGATGCGGCCCACCTCATCGGTCAGAAACCAGAGCACGGCTTCCTTGCCGGCGCGGCGGCTGGTGTTGGTTACCTGCACCGTGGCGCGCACCGTGCCGCTGCCGCTCAGCACCGAGTCGCTGAGCTGCAGGCTGCTGTAGCGAAAGGTGCTGTAGCTCAGGCCCTCGCCAAAATCGGTCAGCATGGCGCTTTTGTACTTGGGGCCGCGGTTTTCGAAGCCGGCGCCGAAGTCGCTCAGCTCCAGGGAGTTTTCGTTGTTGTCGTGGTGGTAGTTGGAAATGTGGCCGGCAAACTGCGGGTAGGTGAAGGGCAGCTTACCGCTCGGGTTCACCTTGCCGCTGATAATCTCGGCAATGGCCTGGCCGCCGCCGAAGCCCGGCAGGCCACCCCACAGGATACTCGGCGACTTGGCGGCCACGCCCCGGATAATGCTGGGCCGCCCGCCAATCACGACCAGTACCGTGGGCTTGCCGCTGGCCTGGGCGGCCCGCACCAGCAGCAGCTGGTCTTCGGGCAGCGTCAGGTCGCTGGTGTTGCCGAGGCCTTCGGTGTAGGGCCGCTCGCCAATGGCCAGCACCACGGCATCGGCTTTGCGGGCCGCCGCCGCTACTGCCGGCAGCAACGACCTGCCGGCCGCATCCTGATACGGCATCGTTTCGACCTGGGCACCGGGATATTCCCGGCGCAGCGCCGCGTAGATGGTCAGCACCTCTTTGGGATACTCTGCTTCCTTGCGGCCCTGCCAGGCCAGCGTCCAGCCGCCGGCCAGGTTGGCCCGCGAGTCGGCCGAGGGCCCGACAACCAGCAGGCGCCTGATGTTGGCGGGCGCCAGGGGCAGCGTATTCTGCTCGTTTTTGAGCAGCACCACCGATTCGCGGGCCGCTTCCACCGTTTGCTGCTTCAGGGCCGGGTCGCCCACGCGGCTGAGGCGGTCGGTGCGGGGCATGGGGTTTTCAAACAGTCCCAGATCCACCTTCAGCTGCAGCACGCGCCCCGCCGAGAGGTTGATGCGCTCCTCACTCAGGCGCCCTTCCTGCACCAGCTCCTTCACGTAGCGGCAAAACGTGGTAGTGTAGGGCGTCATGGCCATGTCCACGCCGGCATCGATGGCCATAAACGTGGCCTCCTTCTCGTTGGCAGCCGTTTTCTGAATGCGCACCAGCCGGATAATATCCTCCCAGTCGGTAACGGCGACGCCTTTGAATCCCATCTGGGTGCGCAGCAGGTCGGTCAGAATGCGGCGGGAGGCGTGCACCGGCTCGCCGTTTACCTCGCCCGAGTTGATCATGATGGTTTTCAGCCCGGCATCCATCGCCGCCTGGAACGAGGGCCGAAAGAATTCCTGCAGGCGCTGGTCCGAAATCATGGCGTTGGTCCGGTCCCAGCCGTTGCGCGGGTCGGAGTAGCCGATGAAGTGCTTACCGCAGGCAGCTACCTTGTAAGGTGCTATTTCCTTGTTTTCCTGAATTTCCCGCACGAAGGCCGTCCCCATCACGGAGGCTACCAGCGGGTCCTCGCCGTAGGTTTCGTAAAGCCGGGGCCAGTAGGCATTCACGCCCAGGTCCAGCACCGGGGCAAAAATCCAGTGGTGACCCAGGTCGGCCGACTCCAGCACCGTGGCCCGGGCCGTCTGGCGGGCAAACTCCGGGTTGAACGTGGCGCCCAGATTCAGATTATGGGGGAAAATAGCCGTGCCGGCCACGTAGCTGGCCCCGTGCATGTGGTCGATGCCGTAGATGATGGGGATGTGCAGGCGCGACTCGCGCAGGGCAATGCGCTGCAGGGCCGCCGAGTACTTCACCCACTGGGTGGCTGGCACGGCCTCCCCGTTCAGGAAGGAGCCAACGTGGTAGTCGCGGATCAGCGGGACCAGCTTGGCCGAATCCAGCGTTACGTCGCGCTGCACGCCGGTCGTGTTGATGACCGTGTTCGTGAGCTGGGTCATCTGCCCGATCTTCTCCTCCAACGTCATCTGGGCCAGCAGCGCGGCTACCCGCTCACTCACCACAGCCGGCGGAGCAGCGCTGCTGACCGCAGGCGACGTAGTAGGAGTGGACGCTGCCCCCGGGGCCGACGGCGAAGCCAGGGTGGTGACGGCTGGGCGCTGACAGCTGCCCGCAAGACAAAGCGCGGCCCCCAAAGCAAAGGTGCGCGCCACCCGGCGGGCCTGAGCGGCAGTACTCAATACGGAGGCTCCGGCTGCGCTGATCAGCGCAGGTTGGGCAGGACGGGAAGTAGTCATTGGGACAAGGGGGAATGCCCAAATATATCAGTCCTTGTTCGGGAAATGCAAGAGCAAAAACCCCTCAAACAGCTCCTAAATGCCGTTTTGCCGTCTACTACACATTCCGCTTATACACTTACCACACACGTTCTGGACGGTAGTTTGTGGCTGCCAAGCCCAGTAGCGCCCTTTCCCGGCTGAGTTGCACTTACGGCTAAAAAACAATGAAAAAAGGGGCCTTTTTGCCCGTTTATTTTAAAATATTTTTATACAATCAGTAGATTCTCTATCGGGTAGCCGATTTTTATCCGGAATGCTCGGCCTGGGCCACTGGCTGTGATTCTTCCACGGCGCCGTGGGCATCGAGCAGCACGTGGGTCCAGCCTTCGTTTTCGTCGTACTCGGCCGCTTGACGGCGCCGGCGCATAGCCTCCAACACCTTCTGGCTGAAGCTCCAGCACGTGCCCTGCCGTAGCTCCAGCACCCGGGAAAGCTCCTGCGAGGAGTAGTTGCCCTTGTGGGTGTAAATCAGGAAGACGGCGTAAAAGGCCTTGATGATCGAAAACTTGCATTTCTGCAGCATGGTGTAGGCCGTGGCCGACTCCACGTAGCGGCACTTGGTGCAGCGGCGGGCGTGGGCTTCGCGGGCGTCGCAGTACTTCTCGTGGCCGCACTTACGGCAGCGGTATCCCTGGGCCCATTTCAGATCGGCGAGGTAGCTCAGGCAGGAATCTTTGTTGGGGTAGATCTGGCTGAACTCGCCGAAGTCCACTTCCTTGGACAACACCCGGGCGGTCTGGGACTGCTGCAGGTCGCGCTGCAGGTCGGTATTCAGCTTTTCGATGGCCGCCGACTGCAGCGCCAGCAGCCCGTTGGCCTGCAGCAGCTCGCGGTTTTGCACCACTATGGTTTCGCTCTGCTGGCGCAGCTCTTCCGTGCGGCGGGCTACCTGTTCTTCCAGCTCGGTGTTCAGCTGGTCTTTCAGCTCCTGATTCTGGTGCAGCTGCTCGACCAGCCGGTCCTGAACGAGATGCTTTTTGCGCAGCTGCTTCACCAGGCGCTCCTGGGCCCGCAGCGTAGCGTCCTTGATGGTCTTGATCTTTTCGCCCAGTGCATACGAGAACACGACTACCTCAATGACGAAGGCCATGTTCATACTGTATACCGTGAAGGCGTTGTTGAAAAAGTCGACGCCCAGCTTTCGGGTAATCAGAAACAGCAGGCTCACCGCTACCAGCCCCTGCGCCAGCAGGAAGAAGCGGGCGGGCCGGAATCCTTGCCGGTACACGAGGAAAGCCGCGAAGTACAGCATGCCGTAAGGCAGCAGGTAAAGCCAGAAGCTGAAGCCGGACTTCACGAAAACGGTGTCCAGCAACAGCAGCCCGGCACTGAGCAGCACCACGGCCCGCACCCAGGGGTCGAGGCGCGGCAGCCGCTGGGGCGCATCCAGAAAATGACGGGCGTAATAGCTGAAGGTGAGCAGCAGCAGAATGGGAGCCCCGGCATTCACCACCTGGTTCAGCCAGGGCAGCGCCGGCCAGATGTACTCGAAGCCCAGCCCGTCTTCCGACAAGAACAGCAAGCTGCAGCTCAGCACATACACGACGTAGCGCAGGTAGGTCTGCTCACCGATGAAGAGGAAGATCAGCAGGTTGTAAACCACCATGATCAGCAGCACGCCGTAAAAACCGCCCAGCGTGCCGTACTCCGTCTGGAAGTGGGAGGCCAGCATGGTTTCGTTGCGCAGCTCGCTCAGAAAGCTTGTTTTGGAGTCCGACTTCAGCCGCAGGTAGTAGGTCTGGGTTTCGTTGGGGCGCTGGTAGAGGTTGAAGAGAAAGTTTTTGTAGGCGTAGGGCCGGCTGGCAAAGGGCAGGTCGGCGCCGGTGCGCACGCCGAAGTAGCGGCCCGTCGCGTTGGCGCGGAAAAACGTGAGGTCATTGATGTGGGAATCGAACATCTCCAGGTACCAGTGGTGCTCGTCGTCGTCGGGGCGCACAATGAGCCGCAGCCAATAGGCCGATTCCGTGTTGTCGATGTTGCCGGCCGGCTTCCCTCCCGAGGTTACCTCTCCCGACTGAAACCGGCGGCTCCATTCGGGGCGGCGCACATCGGCAATGGTGAGCTGGCCGGACGGGTCCTCGAGCAGGCTGTACATGCAGGGACTAATGTAAAGCCGGCTGATGCCACTGTGGACGCGCAGGCTTTTATCGCACGACTGGGCCTGGCCGAGCGTAACAGTACCCAGCAGCAGCAGGCACAGCCAGAGGCTGCGCCGCCAGTGGGTAAAGGCGGGAAAATGCGCGGGGAATAACGGGGGGGTGGCAGGCCGCTTCATGTAGCTCCTAATGTAAGGAAACTAATGCGGGTTGCCGGCCGGGAGCCGCCGGGCCGGGCAAGCCGTGCATCAGCTGGTGGTTGAACACTTATTCACTGCCTTGCACCACGGCGGGGGCGGGACTGAACCGCAGCCAGCTTAGCTGTGCCCCGGGCTGCTCCACGTACACCTGCAGCGTGTGCGGCCCCGTTGGAATGGCCGTAGTAGTGGCAGAAACGGTGGTCCAGGTGGCCGGACTGTCGCCTTTACCAATCAGCAGAGTCCCAATCACCGCGCCGTCGAGCTTTACCAGCAGGCGGGCCGGCGTGGCCTGGTCATTGGCTACCCGGGCCTGCACGGTATACCGACCAGCCTGCTGCACCTGCACCGTGTAGTTGAGCCACTCGCCCACGGCCATGCTGCCCAGGGCAAATCCGCGGCTGGGCGCCTGGTCGTCGACGGGAAAGATGTCGGCGCCGTCGTTGCGGCAGGCATTGCCGCTGTTGGTGGCCTTCTGGTTGCGGTAATCGGTTCTTTCGGCGTACTCATCCTGGTAAGCCGCGCCGTGGCGGCCCAGGTCGTAGTCGGTGGCGTGCACCAGGCCCGGCAGCGTCAGGGTGGCAAAAGGCTGGCGGCCGGCGGTGGGGGGCGCAAAAGCAGCCAGCACGTCGCGGTTGGGCAGGCATTCCGCAAACTGGCAGTTTTGCAGCAAGGCCGCCCGGCCCGCGGGCGTCAGGATGCTGCCGTAGGCCCGTACCCGCAGCAGGCTGGTGGCGCCTTCCACCCGTTTCAGCGTCCAATGGCACCAGCCGATGCCGGCCTGGTTCAGCCCCTGCACTGCCCCGGCAAACCACTCGTTGGAGTTTTCCCCCGTCTCCCCTACCCAGACCGGCACCTGCCACGTGTCGCGGAAGGCCACCAGGTTATGGATCAGGTTGATCTGGTTGGCATTAGGGTCGGCAGCGCCGGGGCCGTTGGAGCACCAGTAGCGGTGCGCGTTGTACACCAGGTTGGTCCGGTCCGCAATCCGGAGCTTGTCCGGGGTCAGGCTGGTGTATTCGTTGCCGTAGCCATTGCCTTCCAGCAGCAACAGGTGCGGATCGTTCCGGGCCCGCACGGCGTTGATGAGCCGACTATATAAAGCGTTGATTTCCCGGTTATCATCGGACAGCCCGTTCGCGGAGTTCACCTTGTGGGGCTCGTTGAGAAAGTCGTACATAGCAACGCGGGAGTCGCGGCGGTAGCGGGCGGCCAGCTGCTCCCACAGCCGCACGGTGATATCCTGATAAATCAGCCGCCCCCGGGCGTCCCGGCGCTTCCACAGGTCCAGCGGCACAAGGTTGTCGTTGATGTTGCGGTCCGGGCCCTGGCCGCCCGGGGCAGCGTGCAGGTCCAGAATCACGTACATATTTTTGGCCGCGCACCAGCTGAGCACGTCATCAATCAGCCGGAAGCCTTCCAGATTTTTGGCGTCGGTAAAGAGCTGGTCCTGGTCGTACCACCGGGCCAGGTCCTGCACGTAGGCCTCTACGTGGCGGGGGCTCTGGCCGGCCCGGGTGCGGGCCCGGCGCTGCTCCCGGGTCAGAAACAGGTCGTAGTGCAACGGCAGCCGGACGCAGTTGAAGCCCTGGGCGGCCAGGAAGTCGATATCGGCTTTGGTGATAAAACGGGCGCGAAACTGCGCGTAGAATTCCTCCAGCTCCGGCTCCGACATTGTGCGCAGCAGCGCCCGGCGGATGCGGGCCTGCGAATCCAGCGTGTCGGTTTTGAGAATGTAGCTCTCCTGCAGCAGCCAGCCCCCGACGTTAAAGCCGCGCAGCACGACTTCCTGCCCCGTAGCATCGAGGATTTTGCTGCCCTGCGCGTGCAGCATACTCAATCCTTGCCCGGCAGCCGGGCAGCCAGCCAGCAGCAGCAGTCCGAGCAACGCTTGGAGCAGCCACCGCATCCGCACCCCGTTTTCTGGCTGACTCCCGGTGTTCTGCATGTAGGTCGGCTTGGTTGGGCCCGGTGACAGGCTAACTAGTGGAAAGGCGCAACGACTGCCGCCCTCTTGATCGGTGGGGTTTCCGGCTGAGTGGGCGTTTGAGAGCCACTGCCCGGGCCAGTGGCCAGGGAACCCGGCAGAGTCGCGGCTGGCTCGCCAGTTCCGTTTGCTTAGCCCGGCCTGTTCTCATCGGCAAGGCACCCCAACCGCGTTTGCGGAGTGAGCCAATCCCGACTGGGCTTGGTGGGTGCCGAAATCCCGACGGCCGCCCCTGGCAGCAGGACGGGCGCGGCCTACTGAACAGCCAAATATATTGTTATCCAGCCGCCAAAAACAAGCCTTGGCTTATTGCCAGGCACCCACCAAAACCCAGTCTATGGCTGTTAATCATCGTTTTTATACGCTTACGGCACACGTCTTTCTGCCCTGTTATGCCCCCGGCAGCTAAGGGCAGCAGCCGAGCGCGGCCGTTAAAAAACAACCCATAAACCAGGCAGACATTTGACTTTTCTGCCGGCACTCCCAGGCGGAGGGGCAGCCGATGCCCGCAGCTTTGCCCAGGGTACGCCCGAGCGGCAGGCCACTCAGCGCAGCCAGCGCCTGACCCAGGAGCTGGGTCTGAGCGCCGACCAGACGGCCCGTATCCAGCAGATCATGCTGAGCCGGAACCAGGAAATGCAGGCCATGCGCAGCCAGACGCCCACCGCCGGCTCCCGGGAGCAGATGGAAGAGCAAATGAAGGCCAACCGGGCTAAGTACGAGGCCCGGTTCAGGGAAGTGCTGGCGGCTGATTAGTATGCCAAATACCCCCAGCTGGAAGCCAGCCGCAAGCAGCGCGGCGGTATGCGCCCCGGCGGGGAGAGCCCCGACAAGCTCAAAATCAAGGATGGCAAGGGGAAGGCCAAAGAAGGTGAGAAAGGCAAGCTCAAAGCCAAGACGACGGAGAGCCTGTAGTCTGGCGCTCAGCTTCTGAAAATAAAAAAGCCTCGTTTCCAACCTGGAAACGAGGCTTTTTTATTGTAGAGAGCGAGGGATTCGAACCCCCGGAGGTTTAACCCTCAACGGTTTTCAAGACCGCCGCAATCGACCACTCTGCCAGCTCTCTGACACGGCTCGCGTAAGGAGAAAAAACAAACTTCTTCCCGCGAAAGAAGAAGCCTGGAGTAGAGAGGGGGGGATTCGAACCCCCGATACCCTTGCAAGTATAACGGATTTCGAATCCGTCGCATTCGACCACTCTGCCACCTCTCTAAAAGGATAATTTGAGTGATTTAGGGACGGCAAAAGTAGCAGGGCTTTTCGCGCGGCGCAAGCCAGGGGCCGCAAATATTTCAACTTTCTGCCCCGGCCGGCACTGCCCCCACCGGTTTGGCGGCCGTTACAACTTCACGCTTACGCCCTTACCGACTTTTTCAGGCGCCCCGTCACGGCATCGATGCTCACGTTGACTTCGAAGCCCAGAATCAGGGTCATGCACACGAAGTCGAGCCAGACCATGAAGCCCACCAGCGCCCCGATGGAGCCGTAGAAAGTATTATACGAGTCGAAAATCTTGACGTACAGGATAAACAGAAAGGACACCAGGAAAATGAGCAGCGTGGCCACAATGGCGCCCGCCGACACAAAGGGCCACTTGTCGTGCACGGGCGGCACGTAGTAGTAAATCAGGCAGGTGGTGAGCAGGAAGAGCCCGACTACCGAGCCGTACTTCAGAATGCTGATGAGCTGAGCCGTGAGCGTCTCGGGCACGATTTCGTAGTACACCAGCGCATCGATGATGTAGGTGCCGAAAAAGATGCCGGCAATGGCAAACAGCAGCACCAACGACAGCACGATGGTGAGCACGGTGGCAATGACCCGCTTGCGCAGATACGTGCGGTGCTTAAACCACGGGTACTTCTTCTCAAACGCGTCGAGCAGGGCCATGATGCCGTTGGAGCTGAGCACCAGGGCCGTGCCGAAACCGAACGAGAGCAGCCCGCCGTGCGGGATGTTCACGATGTCCTCGATGGTGGAGGCCGTGGCCGCGTACAGCTCCTTGGGCATCAGGTCGCCCAGAAACTGCAGGATGTCCACATTCAGGTTGGGCACCGGAATGTAGGGAATCAGGGTAAAAAGGAAGATAATGGTCGGGAACAGCGCCACCGTCAGGTTGAACGACATGTAGCTGGCCCGCTTGGTGATGCTGTCGAGCTTGAGCTCCTGAATCATGCGGTCCACCACGTCGTAGACCGAAGCCCGGCCGCCGGCAAAGCGCAGCTGCTTGAGCCACACGATGAACTTGCGGTAGGAGCGGCGGCGGCGCACATCGGGCAGATGGTAGCGGCGAACGGGCAGATGCATGGTTTGGAGAAGTGGTAACGCGAAGCTGCACTTCGCGAAACGTTGAACGACAATCGGTGAATCGGCGCGCACGCCCCGCGAAGTGCAGCTTCGCGTTACCGCAGCCCCAGGCGTAGCTACTCGCTACCCTTGATAAACGCCGCCGGCGCCGGCGAGTCGCCGGCGGGCCGGGGCGCGGGAGGCGTGAGCGGGCTGGTGATTTCCTCCTCCGAAAAGTACGGGGCCAGCTTGGCCTGAATATCGACCGGAATGGGCACGGGGCGGCCGGTGGCGGTAGCCACGAATACCATCAGCGTGTGGCCCTCGGTGAGCAGTTCGTTGGCCTCGTTGTAGATTTCGTACTCGAACATCACCCGGGAGCCTTCGGCGGGCTGCCGGAGCAGCAGGCGCACGGTGAGCAGGTCGTCGTAGCGGGCGGGGCGGCGGAAGCGGGTGCGGATTTCACCCACCGGCATGCCTACGCCGTCGGCTTCGAGGTCTTTGTAGCGGATGCCCAGGTGGCGGAAGGCCTCGGTGCGGGCCACCTCAAAAAACGCGGCGTAGTTGCCATGATAGACGTAGCCCATCTGGTCGGTTTCGGCGTAGCGGACCCGGATCTGAGTGTCGTGGAGGTACATTGGTTTTTGGTTGGTAATTTTTGGTTTTTGGGCCGGTTGATTCGCTTTTGAAAGCCAAAAACGAAAAACCAATTACCAAAAACCAACCCCTTACTTCATAATCCCCGCCCGGCTCAGCGCGGCCTGGTAGCGGCGGGCGTTGACGAGGTGCTCCCGCTCATTACGGGCAAAGGCATGGTAGCCGCTGAAATCCTCCTTGGCGCAGAAGTACAGGTAGTCGTGCTTCTCGGGCTTCAGCACCGCGTCGATGCTGGCAATGCTGGGCAGGTTGATGGGGCCGGGCGGCAGGCCGGCGTACTTGTAGGTGTTGTAGGGCGAGTCCTTGGTCAGGTGCACGTTGAGCACGCGCTTGATGGTGAAGTCCTGGTTGGCAAACACCACCGTCGGGTCGGCCTGCAGCTTCATGCCGCGCCGCAGGCGGTTGAGGTACACGCCGGCCACGCGGGGCCGCTCGTCGGCGTGCTGCTGCTGCTCGGCCTCCACGATGCTGGCCAGCGTGCTGACCTGGGCGCGGCTCAGGTTCAGGGCTTTGGCCTGGGCGTCGCGGGCCGGCGTCCAGAACTTCTCGTACTCCTTTTTCATGCGCTGCATGAGGTTGTCGGCCGAGGAGTTCCAGTACAGCTCATAGGTGTTCGGGATGAACATGGTCATGATGTTCGTCGTGTCGAAGCCCAGGCTTTTGGTGTAAGCGGGGCTGCTGAGCAGGCTGTCGAACTGCCCGGGGCGGGTGTCGATGGCGGTGCTGAGCTTGCGGGCCAGCTCGTCGCGCAGGCGGATGTTCTGGAACGTGAGCTTGAGCGGCGACTGCCGGCCGGCGCGCAGATCGGTGATGAGCTGGCGGTTGGTATAGCCGTTTTTGAGCTCGTAGCGGCCGGGCTTCACCAGCTGGTTGTACTTCATGAGCTTGGCCACGAAGCGGAACGAGAGCCGGTCGACGATGACGTTGGTCGCGTCGATGGAGTCCATCACGGCCTTGTAGCTTTGGCCCTTGCGGATCAGCACGTAGGTCGGCTGGCCCTTGGTTTCGACGTTGGGCGTGAAGAAAACCTGGTAGAAATAGTAGGAGAAGCTCACGAACAGCACGCCTAAAATGGCCGTGACGGCAGCAAAGCGGTTGCGCCGGCGGACAGACTTGGCTTTGGCCTCGGGGCGGTACGGTTTCGACATTGACGGGGAAAGGAAAGAGGTAGCCAAATGATAACACACGCCCGCCGGTACGGGCCGGGCGCCGGCCGAAAAGTCCGGACCGGCTTCAAAAGTACGGGTTCTGCTTCTCTCCTGCTTTTTTCAGTTTCACCCCGCGCAACCTCCGGCTCCGAATCGGGTAAGCGCAGATAGCGGGCTCCCGATCCGGAGTTGGGCGGCAGTGGGGTTTGCTGTAGCTTTACACTTCCGGGGCCCGTGTAACAACCTCTTCGGGCGGCCCTTCCTTCGGTTGTGGCTGCTCCCCGGCCCTTTCCTTCTGCCTTTCACCAATTCCGTCTGAGTTCATGTCAAAATCTTACGCTACTTCCCTTCTGCGGCTTGCGCTGGCGCTGGGCCTGGGTACTGGTGCCACGGCCGCGCAGGCGCAGGCTCCGCTGAGCACCTATTCCTTCACGGGCGCCACGGGCGCGGAACCCACCTTCCCCGCCGACGGCCAGCCCACCAACGCCGCGTTCAGCGCCATGTCGCGCGGTACGGGCGTCACGGCTTCGGCCGGGGCCAACACCTTTGCCGCTACCGACTGGAGCATGACGGCCCTGGACGCGAATGACTACTTCAGCTTCTCGGTACAGCCCGCCGCGGGCTTCAAAGCCCGCCTCGACAGCCTCGTGCTGGATGAGCGGCGCTCCAACACCGGCATCATTACCTGGGCCGTGCGCTCCAGCCTCGACAACTTCGCGGCCAACATCATCACGGTGACCGTGCCCGACAACCCCGACACCCGCGTCAACAAGCGGATCGACCTGACTGCCCTGGCGCCGTTTGCCAACCTCACTACGCCGGTTGAGTTCCGCATCTACGGTTACTCTGCCGAATCTGCCGCCGGCAGCTGGCGCATCGACAACGTGCGCACCTACGGGCTGATCAGCGCCGTTTCGGGCGGCACCACGCCCACCGTAGCCTTCGGCGCGGCCGGCAGTACGGTGGTCGAAAACGCGGGTACCGTCACGGTACCCGTGACGCTGAGCAACACCAGCGCCCAGGCCATCAGCGTGGAAGTGGCCCTGGCTACGCCCGCCGGCACGGCCACGTCGCCCGCCGACTACACCTTCGCCACCAGCACCGTCACCTTCCCGGCCAACTCGACCACGACCCAGAACGTGACCGTGACCATTGCCGACGACGCCGTAGCTGAATCCGACGAGACGGTAATTCTGAAGCTGCAGAACGTTTCGCCGGCCGGCAGCGCAACGCTGGCTACGGGCACCTACACGCTCACCATTCAGGATAACGACACCCCGACCGGTCCCACGGTTTCGACCGTAGCCGCCGTGACGGTAAATGATGCGGCCGGCGTACCCACGCTGCTCGGCACCACGGTAACTGTGCGCGGCGCCATCTACGGCACCAACACCCGCACCGCCGGCTATCAGCTGTCGGTTATCGACCCCACCGGCGGCGTCGGCATCTTTGCTTCGGCCAACATCGGCACGCCGGCCATCGTGCTGACCGAGGGCGACTCGGTGCAGGTAACCGGCACCCTGGCCCAGTTCAACGGCCTGACTCAGATCACCCTGACCGGCATCACCCCGCTGGGTGTGGCCCGCCGCATTTACCAGCCCCGCCCCCTGACGGCAGCCCTGACCGAAAATGACGAGTCGGAGCTGGTGCGCACCGGCACTGTGACCAGCGTTGACCCGACGCAGTGGACGACGACTTCCACCGCTACGGGCTACAACGTGGACGTGCGCACGGCAGCCGGCACGCTCTACCAGCTGCGCATCAACCGCGGCACGACGGCCTACAACATGCCGGCTCCCGCTGGCACGTTTACCGCTACCGGCCTGGGCGGCCAGTTCGACAATACCACGCCTTTCACCGAAGGCTACCAGCTGGTGCTGCGCCGGGCCGGGGACATTTCCCTGGTAACGGCAGCTTCGGAGCCGGCCTTCGCCAAGGGCCTGAGCCTGTATCCTAACCCCACGACGGCCACGCTGAACCTGCGCGTGGGCACCGAGGGCCGGGGTGCTACCATCGAAATCATCAACATGCTGGGCCAGCGGGTGCAGCAGCTCGTGGCGTCGCAGGAAGAAGTAACCCTGAACGTGGCCAGCCTGCGCGCCGGAGTATACGCCGTCCGCTTCACGACCAAAGAGGGCACGGTAACCCGCTCCTTCGTGAAGCAGTAAGGAAAAGTTAGTTTTGCAAAAAAGCCCTGGCCCGCTGGCCAGGGCTTTTTTTTGCGCCATTAAATTTCCTCCCAACGTAACCCCACCGACAAAATCCGCGAATGAGTGGCAGTTATGTTGGCGGCGTGCTACCTTGCCCCGCTCCCTCCGCCCCTGCGCGGTGATGTCTCACTTTCTACTCAGCTCCTATGGCCGCCACGCTGCTTCGCATCCACCCCGACAACCCACCCCAGAATCGTATTCAGCAAGTAGTGGACGTGCTTCGCAAAGGCGGCATCATCATTTACCCGACCGATACGGTATACGGCATCGGGTGCGATATTCATAACGCCAAAGCCGTGGACCGGCTGTGCCGCATCAAGGGCCTGAACCCGGATAAGGCCAACCTGAGCTTTATCTGCTCCGACCTCTCCCACATTGCCGACTATGCCCACGGCATTACGACGCCCACCTACAAAGTCATCAAAAAGGCGTTACCCGGGCCCTTCACCTTCATTTTTGAGGCCAGCGCCAAAGCCCCGCGCCAGGGTGGCAACAAGCGCAAAACGGTGGGCATCCGGGTACCCGACAACACCATCATCATCCAGCTGGTCAAAGAGCTGGGCAACCCCATCTTCAGCACCTCGGTGCGCGAGGACGAAAACACGCTCGACGAGTACGTCACCGACCCCGACCTGATTTTCGAGAAATACCGCTCCCTGGTCGACTTGGTTATCGACGGCGGCTTCGGCAACAACGTCCCCAGCACTATCATCGACTGTACCAACGACGACTTTGAGCTCATCCGGCAGGGCGCCGGCGACATTGAGCAGTATCTGTAAAACCGGTCCTTGCCGGGCCGGCGCCAGCCGCAGGAGTCCGTCCTGAGCAACGCAGAAAATACCAGCCTCTAAAAAGCTCCATCGTATGCTTACGGCGGGGCTTTTTGCTTTACCAGGGCTCTTTACGGTTCAGCAGGCGAATTACTTCACCTACTTCCTCCCCAGGACTGCTCCTACGAAACGGCCGGCTGCCGCTTGTGCTTCCAGCGGCGGTGGGTCCAGAGGTAGTCGGTCGGAAATGCGTGGATGTCGCGCTCCAGCTGCCGCACGAAGGCGTCGGTTATGGCAAATTTACCGGGCTCCAGCGCTGAGTCGCCGTCGTAGAGCTCCGTCAGCACAATTTCGTAGTAGCCCCGGCGGCGGCGGCGGATGCTCACGTACACGACCGGGAAATGAAACTGGGCCGCCAGCCGGTCGGCGCTGGTGTAGAAGCCGGCTTCCTGGTGCATAAACATGGTCCAGTAGGGCTGGTCTTCGGGCCCCGCCGCCTGGTCCGACAGCAGGCTCACTACCCGCGGCTGCCCGCGGTAGCGCACCAGGTTGCGCAGCGTTTCACGCATCGGGATGAGGTGGGCCCCGGTGCGGGTGCGCAGCCGGTACATAAAATCCTCAAAAAATGGGTTCGACAGGGGCTTGTACACGCCGTGGGCACCGGCCGACAGCCACACGGCTCCTGAAGTCAGCACCCACTCCCAGTTGCCGGCGTGGGAGCTGAGGCCGAGGGCCGTGCGGCCCTGAGCGTACCACTTCTCCAGCACCTCGGGGTTTTTGAACAACACCCGCTGCTTCAGCTCGGCCGGCGTCATCACCGCCAGCTTCAGCGTTTCCACCATCACTTCGGCAAAGTGCAGGTAAAAGGCTTTAGCAATCTGCTGAATCTGGCCTTCCGACTTTTCCGGAAATGAGTGGCGCAGGTTTTCCAGCACCACGCGCCGCCGGTAGCCGATAACATAGAAAGTAAACAGGTAGATGCCGTCCGCCAGCAGGTACAGCACACGGAGCGGCAGCCGGGCCAGGCCCAGCAGCAGCCATTCCAGCGGGCGGTAATACCAGGGGTACTTTTTGAGGGTTGGGGTCATCGGGGCAGCGCCGCGCCGGCCGGGGCGTAGTTCGCCGGATTGCGGCGCAGGCGGGTTATCTGGCTCGAAAGTACTTTATTTTTCGCGTCGCGGGCCTCGACGGTTAGCGTATACTCCCCGGCCGGCAGCTTGCTGAGGTCCAAATCTCCCAGCACCGGCGTCCCCCGGCCGGCGGCTCCCGTTGCGGTAGCCGATGCCGTCAGCACGTCCTTGGGGCCCGCTACCGGCCGCACTTTGTACACCAGCTTCACGGCCTGCTCCACGCCCAGGTTATACAGCTCCGCGTAGAAAAACAGCCGGTCGGCACCGCGTGCGTACAGGCCGGCGGGAGCCCGCGTGAGGCTGAAATTGTTCCGAATAAAGGCACTCTGCTCCAGCGACTTGGCAGCCGGCCGCGCCAGCAGCACGAGGTCGCTGAAAACCGGTTTTTTCGTTTCCCAGTTGACCACCAGCGGCAGGTCTACCACTGTCACCCGGCCGGCGCGGTACTGGTCGCGCACCTGCCCGCGCAGCGTGTACCTGCCGTCGGGCACCAGCACGCGCTTCTGGAAGCTGACCGGGTTCTTCAGGCTGATACTCGTGTCGCTCAGGACTGGCGGCTTCAGCGTAATGGTTTCCTGGTACACGGCCGCACCATCCGCCCCAATCACCTCCAGCGTAAGCGTCGCGGCGGCCTGGTAAGTTTTGGGGGCCCGGCGCTTGTACGTCAGGGCCTGCCCCGGCACGGTGGCATAGATTTCCAGCACCCCGCCTTTCACCGCCAGGTCGTCGTTGCGGAACCGGGCTACATCGAGTACCAGCAGCGGGGGCAGTGCCGCTTGGGCCGCACCGGCGGCCAGAATCCACAACAGGGTGAGCAGATAAGCAAGTCGGCGCATAGTGTCAGTTTGGCGGAAGTTATTAACTGTCGACCTTCAGAAGCTGACGGAACCTGGAAATGGTTCAGCAGATACCGTCGCCTACTCCAGAAACTTCAAATCTGTTCTTATTTTCCTGAGCATAGTTAAACTATCTCCTAAATAAACTTCAATACCGGCACTGCCGTCAGGCTAGCCTTAGATTATCTACTCCTTCGTCAGGTTATCCCAGCCGTTTCTGCTAACATCACGGCTGTCGGCCCCGGCCGGCTGTTCCTTTTTTCGTCGCCTATGCCCGTTCTGTTTGAATCCCAGTACAATCCGCCCATTACGTTCTTTGCCGCCCTGGCCGGCGCCGACGCCCTGTGGCTGGAGCGGCACGAGCACTACCGCAAACAAACCTACCGCAACCGTTGTCTGATTCTCACCAATCAGGGCGTGAAGCCGCTGACGGTACCCGTCGTGGATGGCAACCGCAGCGAGAAGGTCCTGACCTCGGCGCTGGAAATTGACTATCGGCAGAACTGGGTGCATATCCATTGGCGGGGCCTGCAAACCGCTTACGGCGGCACCCCGTACTTTGAGTACTACGCCGACTATCTGCACGACATTTACGTACAGAAAATCCCGCTTCTGTTTGATCTCAACCTAGCGCTGCTTCACTTCTACCTGCGCTGTCTGCGGCTGCCGATTCCCGTGGAATTTACCGCCCACTATTCCCCTTCGTACCCCGACCCGACCCTTCTGGACCGGCGCGATTGGCTGACGCCGAAAGCTCTGACTCGGCCCCAACCTGACACTACGTCCGGCTGGGGTGGCACAAAGCCCTACCCGCAGACGTTTGGTAAAGATTTTGTATCAGGCCTCAGCATCTTAGACCTGCTTTTCATGCAGGGTCCGGCCGCCGGCAGTTTTCTTACGTAGCCTACGGTAGCCGCCGAACCTTCGCCCGACTCTGCCTGTTTTCAGGTTATATCGGCCAAACCCGCGAAATCAGCACTTCGGCCCTTGCGGGGTTCCGTTTTTCTTAACTACCTTATTTGCATGGAAGCTAAATTCTCAAATCGAGTCAAGGAGGTCATCTCCCTGAGCCGGGAAGAGGCCATCCGGCTCGGACACGACTATATCGGTACCGAACATCTGTTGCTTGGCATGATTCGCGAAGGGGAAGGCACGGCTATTGGTCTGCTCAAGAAATTGGGCGTATCGGTGGAAGAGCTTAAGTACGCCCTCGAGCAAGCTACTCGCAACACGGCCACGCAGGGCACGAGCATTACCGGCTCTATCCCGCTAACCAAACAGACCGAGAAAGTCCTTAAGATCACCTACCTCGAGGCCAAAATCTTCAAAAGCGAAATCATCGGCACGGAACACCTGCTGCTCTCGATTCTGCGCGATGAAGACAATATTTCGTCCCAAATTCTCAGCAAATTCAACGTGAACTACGAAGCCGTTCGCGACTCGCTGGACTACCATGGCAACACTGCCCCCACCGACCGCGCCCCCGACACTGACGATGACGACAACGACCGCCTCTTTGGGGGTGGCGCAGGCAAGAGTGGAGCCGGTGCTGGCGCTGCTCCCAAAAAGCCTGGTGAGAAGTCGCGTACACCTGTACTCGACAACTTTGGTCGCGACCTGACCAAGCTGGCCGAGGACGATAAGCTCGACCCCATTGTGGGCCGCGAAAAGGAAATTGAGCGCGTAGCCCAGATCCTGTCGCGCCGCAAGAAGAACAACCCGATCCTGATCGGTGAGCCCGGCGTGGGCAAAACGGCTATTGCCGAAGGCCTTGCCCTGCGCATCATCCAGAAGAAGGTGTCGCGGGTTCTCTTTGGTAAGCGCGTCGTCACGCTCGACCTGGCTTCGCTGGTGGCTGGCACCAAGTACCGCGGGCAGTTTGAGGAGCGCATGAAGGCCGTGATGAACGAGCTGGAAAAGTCGCCCGATGTGATTCTGTTCATCGACGAGCTGCACACGATTGTGGGCGCCGGCGGGGCTTCGGGCTCGTTGGATGCTTCCAACATGTTCAAGCCGGCGCTGGCCCGCGGCGAGATTCAATGCATCGGCGCTACCACGCTGGACGAATACCGGCAGTACATCGAGAAAGACGGCGCCCTGGCCCGGCGTTTCCAGATGGTGATGGTGGACCCCACTACGCCCGAGGAAACCATCGAAATTCTGCACAACATCAAGGACAAGTACCAGGACCACCACCACGTCGTGTACACCGACAAGGCCATTGAGGCCTGCGTAAAGCTGTCGGACCGCTACATGAGCGACCGGTTTTTGCCCGATAAGGCCATCGACATTCTCGATGAAGCCGGGGCCCGCGTGCACATCAACAACATCGTGGTGCCCGAGGATATCCTCAAGCTTGAGGAGAGCATCGAGAACATCAAGACGGAGAAAAACCGGGTGGTGAAGTCGCAGAAATACGAGGAAGCCGCTCAGCTTCGCGACAAGGAAAAGAAGCTTCTGGAGCAGCTCGACACCGCCAAAAAGAACTGGGAAGACGAGACCAAGAAGAAACGCTACACGGTGAAGGAGGAAAACGTGGCCGAGGTAATTGCCATGATGACCGGCATCCCTGTAGTGCGCGTGGCCCAGAACGAAAGCCAGAAGCTGCTCAATATGGGCGAAGAGCTGCAAGGCAAGGTTATCGGCCAGGACAAAGCCATCAAGCAGCTGGTGAAAGCCATCCAGCGCACCCGCGTAGGCTTGAAGGACCCGAAAAAGCCGATCGGCTCGTTCGTATTCCTCGGCCCGACCGGTGTGGGTAAAACGGAGTTGGCTAAGGTGCTGTCCACGTACCTGTTCGATAAGGAAGACTCACTCGTCCGCATCGACATGAGCGAATACATGGAGAAATTCAGCGTATCGCGCCTGGTAGGTGCACCTCCCGGCTACGTGGGCTACGAAGAGGGCGGGCAGCTGACGGAGAAAATCCGCCGCAAGCCGTACTCGGTCATCCTGCTCGACGAGATTGAGAAGGCCCACCCCGACGTATACAACCTGCTCTTGCAGGTGCTGGACGATGGCATTCTGACCGACGGCCTCGGCCGCAAGGTGGACTTCCGCAACACCATCATCATTATGACGTCCAACATCGGGGCCCGCGACCTGCAGGACTTCGGGGCCGGTATCGGCTTCGGGACCAAAGCCCGGGTTGATGGCATTGATGACATGATGAAGGGCACCATTACCAACGCCCTGAAAAAAACTTTTTCACCCGAGTTCCTCAACCGTTTGGATGACGTTATCGTCTTCAACTCGCTGGATAAAAAGGACATCCACAAAATCATCGACATCTCGCTGGCCAAGCTGCTGAGCCGGATTCAGACGCTGGGCTACAAGGTGGAGCTGACGGAAGCCGCCAAGGATTTCGTGGCCGAGAAAGGCTACGATCCGAAATACGGTGCACGGCCGCTGAACCGGGCCATCCAGAAGTATATCGAAGACCCGATTGCGGAGGAAATCCTGAAAGCTGAAATCGTGCAGGGTGATATCATCACGGCCGACTTCGCCGACGGGGCCGAAGAACTGACCTTCGCCGTATCGAAGAGCGGTGAGAAGCCCAATCTGGCCAGCGACGAACGGCCTGAAGAAGCGCCCGAGCCGACCGACGACGAGCCCAAGGATACCAAGAAGAAGGGCGAGTAACTCATTTTTGTTAGCAAAAGGCCGACTCCCTGAGGGAGCCGGCCTTTTTTGTTCACTGCCTTGTACTAACCCGACCCGTACCTCGTAGGTGCCGTCATGCGCAAACCAGCCCAAATGTGGTGCAGCGTTTTTTGTCGCCTTCGGTTACCTTTGGGTTTCCTACTCACCCCATTAGTTTCTCAATGTCCGACCCGCACGCCGACGCCCAGCTTTCCAAAATCGATATTCTCGCCCACAAGAACGCTGAAGCTTTGCTCGGCGGCGGCCAGACCCGCATCGATGCCCAGCACACCAAAGGTAAGCTCACGGCCCGGGAGCGAATTGACCTGCTGATGGACGAAGGCTCGTTTGAAGAAATCGGCAAGTTCGTGATGCACCGCTCCAAGGACTTCGGGCTGGACAAGGAGTACTACCTCGGCGACGGCGTGGTAACGGGCTACGGCACCGTGCACGGCCGCCTGGTGTACGTTTTCAGCCAGGACTTCACAGTATTTGGCGGCTCGCTGAGCGAAACCCACGCCGAGAAGATCGTCAAGATCATGGACCTGGCCATGAAAAACGGCGCGCCGGTCATCGGGCTCAACGACTCGGGCGGGGCCCGGATTCAGGAAGGTGTGGTGAGCCTGGGCGGCTACGCCGACATCTTCTACAAGAACACCCTGGCCTCGGGGGTGGTACCGCAGCTGTCGGCTATTATGGGGCCGTGCGCGGGCGGTGCGGTGTATTCGCCGGCCATTACCGACTTCGTGCTGATGGTGGAAAACACGAGCTACATGTTCGTGACGGGCCCGAACGTGGTGAAGACCGTTACCCACGAAAACGTAACCAGTGAGGAATTGGGCGGTGCCAGCACCCACTCCACCAAGAGTGGCGTAACCCATTTCTCCTGCGCCAACGAGGTAGCCTGCATCACCAATGTGAAGCAGCTGCTGAGCTACATGCCCCAGAACTGCGAGGAAACGGCCCCGATGCTTCCCTACGAAGCTGTGGGCGACGAGCGGCGGCCGGTACTGGATACTATCATTCCCGAAAACCCCAACCAGCCCTACGACATCCGGGAAGTAGTTGACGGCCTCATCGACGCCGACTCCTTCCTGGAGGTGCACAAGAATTTCGGCGAGAATATCGTGGTCGGCTTTGCCCGACTGGCCGGCCGCAGCATTGGCATCGTAGGCAACCAGCCCGCCGTTTTGGCAGGTGTACTCGACATCAATGCCAGCACCAAAGCCGCCCGGTTCGTGCGTTTCTGCGACTCGTTCAACATCCCGCTGCTGGTGCTGGAAGACGTGCCCGGCTTTCTGCCCGGCACCGACCAGGAGTGGCGCGGCATCATCACCAACGGGGCCAAGTTGCTGTACGCCTTCTGCGAAGCCACCGTGCCGCGCATCACCGTCATCACCCGTAAGGCTTACGGCGGGGCCTACGACGTGATGAACTCCAAGCACATCGGCGCCGACCTGAACTATGCCTGGCCCACGGCCGAAATTGCGGTGATGGGCGCCAAAGGAGCAGCGGAAATCATCTTCAAGCGCGAAATTGCCGCCGCCGCCGACCCCGAAGCCAAGCTGGCGGAGAAGGTGGCGGAGTACCAGCAGAAGTTTGCCACGCCCTATCGCGCCGCCCACCGCGGTTTCGTGGACGAAGTGATTCTGCCCTCCCAGACCCGGCAAAAGCTGATTAAGGCGTTCAAGATGCTGGAAAACAAAGTAGACGTGCTACCCCGGAAGAAGCACGGCAACATTCCGCTGTAACATTCAGGTTGAAGCCATGACCTTCTTCTCGACCCTCCATTTTTTTCCCGCTGCCATTTTAATTGTAGTCGGAATACTGGCAGTGTTGCTGGCTCGCTCGGTGCGGAGTGGCAACATGAAAATCCTGGCGGGCTACGCTGCCGACAGCGTCACCGATAAACCCGGACTGGCCGCCTGGAGCGGGAATAACTTGCTGCTCCTGGGTGGTCTGCAGCTAGCTGCTGGTCTAGTAAGTCTGAGTAATATCTTCTTGGGCAGCCTTCTCTTCTTTCTGGCAACTCTGATTTTAGTGGGGCGTAGCGTTCTGGGCAGCCGCCGGTTCCAGCGCTAACCACCTCCTTTTACCTCTCGTACTCATCGACTTTTATGCGCGCCGAATCTTTCGACTTCCTTCAGAAGTACCTCAACAACCCCTCTCCCACTGGCTTCGAGAAAGAAGGCCAGAAACTGTGGCTGGAATATCTCAAGCCCTATATCGACGAGTATTTCGTGGATACCTACGGCACCGTGGTTGGCGTCATCAACCCCGAAGCCAAGTACAAAGTGGTTATTGAGGCCCACGCCGACGAAATCAGCTACTTCGTCAACTACATCACCAAGGAAGGCTACCTGTACCTGCGCCGCAACGGCGGCTCCGACGCGCTGGTGGCGCCTTCCAAACGGGTCAACATCCATACCGCCAAGGGCATCGTGAAGGCCGTATTTGGCTGGCCGGCTATCCACGTGCGCAAAGTGGAGCTGGATAAAGCGCCCACCATCGAAACCATCTACCTGGACTGTGGCGCGGCCTCAAAGGAGGAAGTAGAGGAAATGGGCATCCACGTGGGTTCCGTCGTCACGTTTGAGGACGAGTTTATGGTGCTCAACGAGAAGTTCTACGTGGGCCGGGCGCTGGACAACCGCATCGGCGGCTTCATGATTGCCGAAGTGGCCCGCATGCTGAAGGAAAACGGCAAAAAGCTGCCTTTCGGCCTCTACATCGTGAATGCCGTGCAGGAGGAAATTGGCCTGCGCGGAGCTGAGATGATTGCCCACCGCATCAACCCCGACGTGGCTATCATCACCGACGTGACCCACGACAGCCAGTCACCGATGTACGAGAAAAAGACCGCCGGTGACATTTCCTGCGGCAAAGGTCCGGTCATCACCTACGGTCCGGCCGTGCAGAACAACCTGCGCGACCTGATTATCGACACGGCCCAGGCCACGGAAATTCCCTTCCAGCGCGCTGCCGCTACCCGCGCCACCGGCACCGATACCGACGCCTTCGCCTACTCGGGCTCGGGCGTAGCGGCGGCGCTGATTTCGCTGCCGCTGAAGTACATGCATACCACCGTCGAAACCGTACACCGCGACGACGTGGAAAACGTGACCAAGCTGATCTACGAAACGCTGCTCCGCATCGAGGATGGGCACGACTTCCGCTATTTCAAATAAACTATGTATTGCCCGTAACGCGGAGTTGCCCTTCGCGACACGTACGCGCCATAATAACGGCTTCGTTCAACGTGTCGCGCAGGGCAATTTCGCGTTACATCCCGTTTCCCCCATGCTGCTCCCACCCCTCTTCCCACCCCTCACCGTAACCGACCAGATGGGCCGGCGCGTGGCGGTACCATATCCGCCCCAGCGCATTGTGTCCCTGGTGCCCTCCCAAACCGAACTGCTGTTTGAGCTGGGTCTGGGCGAGAAAGTCGTGGGGGTCACCAAATTCTGTATCCACCCGGCGGCAGCGCGAACCAAAGCCGTAATTATCGGCGGTACCAAGAACTTCCACTTCGACCGGATTGACGCGTTGAAGCCGGATCTTATTCTGGGCAACAAAGAGGAAAACTACCGGGAGGGTATCGAGCAGCTGGCCGAGAAGCACGCCGTTTGGATGAGCGACATTGCTACCCTGGAAGAGGCCTTGCGCATGATCCGGCAGGTGGGGATGGTGGCCGGCGCCCCGGCGCGGGCCGAGCAGCTGGCCGCTACCCTCCAGGCGTCTTTTGCCGACCTGGAGCTTCCCGCCCTACCCCGCTCTGCCGCCTACTTTATCTGGCGCAAGCCCTACATGGTGGCCGCGGGCGGCACCTTTATTGATGATTTGTTGGGGCGGGCCGGCTTTACGAATGTCTTTGCTACCCAAGCGCGCTACCCCGAAGTTACGGCTGCCCAGCTGGCTGCCGCGGCGCCCGACACCATTCTGCTGTCTTCGGAGCCTTACCCGTTCGGTGAAAAGCACGTGGCCGAGTTTCAGGCAATCTGCCCGGCGGCAGCCGTGCACATCGTCGATGGGGAGCTGTTCAGCTGGTACGGCAGCCGCCTGCTGCACTCGGCCACCTATTTTCGGACGCTGCAGCCCTGAACGGCGCTTTTACTGATTGGCCGTGGTGAAGCCGGCGCGCTCCAGCTCTTTCCAGAACCGCGGGTAGGACTTGCGCACCACTTCCGGCGCCAGCACCGTGAGCGGACCGCGCACAGCCAAGGGCGCAAAGGCCATGGCCATGCGGTGGTCGTGGTAGGTTTCAATGATTTGCCCGCTGACCTCAAACTCGCCGGGCTGCACCACAAACCGCTCCTCGCCTTCTTCGACCAGCCCCGCCCCGAATTTGGCCAGCTCGGTTTGCAAAGCCAGAATCCGGTCGGTTTCCTTGATGCGCAGACTTTCCAGGCCGGTCATGGCCACGGGTACGCCCAGGGCGGCAGCCACCACGGCTACGGTCTGGGCCAGGTCGGGGCAGTCGGAAAAATCCTGCTCGAACGGAGCCGAAACCGCTTGCTGGGTGAGCTGCACGCCGTCGGGGAAGAACTCGGTGGCCACGCCCAGCTGGTCCATGATGCCGACAATGGCTTGGTCGCCCTGCCAGGAATGCTCCCGCAGACCGGGCAGAATGATGGTGGACCCCGCCGGGGCCAAAGCTACCATAGCATACCAGTAGCTGGCCGCCGACCAGTCCGATTCAACAGTATAATTAGCGGGCTGGTAGGCGCCGGGGCGCACTTCGAGCACCGTGCCCAGGTCGCGGCAGGTGGCCCCGAAGTGCTGCATCAGGCTCTGGGTCATCCGGATGTAGGGGCGGGACCCGACCTTACCGGTCAGCCACAGGCGCAGGCCCGCGGGCAGCACCGGTCCGATCATCAGCAGCGCCGAAATGTACTGACTGCTGATGTCGCCGCGGATGGTCAGCTCGGCGGGCTCGTCGGGCTCGGCGGCAGCCAGCCTTGGGTGCCAGCCCCTGAGCTGCAGCGGCGGGTAGCCTTCTTGCCCCGCATACTCGATTTCCGCCCCAAGCTGCCGCAACGCCTCGACCAGTACGCCGATGGGCCGCTGGTACATGCGGGCCGTGCCTACGAGCTGGGCTGGCTGGCCCGAAACGGCCAGATATGCGGTTAGAAAGCGCATGACGGTGCCGGCATCCTCGGCGTTGAACACCTCCGCCCGCGGGTTGGCCAGCAGGCGCTGCATGAGCTGCGTATCGTTGGCATCCGACAGATTTTCCAGCTCCCCACCGCCGGCCAGAGCCTGAATGATGAGGGCCCGGTTGCTTTCACTTTTGGAAGCGGGCAGTTGGGCGATGCCCCGGAGCGGGCCACCGGGCCAGCCCAGCAGCAGAGACGAAGAAGCGTTGATAAGCGTAAGCGTTTGAAGCGAAGAAAAAACGGCATAACAGCCGAAAAATAGGCTTTTTACGACAGGCGATGATAATACCGCAGCGCCTCAGCCAGCTCAGCCAAGGTCACGGGCTGGTCATAGATGGCGCGGCCGATACCTTCGAGCAGCGTGCAGTTGATGGTGCTGCCGCTGTTCTTCTTGTCCTGCAGGGCCAGCTCGGCAATGGCGTCGGTTTCCAGCGTCACGAACTGAATCTTGTCGTAAGTCGAAAACAGGAAGGTTTCGATGCGGTCCAGCTCCAAGTCGCTGAGCAGGCCGCGCTGGTGCGAAATCCAGCTTTCGCACACCATACCGGCGGCTACAGCCTCGCCGTGCAGCACTTCGCGGCCGGGCTGCAGCAGCAGGTAGCTTTCCAGGGCGTGGCCCACCGTATGGCCAAAGTTGAGCACCTTGCGCAGCCCGCTTTCCAGCGGGTCGGCGGCCACAATGCGCTGCTTGGTAGCCACCGACTCGCGAATGATGGCACTCCAGTCGTCCACGAACAGGCCCTGGTGACGCTGGGTTTCAAAGGCTGCCGCATCGGCAATCAGCCAGTGCTTCACGACTTCGGCATAGCCGGACTTCAGCTGGCGCGGGTCGAGCGTGGTCAGAAAATCGGGCTCAATAAACACCCCGGCGGGCTCCTGAAACAAGCCGAGCTGGTTTTTGAAGCCCATGAAGTCGACGCCGGTTTTGCCGCCCACGCTGGCGTCGACCTGCGCGAGCAGCGTGGTGGGCACCTGCACAAAGCGCAGCCCGCGCTTGTATACGGCCGCACAGAAGCCGCCCAGGTCCGTTACCACGCCGCCGCCCAGATTTACAACTACCGCAAACCGGTCGGCACGCTTTTCGGTCAGGTGGCCCCACACCGTTTCGCAGGTGGCCAGAGTCTTGTATTCTTCCCCCGCCGGAATCTCAACCAGCTCGTGCGCGGCCGGCAGGTGGGGCTTCAGCAGCGGATAGCACAGGCGGGCCGTGTTGGAATCGGCTAGTACCAGCACGTAGCTTACGGCCGGCTGCCGCAGCAGCTCGGCCAGCGCGGGCAGGCTCTGCGGCCCAATCGACAGGGTGGAATCAGTCATGCTCAAAGGTAAGGCTTGGGAAGCGGGAACGGCAGGCCCTATTGCGGCCCCTGCATAATCTCGGTTTGCTTGCGGATGCTTTCCAGATGAATCAGCTTGTAGAGCTCCGCCACAAACTTCTCGTTCAGGTTCAGCTTGCCGGCCCACTGTTGCCGTGAGGCAAAAATCTCGTTCCAGCGGTCCAGCTGCAGGATTTTCACGTCATTCTCCTTCTTGTAGCCCGCCAGCTCCTCCACCAGCGCCATACGGCGGGCCAGAGTTTCCAGGATTTCGCGGTCGGCCACATCCATCTTCTGGCGTAGCTCCTCGGCCTTGTTCAGGTAGTTGGCGTCGTCGCTGGAGCGGCGGCGGTACTTCAGCTCCCGCAGAATTTCGTCCAGGCGCTGGGGCGTCACCTGCTGCTCGGCGTCGCTCAGGGCGTGGTCGGGGTCGGGGTGGCTTTCAATCATCAGCCCATCGTAGTCGAGGTCGAGGGCTTTCTGGGCAATGGGCAGCAGCAGGTCGCGGCGCCCGCCGATGTGGCTGGGGTCGCAGATCAGCGGAATGTGCGGGAAGCGTGTTTTGAGCTCAATGGCCAGCTGCCAGGTGGGCGCGTTGCGGTAGCGCGAGGGCGCAAACGTGCTGAAGCCGCGGTGGATGGCGGCCAGATCGTGCAGTCCGGCCCGCTCCAGCCGCTCCAGCGCCCCGGCCCACAGCGCCACGTCGGGGTTGACCGGGTTTTTCACCATCACCGGCACGCCGGTACCAGCCAGCGCGTCGGCCAGGTCCTGCACCGCAAAGGGGTTGACGGTGGTACGGGCGCCAATCCAGAGCACGTCCACCCCGTGGGCCAGGGCCTCTTCCACGTGGCGCGGCGTGGCCACCTCCACCGCCACCGGCAGCCCGACTTCGGCCCGTACCCGCTGCAGCCACGCCAGCCCTCCGGCGCCGACGCCTTCAAATGAGCCCGGTCGGGTGCGCGGCTTCCAGATACCGGCACGGAACAGATCGATTTTACCCAGCGCTTTCAGCCCATGCGCGGTAGCCAGCACCTGCTCTTCCGTTTCGGCGCTGCAGGGCCCGGCAATCAGCAGCGGCTGCCCCTTGGCCGCCAGCAGACGGGTGAAATACGTATCGATAGCAGCAGGAATTTCCATGCGAGAAGGAGAAGAATAACGGGGAACTAGGAAGTCAGGCCCAACGGCTGGCCCGGTTAGGTTCGGGCTGCGCCATAAAGCGGGGCAGCAAGGTAACTCCGCCGGTCAAAACGATGTTTAACCTTTATCTTTGCTTCCCCAACCAGCTGCTCAAAGCTACCCACCCCCATGGCATTAACCCAAGCCCCGCCCATTTCCTTCAACGACACTGCCGTTGCCTTCGCCTCCAGGTCGGATGGGGAGCTGCGCAAGATGTACGCCCTGTTCGCCGCCATGAACAACAACGGGCTCGTGAAGCTGGGCGGGGGCATGATGAAAGCGGCCCTGAAGTGGAACCTGCCGGTGAAATTCCTGATCAAGGAAACCATCTTCGGGCAGTTCTGCGGCGGCGAAACCATTCGCGAGTGCTTGCCGGTCATCGAGGAGCTGGGCCGCTACCGTATCGGCACCATTCTCGACTACTCCGTGGAAGGCGAAGGCAGCGACCGGAGCTTTGACCACACCCGCGACGAAATCCTGGCCACCATCGACATGGCCCACCGCTCGACGCACATTCCCTTCTCAGTTTTCAAGGTAAGCGGCGTCGCCGACAGTGCTCTGCTGGAAAAAGTGCAGGCCGGCAAGGCGCTTGCCGCGCCCGAGCAGGCCAGCTACGACCGCGCCCGGGCCCGCGTGGAGGCCATCTGCGCCCGCGCCCACCAGTACGGGGTGCGCGTGTTCGTCGATGCGGAGGAAAGCTGGTTCCAGCAGACCATCGATAACCTCGCCTACGAGATGATGGCCAAGTACAACAAAGAGGCGGCCATCGTCTGGAACACCTACCAGCTATACCGCCACGACCGCCTTGACGCTATCAAGGAAGCGTATGAGGCGGCTAAAAAAGGCGGCTACTTTCTCGGCGGCAAGCTCGTGCGCGGGGCTTACATGGAAAAAGAGGCCCGCACGGCCAACCAGCGCGGTTACCAGAATCCCATCAACCCCAGCAAGAACGCGACCGACCAGCTCTACAACGAAGCCCTGCGCTACTGCGTGGCCCAGGCCGACCGGATCAGCATCTGCGCCGGCACCCACAACGAGGATAGCTCTCTGCTGCTCACCGAGCTGATGCAGGAATATAGCCTGCGGCCCGGCGACCCGCGCATCTGGTTTGCCCAGCTTTACGGCATGAGCGACAACCTGAGCTATAACCTCGCCAACGCCGGCTACAACACGGCCAAATATGTCCCGTACGGCCCCGTAGAAGCCGTAATGCCCTACCTGCTGCGCCGGGCCGACGAGAACACCGCCATATCCGGGCAGAGCAGCCGGGAGTTTTTGCTGATCCAAAAAGAAATGGCGCGGCGCAAGGCTCATAAATAACGTTTTACAGCCTCGGCATAATTTTAGCTCGCCGCCGCCCGCGGCCCTGGAAGCATAATCCGGGGCCGCGGGCTTTTTTTTGCTAATTTCCGCACTTATTCCCACGCCGCCAGCTCAATGAACGGACGAGTCCGCACCCATCTAATCCGCTTTGCCCGCCATCAGGTCGGCACTACCAGCTACCTGAACCTCGTGCAGGAAGCCGAACTCGGCCTTAATCTGGAAATCTCCCACGAAAAGGCCCGACTCAATGAGCTGCTGGCGGAGCTCTCCGAAACCGAGTTCCGCGCCGGCCGCCCCCTGCTAAGCTGCCTGGTAAAAGTAGAAGGCTCCAAAGGGCAGGGAGATAATTTTTACAAGCTCTGCGAACGACTGGGGCTGGGCGAATGGCGACTGCTCAAACAGGACCCCGACTTCCTGAAAACCCTTCGGCGCGAATGCCGCGCTTTCTGGCAGGACGAACAGCAGTACCAGCAGTTCGCGTAAGCGCCTGAATGAATGTTGGTTTTCGATTTTTAATCGAATAAAGGGCAATACAATTTGGATGGTCACCCATTTTTTTGTAACCCCTATTCCGGTCGAGCCGTTAAGGAACTCGAAGCTGAAGCAATCCGGTGCAAATCGGGACCTGCTTCACTTCTTAATATCAACTTCCTTTCCCCACTCAACCACTCCTATGAACACCAACGATTCGAACAACCCGCAGAATACTGGTACCGGCGCAGGCGCTAACTACGGCACGACTAACACTGGCACCGGCTCCGGTAATGCTGGTGGTGATGACTTCAGCGCCACTGCCAAAGGCGCTGCCATGGCTGGCACTCCCGGTGCCGTAGTAGGCCGTGGCATCGATGCCGTACAGAACGCCGCCGACGAGACGGCTCATGCTGCCACCGGTCAGCCTTACCGCAACGCTTCCGGCTCGGGCATGCTGACTAGCTCGTTCCGCGACCGCGACAGCGCTGAGCGCGCCTACAACTCGCTTTCTTCGCGGGGCTATGGCAAGGAAGACGTAAACCTGCTGATGTCGGATGAGACTCGTAAGACCCACTTCGGTGATGACACGGCCCATTCTGACCTCGGCGACAAAGCTATGGAAGGTGCCGGCGTAGGTTCCGCTATCGGTGGCACGGCTGGTGCTATCATTGGCGCTATTGCTGCCATCGGTACTTCGGTAGCGTTGCCCGGCCTGGGCCTCATCATTGCCGGTCCAATTGCTGCCGCTCTGGCTGGCGCTGGTGCTGGTGGTCTGACCGGCGGTCTGGTAGGTGCTTTGGTAGGCTCCGGCATTCCGGAAGAGCATGCTGCTGAATATGAGAGCGACGTGAAAAACGGCGGTATCGTGATGGGCGTAAAACCCCGTAACGATGAAGATGCGAAGTACTTCGAAGAGGAGTTCCGTCGCAGCAACGGTGACCGTGTTCGTCGCTACTAGTAGTCCAGCACGTAAGTAGTCAGAAAAGGCCTTCTCTGCCCAGAGAAGGCCTTTTCTTTTTTCAGCATCAACGCTCTGCGGTCTGGCTGCCTTGTTCTTGGTTAACACGATACAGAACGTAGCAGAAGTTTTGCAGGATAGTACGGCTTTGGATTGTGAAATGCGTGCAACCTTTAGCAGTCAGCTTGTGCCTTATAGCAACAGAAATGCGCGTCGGGGCACTTATTTTAGCTTCACCGGCGTTTCAGATAAAACCGTTGGCTGTTGCGGCGCGTAGCCTGAGGGTGGCTTTTGCTTACATTTGATTTTCCTCCATTTCATTCCGATTCCATGTCTTCTCCCCGCCTGAAAATAGGCCTGTACGCCTCGTTGGTGATGGTAGTCTTCGTACTGGCATCATACAAGCTGTACCGGCGCAGTGATACTGGTAGCGGCTCGCCCCAGAAAGACGAGGTGCTCATCAAAGCCATGCTCCAGGGTTTGAGCGCGGCTCACTACCAGCCCGAAAAAATCGATGATAATTTTTCCAAGCGGGTTTTTGATCTGAGTCTTAAGCGCCTCGACTATAACAAGAAGTTCCTGCTGCAGTCGGACATTGCCCAGCTGCGCAAATTCCAGACGGATATCGACGACGAGGTGAAGCGCGGGACGCACGAGTTCCTGGACCTTAGCTCCAAGCTTATGCTGCAGCGCACCGAGGATGTGCAGGCCCTGTACCGCGACATTCTCGCCAAGCCGTTTGACTTCACGACCCAGGAATCGTTTGAGACGGAGCCGGATAAGATGACTTTCGCCGCCGATGCCGCCGCCCAGCGCGAGGAATGGCGCAAGTATCTGAAGTACCAGACCCTGATCCGCATGTCGGAAATCATGGACGAGCAGGCCAGGCAGAAAGACAAGCCGCTGGCTTCCGTTTCCGCCAAGCCATCGTCGGCCGTCATTACCGCGCCCACCCGGACTCCCGCTGAGATGGAAGCGGAAGCCCGGAAGCGGGTGCTGAAGTACTTCGACGACCAGTTCAAGGACCTCAAGCAAACCGACGCCAATGAGCGGCTGGCAACTTACGCCAACGTCATTGCCAATACCTACGATCCACACACCGAGTACTTTGCACCCCGCGACAAAGATGCTTTCGACCAGGCCATGACCGGCCGCTTTGAGGGTATTGGCGCCACGCTGCAGGAAAAGGATGGCCAGATTAAAGTGGCCGACATCGTGCCCGGCAGTGCTTCCTACCGTCAGGGCGAGCTGAAAGCCGGCGACGTTATCCTGCGCGTAGCTCAGGCCGCCGAAGTACCGGTTTCGGTGGAGGGCTGGCGCCTGGATAAAGCCATTGTGCTGATTCGGGGCAAGAAAGGAACTGAAGTGCGTCTGACTATCCGCAAGCCCGACGGCAGCACCAAGGTCATTCCAATTATTCGCGACGTGGTCGTGATTGAGGAAACCTACGCCAAATCGGCCGTGGTAAACGAAGGCGGCAAGAAAATCGGCTACCTGCGCCTGCCCGGCTTCTATGCCGACTTCAACGACAACGGCGGCCGCAGCTCGGCCGATGACGTGAAAAAAGAGCTCGAGAAGCTGACCAAGGAAAACGTACAGGGCGTAGTACTCGACCTGCGCTTCAACGGGGGCGGCTCCTTGCAGGACGCCGTCGACATGACTGGCCTGTTTGTGGACAGCGGTCCGGTAGTGCAGGTTCGTTCGGGCCAGGGTGCTCCCAGTATCCTCAACGACCGGGACCCGCGCGTGCAGTACTCCGGTCCGCTGGTGGTGCTGGTCAACAAGTACAGCGCTTCGGCTTCCGAGATTCTGGCCGCGGCCATTCAGGACTACAAGCGCGGCGTGGTGATGGGTTCGGCCAGCACCTATGGCAAGGGCACCGTGCAGCGTATCGTCGACCTCGATGACATGCTCGGCGACTTCAACTCCCTGAAGCCTTTTGGCTCGCTTAAGCTGACCACGCAGAAGTTCTACCGCATCAACGGCGGCTCTACGCAGTTCAAGGGCGTAGTTCCCGACATCATCCTTCCTGATGCTTACAGCTACCTCGACCAGGGCGAAAAAGAGTCGGACTACCCTTTGAAGTGGGATGAAATTACCCCCGCCCGCTACCGCGCCTGGAGCAACGCTCCGGCCTATGACAAGCTCCGTACTGCCAGCCAGGCCCGCGTAGCCAGCAGCCCGAGCTTTAAGCTGATGAACGAGATGGTGCAACGGATGCGCAAGCGCAAGGACGAGACGATGGTATCGTTGAACCTGACCAAGTTCCGCGCGGAGCAGACGCAGGCCAAAATGGAGTCGGACAAATACGAGGCCGTGCAGAAGGTAGCTACCCCGCTCGATATTGCGCCGCTCATGGCTGACGTCCGCCTGCTGGGCTCCGATACGGTGCAGGTCAACCGCGCTTCGCGCTTCACCAAGAACCTCAAGAAAGACATTACCCTGCACGAAGCCATTTCGGTAATCAAAGACCAGATCTAACCTATCGCTGCTCCAAAGCGGCAGCTTGCTAAGCCCCTGTTTCCCTTACGGAGCAGGGGCTTTTTTATTACTTCTACCGCACCCATTGAGCGTTAGCAAACAGACCTTGTTTTACCTAACTAAAAACGCCGCATTATTACATTGCAAAATTCTTATTATCAACATTTTAAATGACCATATATTTGGCGAATATTTTTAGCAAATCATGCAACTCAAATTAACCTTGCGCTGTTTAATTAGCATGACAACGACAACCGAGAACAACATCTTCCCGCTCGTGACGGACGAGCAGAAGCAAGCTGAGGAAACGTGGCGTAAATCCATTCCCGCCCAGGTTTTTCTCAACTACTTCTTTGCCATCAACTACCACATCCAGGAGCAGGACGATGCAACCGGCGGCCTGCAGCATCTGCCCTTCTTCCGGGCTCACCTGGCCGAGCTGACCGACACCGACGTGCAGGCTATTACCAAGCTGCTGCATTCGTGCTGGAGCACTGAGTACGCCTTGCGCGCCACGGCCGAGCTGGGCGACGAGGAATACCTGCGCAACGCCCTGCACTGGACGTTTCCGCAGGCTTACCATACCATTCTTTCGGGGCTGCAGGGATTCCTGTACACCACGGGGGTTCGATCCAACAACCCTTCGCTGGTACGGCGGGAGGTGGGCCGGCTGGTAGTGCGCAACGCGTATCCACGGCCGGTATCGTTTTACGCGGCCGGCGCCCACGGCGACTTCAGCATCCACCGGCTGCCGCTGGCCGGCTACAAGCCCGGGTTGCACATTGCCGGCAAAGAGATTGAGGCCCAGGCCCAGATTGGCCAGTTTTTGCGCACTACCCGCAAAATGAAGGCCCAATGGACGCGGCAGCAGGTGCAGGGCAACCCCAACACGGCGTTGCGCAGCCAGAAAACCGGCAAAGTCCTCGACAAATGGACCGCCTCGCACTGGCAGCAGATTACCTGGCGCCTGGGTTATACCACCATCTTCGATCTGCTGGGCCGCCTGCGCATCTCCCAGACCAGCCGTGAGATTGAGCGCTATGTGGAAGCGGAGATTGACTTCAAGCTTTTTCACCAGTCGCTGCTCAACATCGTCAGCTACCTCAACGGGGTGCACGAAACCTACATTGCCAAGGCCATGGGCCTGGAGCGCTACCAGCAGCTGGTGGCAGAGCTGCCCAAGCATCTGCAGAACACCTTTGTGGCTGAGCGCCTGCGCACCCGCGTAGAGCCCCAGCTCACCGGCCAGGAGCCGGCTCAGCAGATGAGCATTGCAGCCTAAAGCTGCCCGCTCCTTTTTTCAACGCCTTACTGCCTATAGACCTAAGCGCTGCTCCCCTGGAGCAGCGCTTTTTGTGTTTTTACGGTGGGCGTGGTTTAACACTGCCCGAATCAGCCTATTTTTGCAGCTTGACTTTTCTGGCCCCTGCGGCCTCTTTTTAAGACCCTTCCCATGCAGCACCTCAGCGAACAGGAGCAGATACGTCGTAACAAGCTCGATGAACTTCGGAACCTTGGCATTGACCCCTACCCTTCCGAGCTGTTCGACGTGAACTTCTACGCCAAGGAAATTCAGGACAACTACCATCCGGAGCTCAACAACTTCCAGGAAGTGAGTCTGGCGGGCCGGCTGATGTCGGTGCGGGTGATGGGCAAGGCCTCGTTTGCGGAGCTGATGGACGCCTCGGGCCGCATCCAGCTCTACGTGAACCGCGACGAAATCTGCCCCGGCGAAGACAAGACGCTGTACAACGCCGTGTTCAAGAAGCTGCTCGACCTCGGCGACTTTATTGGCGTGAAAGGCTACGTGTTCAAAACCCAGGTGGGCGAAACGTCCATCCACGTAAAGGAGCTGACCCTGCTCAGCAAGGCACTGCACCCGCTGCCCGTAGTGCGCGAGGCCGTGGATGAGGCGACCGGCGAAAAGAAAACCTACGACGCCTTCACCGACCCCGAAGCCCGCTACCGGCAGCGCTACGTGGATCTGGTGGTGAACCCGCACGTGCGCGACACCTTCGTGAAGCGCACCCAGCTGGTGCAGGCCATGCGCAACTACCTGAACGACAAAGGCTACCTGGAAGTAGAAACGCCCATTCTGCAGCCGTTGTACGGTGGTGCGGCCGCCCGGCCCTTTACCACCCACCACAATACGCTGGACATGACGCTCTACCTGCGCATTGCCAACGAGCTGTACCTGAAGCGGCTCATCGTGGGCGGCTTCGATGGCGTGTACGAATTCTCCAAGGACTTCCGCAACGAGGGCATGAGCCGGTTTCACAACCCCGAGTTCACCCAGATGGAGCTCTACGTGGCCTACAAGGACTACTACTGGATGATGGATCTGGTGGAAGAAATGGTGGAGCGGGTAGCCATGACCCTGCACGGGCAAACCGAGGTGCAGGTCGGCGACAACCTGATCAACTTCCAGCGTCCCTGGAAGCGCTACACCATGGCCGAATCCATCCAGCACTTCACCGGCGTGGATATTTCCGACCTCGACGAAGCAGGTTTGCGCGAGGCGGCCAAGCAGCTGCACGTGGGCCTCGACCCGAGCATGGGCAAAGCCAAGATTATCGACGAGATTTTCGGGGAGCACGTGGAGCCCAAGCTGATTCAGCCCACGTTCATCACCGACTACCCGGTGGAAATGTCGCCGCTGGCGAAGAAGCACCGCTCGAAACCGGGCTTGGTGGAGCGGTTTGAGGCCATCTGCAACGGCAAGGAAATCTGCAACGCCTTCTCCGAGCTCAACGACCCGATTGACCAGCGGCAGCGCTTCGAGGACCAGCTGGAGCTGGGCAAGCGCGGCGATACCGAGGCCATGGTGCTCGACGAGGACTTTCTGCGGGCGCTGGAGTACGGCATGCCGCCGACGGCCGGCCTGGGCATCGGCATCGACCGCCTGAGCATGATCATGACCAACTCCAACTCAATTCAGGATGTGCTGTTCTTCCCGCAGATGAAGCCCGAGTTCACCAAGTCGGAGAATGCGCCGAAGCCCGAAGCGTAAGGGCTTCCTACGTGCCGGATTAGCCCCGCCGGCGGCCGCACCCCTGGCACGGGCACGAAAACAGTAGACGTCAAAAAGCCTCCCGCGTACATCGTGGGAGGCTTTTCTTTTCAACTCGCTTACCCTTCCGATTAGGGTTCGTTCAAGAAATGTGCGATGGACGAGTCTGATTTTGCTAAAGCGACGATAACCTGTTCGAATTAGAAGCTCCTACTGTCGGCAATTTTACTTCAACGGTTTCTCCAAATCTTCTTTCAAGCGCGTTGTACAGTCTCTAACGACAAAGCCCTCATAGGGTTACAAAATTTCGGAAAAAAATTACAGGGACCGACCATACCGCGCCGAGTGCCGGGCGTCGCCGCCCACTCCGTCGTAGTCCGAGTCGTAGTCGTCACGGTCCACGCTGGCGGTGCTACCACTGGCCTCCTTATTCATCGCGCTGAGCAGGTCGTCGGCAGCGCTGCGGCCGGCCGGGTCCGCGCTGGCAGCGCCCTGCATTTCGCCGAACTTACCCAGGCCGTCTTTCAGAAGCTTGCTCAGGTCGCCACCCCATTTGGTGGCCGATTTCTTGAGGCCCGCGCGCGTCTGGTCGCCGGTTTCGGGGGCCAGCAGCAGACCGGCCACAATGCCGGCCGTAGCCCCGGCCAGCAGGGACAAAATGACTTTACCGTTGGTGTCGTTCATGGGAAGAAAAAGCAAAATGAAAGGTGCAAAAACCGGCACCGCGGGCACCAGTGGTTATTTGTAACGGTTTGTGCCAACGAATGTTTTACGCAAAAACGACCTCTTTTCCGCAGAAAAGAGGCCGCTCAAGCTTATAGTAAGCGGTTACGCTTACAGGTCGTTCAGCATTTTCACGACTTCGCTTTTGGCTTTGCCGAGTTTGGTTTGCAGGCGGCCCACCAGCTCGTCGCCTTTGCCGTCGGCATAGGTCAGGTCTTCGTCGGTGAGCTGCGCGTACTGCTGCTTCAGCTTGCCTTTAGATTCGTTCCAGTCGCCTTTCATGTTCAGGCTGCTGCCGGGCATGGTCACGCCCATATCTTCGAGCTTGCTCACGTAGCCTTTGAACTTGGTGTCCAGCTCTTCGCCGTACTTCGACAGCTGCTCACCGAGGGTACCGCTGTACTTGGTAGCAGCATTTTTCAGGCTTTCGCGGGTGGCAGCACCCTTATCGGGAGCCATCAGCATACCAGCAATGATGCCAGCGCCGGCACCGGCAAGAACAGCGAGGAGGATTTTACCGGAGTTGTCTTCTTCGTGATAGGACATGGTGTTGAGGGAGAGAAGGGTGAATGATAAAACAGCGTGAGTTGGACCGGCTCCCGGGATTAGGGTAAGTTTGGCGAAGCAATGAGTGGAAGCTCGTCCGCTAGCAAACCGGTATGCCTGCCTATACGAAGCAAGGCGGCGGGGGTTATAGCGGGGCGCTAAAAAATAGTTCAAACCAGATATGCGGCGTGGCGCGTCAGCCGGCCCGGCTACCTTTACGTTATGACTGCGCTCCAGTCCTTTCTTTCGGCCATGAAAAAATCCGCCTTTTCCGCCCTGCTGCTCCTGTTTCTGCTGCCGGCCTGCACGCCTAAAGCGGCACCGGCCGCCACGGCTTGCATCGACGCCAGCAAAATCCGCCAGGACGCCATGTGCCCCATGGACTACACGCCCGTGTGCGGCTGCGACGGCAAGACGTACGGCAACGCCTGCGCTGCTGCCAATGCTGGCGTCACCTCCTTTACCCCGGGCGAGTGCCCGGGCAGCAAAACCAAGTAACTTTCCCTACCATGTCTGAAAAGCGCTATTTCCGCCAGCAGAGTCCCTTCCGCGTCCCCACCACCGATGGCAAGCTCATCGAGGAGCACATCGGCTGGGCCAGCACCCAGACCAGCCAGTACAGCGTGGCGCACATGGTGGCGCCGCCCCACTGGGGTGAGCCCCACCAGAACCCCGAGTTCGACGAAATCACCATCGTGGTGCGGGGCCGCAAGCAGTTTGAGGTCGATGGCGACGTCATTGAGCTGGGCGCCGGCGAGTCGCTGCTCATCAAAGCCGGGGCCCGGGTGCGCTACTCCAACCCCTTCGACGCGGAGGTGGAGTACTGGTCGATCTGCGTGCCGGCCTTTACCATGGACTCGGTAAACCGCGAAGACGAAGCCCCGGCCTAGCCAGGGGCCCTTCGCCGTGCCGGACTTCCCTTTCTTTGCCTTAGCTCCCACCCATGAATCTGCTGTATCTGGTATTTGGCTCCAACATTAAGAACCACTTCCAGGCTAACTTCTCCATTCTTTCCTTTTTAAAGCACCGGGCCGGGCTCACCAGCATCACCATCGTAACCGACGCGCCGGCTTATTACCAGCACCTGGGCGGGGCCGTGACGGTGCATCCGATAGACGAGCCGACGTTGCAGGAGTGGAAGGGCGAGTTCAACTTCTTCTGGCGCATCAAGATCAAGGCGCTGGAGTACGTGGCCCGGCAGCAGCCCGACGTGCCGATTCTGTACCTGGACACCGACACCTTCCTGCACGGCTCCCTGCCGGCGTTGGAGGCGGCGCTGCGGAGCGGCATGGCTTTTATGCACGAGCCGGAAGGCCGGCTGTCGGCGCTGGGCAGCAAAACCGAGAAGCTGATGTGGCGCCAGACCCAGGGCCAGGCCTACGGCGGCGTGGCCCTGACGGAGCAGCACGTGATGTGGAACGCGGGCGTGGTGGGCATTCCGGCGGCGCGCGGGGCCGAAGCCATTGCCCTGGCGCTGCGCATCTGCGACGACCTCAGCCGGCAGCATGTCACGCCCCGGCTGATTGAGCAGTTTGCGCTGTCGGTGGCACTGGCCGAAACCTTTGGCCTGCAGGCGGCCCGGCCCCACATCGGGCACTACTGGAGCAACAAGGACGAGTGGAATGAGCTGATTGCCGCGTTTTTGCTGGAGTCGCACCTCACCCGGCGCACGGTGGCCCAGGAGGCGGCCGCGCTGGCCGACTTTGACTTTCGGGCGGTGCCGGTGGTCAAAAAAATGAAAAACACCCGCTACCGGCTTGAGAAGCTGGTGGGCCGCCTGTTTCCCCCCAAACAGGTCGTTTTTATCGGCGACGCGGACTCGCCGGCGGGCGGGCAGTAAACAGCATTTCGGCATTGGGCCAACCCAAGCCGCGGCGCGGCGCTTTTCGCGGTATATTCCCGTCAGCTCTACGTTTGTCTTCCTCCGGCCCCATGGATCAGCGCATCATCAATCTTTTCGACGAGTACACCCACCGCCCGCTTTCCCGCAAGGAATTTATGGAGCAGCTCGTCAAGCTGACCGGCGGGATGGCCCTGGCCATGACGGCCCTCTCGGTGCTGGAGCCCGGCTACGCCAGCGCGGCTACCATTGCCGATAAGGATGATGACCTGCTGACGGAAGAAGTGACCTGGCCCGGCGACGGACTCACCATGAAGGGCTACCTGGCGCATCCGAAGGGAAAAAGGAAGCGCGGGGCCGTGGTCGTCATTCACGAAAACCGGGGCCTGACGCCCCACATCCAAGACGTGACGCGCCGCGTGGCCAAGGCGGGCTACCTGGCCCTGGGCGTCGATGCGCTGTCGGGCGCGGGCGGCACTCCGGCCAACGAGGACGAGGGCCGCACCCTGATTGGCAAGCTCGACATGATCAAGAATCTGAACAACTACCTGGCGGCCCTCACCTACCTGCGCCAGCGCCCCGACTCCAACGGGCGCACCGGCTGCGTGGGCTTCTGCTGGGGCGGGGCCATGGCCAACCAGCTGGCCGTGCACGACCCGCAGCTCGCCGCGGCCGTGGCCTATTACGGCACCCAGCCCAAAGCCGAGCAGGTTCCCCGGATCAAAGCCACGATGCTGCTGCACTACGGCGGCCTCGACGAGCGGGTGAATGCCGGCATTCCGGACTACGAGGCGGCCCTGAAAGCGTCCGGCAAGCAGTACGAGCTGTACGTGTACGAAGGCGCCAACCACGCTTTCAACAACGACACTTCCCCGGCCCGCTACAACCCGGAAATAGCCAAGCTGGCCTGGAACCGGACGCTGCGGCTGTTTGCGGAAAAGCTGAGCTAAGCCCGCCCGGGCCCGGCTAGCTGCGTACGGGCAGCGTAATGAGAAATTCGGTGAAGCCATCCGTGGCGGGCTCCAGCGTAAGCATACCACCGTGGCCCTTGGTAATGATGTCGTAGCTCAGCGCCAGGCCCAGGTTGCTGGCTTCACCTTCGGTCTGGGTAATGTATACCCGCTGAAAGACGGTGGCGCGGGCTTCCTCCTCAATGCCGTAGCCATTGTTGCGCACCCGGATTTCGATGGCGTCGGCAGTCCTTCTGGTGAGTAGCGCTACCTGGGGCACGTAGTCTTCCTCGCCCAGGCGCTGCCGCTGCTGCACGGCGTACAGGGCGTTGGCAAAAAGGCTGACCAGCGCCCGGCCCAGATCCTGGCGCACCACGTCGACCACCCCCACGGCGGGGTCCAGGCTGGGTAGCAGGGCCGCGTTGAAAAGCCGGTTTTTGGCCCGCAGGTCGTGGTAGGTCAGGCGCAGGTAGTCTTCGGCCAGCACGTTCAGCTCGGTGGGCTGGCGCGGGCCTGGCGTGGCGCTGGAATACTCCAGCATACCCCTGACGATGGAGTCGGCGCGCTGGCTGTGCTGGCTGATCTTAGCCTGGTACTGACTCAGGTTGCGCAGCATTTCGTCCATCAGCTCCAGGTCGTCGATGGTGAAGGCGCCCTTGGCCAGCTCTTCGCTCAGCTCCTGGCACAGCCCCACACTGATGCCAGCCAGGTCTTTGATGGCCAGGGCGGGCATCTGAATCTCGTGGGCTACGCCGGCCATCAGCTCGCCCAGGGAAGCCATCTTCTCGCGCAGCAACAGCTGGTTCTGGGTGGCTTTCAGCTCCAGCAGCGTCCGCCCCAGACTGTCGCGCTGGGTAGTGAGCTCCTCTTTCTGCTCCGTAATCTGCTCGTTCATCACCTGCAGGCGCTTGTTGGCCTGCTGCTTGTGATGATTGTTGCGCCACAGCAGCAGCGCCACCAGCAGCAGCACGGCCAGGCCCGCCACCAGCGCATAGGTCCATACTCTGGCGGTGTACTGCAGCCGCTCCGCTTCCAGTTCCCGCAGGCGCTGCTGCTCGGCAAAGCCAATGGCGTCGAGCTGCTTGATGCGCTGAGGATTGTATAGGCTGTCCTGGGCCGTGAGCATGATGCGCATGTACTTCAGGGCGCTGTCGGCCTGCTGCTGGGCCTGAAAGGCCTCGTTCAGCAAACTGCTGGTGCGCACCACGGCAATAACGAAGGGCAGCTGCTGGCCCAGCCGCAGCGCCTTGCGGGCGTAGTACACGCTCGAATCGGGCTGGGCGCGCGCGCCGTAGAGCTCCGCCATGTACTGATAGGCCCGGCAGGCGCTGCGCACGTCGTTTTCGGGCACCGCAGCCTGGGCGCTACGGCGGTAGTATTGCAGGGCTTCAGCATTGTGCTGCTGGGCCGCCTGCAGCAGGCCCAGCTCCCGCAGCACGTAGGGTGCCGGGTTGCCCCAGGCACTCTGGTGCACGTTTTTCGACTGCCGGTTCAGCGCCCAGGCCTTGTTCAGAAAATAGGCGGCCGAGTCAAGCTTGCCCAGTCCTTCATAGCCGGCTCCCAGGTTGGCCAGCACGCTGATCAGCTGCGAGTCGTCCTTGATGTGGTTGCGCTCATAAATGGCCTGGGCCCGGAAAAAGTACGCCAGGGCCGGGCGAAAATCTTCCAGCGCGTGGTAGAGCAGGCCGGTCTGGTTGAGCGTGCGGGCCATGCCTTCCCAGTCGTGGCTGGCTTCGTTGAGCTGCAGGGCGTTCAGGTCGATGCGCAGGGCCTGGGGCAGGTTGCCCCGCTCACTGACCAGAATGCCGATGCGCGACAGACAGCGGCCTTCGCCTTTTTTGTAGTTGATGCGCTGGGCCAGACTCAGCCCGCGCCAGGCGTACGCCATTACCGAGTCGAAGCGGGAATAGCGGTAGGAAGCACTGATGTCGGCCATCAGCAACACCCGGCTGGTATCGGTGGTGGCCCGGGCCAGGGCCTGCTTGAGCCTCGCCGTCTGCGGACTCTGGGCAAGAAGGGGTCTGGCAGACAGCAGGATACTTAATAGAAGTATAACAGGAAAAACTTGCTTCATGTGCGAAAGTAAAGAACCCCCACGGCCCAACCGTTATGCAGCTCAACAATAATTTCTCCTGTGGCCCCCGTTACCGGCCGGCCCGGGCCGCGCCAGCCGCATCCGGGCGGGGCTGAATCGGGTAGCTACTGGCGCAAAAATTCCTGGGCCGGCTGGTTTTGTTTGCCCAAAAGCTAGGGAAACTACGGCCAGAATAGCATCTTTGAGCCTTACTTATAGCTTCAATGTCTACCGTTACTCCGTTAAAAACAGTTATCCTGCTGGCTACCTTCCTGCTCGGTAGCCAGGGCTCCCGGGCCCAGAGCCAGCGCAAGTCGGCCCCGGCGGACAACGATATTTCCGAGCTGAATGTGCGCGTGATTCTGCCCTCCGCCCTCGACGCTATTAAGGACTATACCGCCATTCTTATCTCGCAGGACCAGGACAAGGTAAAAGCCCTTACCGAGCGGGGCAAAAAGGCGAACGAGACGCCCACGGTGATGTTTTCGATTCCCATGCCCCGCAGCTGGGTTAAGAAGCTGAACGGCAGAAGATAGCTCCGGCTACTGGGGCTTGGCCACGACGGGCAGCGCCTTGCGGGGCAGCTTCTGGTCGCGCATGGCGGCGTTGTACACGAAGGCCGCCACCACCACCGATGCCTGCTTCAGGTCCTCGGGTACGAGCCGGTCGTAGGTATCCTGGTTGGTATGGTGGGTGCGCGAGCCATAGTCGAGGCCATCCTGAATAAACTGGAAGCCGGGCAGGCCCACCGCGTCGAAGGCAATGTGGTCGGTGCTGCCCGTGTTGCGCAGCGTGACGGTGGTGGCTCCCATGTCGGCAAAGGGCTGGAGCCAGTCGGTGAAGATGGGCGCAACGGCCTCGTTGCCCTGGGCGTAGATGCCGCGGATTTTGCCCCCGCCGTTGTCGAGGTTGAAGTAGGCGCTGAGCTTTTCGTGGGCGGGCAGCCGCACCATGGTGGCGGGGTCGGCAAAGTGGTTTTTCACGTAGCCGCGGGAGCCGTGCAGGCCCTGCTCCTCTTCGCCCCAGAGCGCAATGCGGATGGTGCGGCGCAGCTTCAGCCCACTGGCCTGCAGAATCCGGACGGCCTCCATCATCACGGCGCAGCCGGCCGCATTGTCGGTGGCGCCGGTGGCGGCGTGCCAGGAGTCGAGGTGGCCACCCAGCATCACGACCTCGCTTTTGAGCTTGCGGTCGGAGCCGGGAATTTCGGCAATGACGTTGTAGCCTTTCAGGTCCTGGGTCTGAAAGCGGGTGCGGGTTTCCATCTCCACCTCTACCGGCACGCCGGCCTCGGCCAGCCGGATCAGCCGCAGCTGGTCTTCGGTCGACATCTCAATTTCGGGCAGCGCAGGCTTGGCGTCGGCGGCGTAGGGCGCGCCGTTGGAAGTGTTGAAGGTGCCGTCGGTGCCACCGCGGTTGCTCAACACGGCGGCCGCGCCTTCGCTCTGGATGAACTCGGCCATCTTGGTGCGCAGCGCCGCCTGGGCACGGCGCTGGCTGAGCCGCTCGGCGGCGGCCGGATCGGCGGCGGCCGCCGGGGCCGCGGGCTTGGCGGCGGCCAGCTTTTGCAGCTCCTCATCGGAGTAGCGCTTGGCATCGGGCTCGAAGCTGGGCTTGGGCACCACAGGCACGGGCAGCACCACGATCTTGTCGCGCAGGCGACCTTTGAACTGCTCCAGCTCGGCTTCGGTTGTCGCCTTCACATACACCACCGATTTGCGCAGAGCACCCGCCGTGCCGGGCGTCCAGGCCTTGGGGGCCCCGATCATGGCGTGGTAGTAGGGCGCGGTGAGGGCCACGTACGACTTTTCAATATCCCAGCCGCGGCCAAAGTCGCCCCAGGGCTCGATGGTGGCGTTGGCGAGACCAAACTTGGTGAGCTGGCTCTTGGTCCACTCGTTGGCCCGCTTCAGGCCGTCGGAATTGGCCAGGCGCGGGCCGCACACGTCGGTGAGGTAAAAGGCCGTGGCCATCACCTGGGAGCGGTTCAGGCCCTCATCCTTGATTTTGGCCATGGCCCCCGGGTCCAGCTTTTCGGCGGTCTGGGCGAAGGCGGGCGCGCTTAGGGCGAAGACCCCGGTCAGGGTCAGCAGGAGTAGTCTGTTCATCGGCTAAAGTTGGTTAGGCCTGCCTAAAGTAACCGAAATAGCGCGGGCGTTGCGCGCCGGCGGCCCACCAGATTGGCGCGCCGTCCGCCGCCAGGCCCCTCCGGCCGGGCAATATCCCGTTGGCACTGCCCCGCCTGATTCCGGAGAAAATTATGGTATACCAGTTTTGTTCATGTGTTTTTCATATTTTGCCCGAGCATTCCGTCCTTGGAGTCAGGCGCCACCCACACTGCCTAACTTCTTCATTCTTCGTGCCTTTGCCCTACCGGAGCCAGTCTAGGCTACGGCTTTTCTGCGGGGTGAAGGCACAGTCCGTTTTTCCACCATTTTTCCACCTTCTCCGCCCAATGCAAACACCCTTACTTGCTTGTCTTCCTTGCCGTCCGTCCCGGCCCCGCCCCCGGGCCGCCGGCCGCCAGCCCAGCCTGTGGGTGCTGCTCCTGCTGCTGCTCACCAGCGCCAGTGCCTGGGCCCAGACGACGCCCCTGACCGGCTCCTACACCATCAACAGCGCCCAGACGACGGGCGGTACCAACTTTGCCAGCTTCACCGAAGCAGCCACGGCCCTGACCACCAACGGCGTCAGCGGGCCCGTCACGTTCACCGTAACCGGCGGCCCCTTCACCGAGCAACTCCGGCTGACGACCATCACCGGGGCCAGCGCCGCCAACCGGGTGACCTTCGACGGGGGCGGCCGCACGATTCAGTTTGGCTCCAGCACCTCCGCCCAGCGGGCCGTGGTCACGCTGGATGGCGCCGACTTCGTGACCCTCAACAACCTGGTGGTGGATGCCACGGTGGGCGGCACGTCCACGGCCACCTATGGCTGGGGCATGCAGCTGGTCAACAACGCCGATAACAACGTTATCAACGCCTGCACCGTCATCTCCAATACCGTTTCTACCAGCACCAACTTCGCCGGTATCGTCTCGAGTGCGTCCACCACGTCCTCGACGACGGCGGGCGCCGCTTCCAGCCAGAACCTGACCCTGACCGGCAACACCATCACGGGCGGCTACTACGGCATCACCGTGATTGGGGCCACGACGGCCGCTCCCAACCCGGGCATCATCGTGCGCAACAACACGGTGCGCGAGTTTTACTCCTACGGCATCTACGGCAGCTACCTGAGCGCGCCCCAGCTGATCGGCAACGACCTTGCCCGCCCTACGCGGGCGGCCATTACTACGTTCTATGGCATCTACCTGACGACGGGCGTCAGCGGCGCGGCCATTGAGAAGAACCGTATTCACCAGGCCTTCACGGCCAACAACACCGCTACCTCCACCACCTACGGCCTGTACATGACCACGGGCACCGCCGCCACCGCGGCCGCGCCCAACGAGGTCATCAACAACCTGCTCTACGACCTGGACGGCAACGGCGCCGTGTACGGGCTCTACAACGGCTCGTCCAGCAACGTCCGCTACTACCACAACACGGTCAGCATCGACGACCAGACCAACACGAGTGCCAGCGCCACCTACGGCCTGTACCAGACCACGGGCCTGGGCGTGGAGTTCAAAAACAACATCGTGCAGCTCAGCCGCGCGGGCACGGGCACCAGCTACGCGCTGTACCTGAGCTCGGCCACCGGCACGCTGGCTTCCAACTTCAACGACCTGAGCGGCAGCGGCACCGACTTCGTGACGGGCTACTACACCGGCACGAGCTTCGCCACGCTGGCCACCTGGAAAACCGCCAACAACGGCGCCTACGACCAGAACAGCGTTGACGCGGCGCCACAGTTTGCCGCTGGCTCGCTGCGGCCCACGGCCACCCCGCTGAACAGCGCGGCCACGCCGCTGACCCGCGTGACGGACGACTTCACCGGGGCCGCGCGCGGCGCCACGCCCGACATCGGCGCCTACGAATTCACCCCGGCTTCCGACGACGTAGCCCTGGTCAGCATCGACTCGCCGGTTTCACCGGTGACCGTAGGCGCCCGAACCATCACGGTGACGATTCTCAACAACGGCGCCACGCCCCTGAACTCGGTGCGGCTGGTGTACACGCTGAACGGCAACTCCGTTACGCAGAACTTCACCCTCGCCGGCGGCCTGGCCTCGGGCGCTACCCGCAGCCTGTCGTTTGCTACGCTGGGCACGATGGTGAGCGGCGCCAATACGCTGACGGTAACGGCCAGCCTGCCCAACGGCAACGCGGACACCAACGCCGCCAACAATACCCTGAGCACGACGCTGTACACGGCCCTGGCCGGCACCTATACCATCAACAAAAGCCAGCCTACGGGCGGCACGAACTTCACCAGCTTCGCTGATGCGGCCACAACCCTGAATGCGGCCGGCATTACGGCCTCGCTGCGCCTGAATGTGCTGAACGGCCCCTACACCGAGCAGTTCGTGCTGGGCGTAATTCCCGGCGTCAGCGCCACCGACACGATTGTAATCGACGGCGGAACCGGCAAGCAGGAGCTGAACTACTCCGGCACCACGGCCCAGCCGGCGGCCGTAGTGCTCAACGGCACCGACTACGTGACGCTGAACAACCTGACCATTGACGCCACGGCCGGCGTTACGGCCGGCATCGGCATCCTGCTGGTCGATCAGGCCAACAACAACCGCATCAGCAACTGCGTGGTGCGCGCTTCGCTGACGTCTACGTCTACGACCAGCGCCGGCATTGCCGCCAGCGGCAGCATCACCTCGGCGACGACGGCCGGCGACGCCAACAACGTGCGCATCATCAACAACGTGGTCAGCGGCGGCTACTACGGCGTGATTCTGACCGGCACCAGCACCACGGTCCGCAGCACCGGCGTGCGCGTGACGGGCAACGAAATCCGGGACTTCTACCTCTACGGCCTCGACGTGGAAAACAGCAGCGGCGCCCGCCTGATCGGCAACAACGTGCACCGCACCAACCGCGCGGCCGTGAGCACCTTCTACGGCATCTACCTGCTCGGCACGCAGAGCGCGGCCGTGGAAAATAACCGCATTCACGACAACGCCACGGCCGTTCCGACCAGCACCTCCGCCGCGTATGGCATCTACACCTCGGGCGACGCCACGGCCGGCAACGAGAATGACATCGTCAACAACCTGGTGTATAACTTCACCGGCGCCGGCACGGAGTACGGCCTGTACAACACCAGCGCCGACTTCGTCCGCTACTACCACAACACGGTGTCGTTGGACAACACGGCGGCCACGGCCACGGCCGTCAGCTACGGCTTCTACCAGGTTACTTCCGCCACCGGCATCGAGCTGCGCAACAACCTGATCAGCGTGACCCGCGGCGGCACCGGCAACCGCTACGCGCTGTACTTCGCGACGGCGGCCTCCACCATCAGCTCGAACTCCAACGACCTCTACCTCGGTACGGGCAGCAACTTCTTCACCGGCCGCTACGTCACCGACTTCACCACCCTGGCCGCCTGGAAAGCCGCCAACAACGGCGCCTACGACCAGAACAGCCTGCAGACGGCCCCGCTGTTTGTCAACCCCGCCTCCGACCTGCACCCGACCTCCGTGCTGCTGAACGAGGCGGGCACTCCGGCGACGCTGACCCGCGTACCGCTCGACTTTGCCGGCGTCAGCCGCAGCAATCCACCCGATCTGGGCGCCTACGAGCTGGTCATCGTCTCCAACGACGTGGCCGTCGTCAGCATTGATTCGCCGACTACGCCGGCCGTACTCGGCAACAACGTTGTGGCCGTAACCATCCGCAACGGCGGCACCACGGTGCTGACTTCCGTCACGCTGACGCACTCGCTGGCCAGCGGCACGCCGGTCAGCCAGCTGTTCAGCAACCTGACGCTGGCCCCTGGCGCCACCCAGCAGCTCACGTTTACCGCGCCGCTGGTGCTCACGATGAGCGGCACCTTCACGCTCACCGTTACCGGCAGCCTGCCCAACGGCCAGGCCGATGGCAACGCCAGCAACAACAGCCAGACCATTACCTTCGACCAGCCGACGCCGCCCAACGACGAGCCCTGCGCGGCCCTGGTGCTGACTCCGGCCGTGCTGACGGCTTCCAATGGCAGCTCCACCACCACCCGCCTGCCCGGCATCGTGCTGCCCGCCTGCTCGCCGGCGCTGTCGCCCAAGGACGTGTGGTTTACCGCTACGGCTACCGGCCCCAGCCTGACCATCTACACCAGCGGCGCCCCGGCCGGCATGGTTCGGGTGTTCAGCAGCGCGAGCTGCGCCAACGGCCCCTTCACCCCGGTTTTCTGCGCTGCCAGCGGCATCAACAACACGAACGTGGGCACCGTGACGGTGACGGGCCTGACCAGTGGGCAGCAGTATTACGTGGCCGTATCGGGCAACGGCTCCAATGATGCCACGGGTCCCTTCCGCATCAGCCTGAGCCCAATTCCGCTCAGCAGCCGGCCGCAGCTCAACGCCGCGGCCCTGTCGGTATTCCCGAACCCAAGTGCTGGCGGCCAGTTTACGCTGCGCCTGGCCCAGACACTGGGCGGCAGCGGCACCGCTGAGCTGGTCAACACCCTGGGGCAGACGGTGCTCCGGCAGCCGCTGACCAGCACCCTTGAGCAGCAGGTTTCGACCCGTGGTCTGGCCGCTGGCCTCTACACCCTGCGCGTGCAGGCCGGGCCGGAAATCATGACCCGCAAAGTGGTGCTGGAATAGTTTTCCACTATGTATTCTCAGGAAAAGCCCCGGCCCGATGCCGGGGCTTTTTTGGGTTTAATCAGGTAGTCAGCGCCCATTAATAATGACCGGCATAATCCCGCGGCGTTCCAGAATTTTCTTGTCCGGCGCACCCTCATCCGCAACCTGGCTCTGGTGGTTTACATCCTCTACAGCGCGTTCATGGAAACTACGGCGTATGCCGGCAGCCTGGGCCAGCACCTGATGGGCCTCAAAGCGGTGAACCTACCAGGAGAGCCGCTGACGCCGGCGCGGGCCTGGCACAGACAAGGCCGCCAAAACCGTGGTGGTCGAGCGGTACGGCTTTTCGGATAACCCCACCCCCACTCCCCGCGTCTAACCCGGACATCCTCCGTCCGCCTGCCGCTGTTCATGAGTCTCTGGGAGATTATCCGCCGCCTGTATCCCTACGTGCTGCCGCACCGGCGCCTCGTCCTCTTCACGCTGCTGCTCACGCTGGTGGGCTCCTTGGCCGCCCAGGTCAACCCCTTCGTGCTGCGCTACACCGTGGATACGGTGCAGAGCATGCTGGACCGCAACCAGGGCCTGCGCCAGGGCGCCGACCTGCTGCTGCTGGTCAGCGGGCTGCTGCTGGGCAAGGAAATCATCAACACCTTCATCCAGTTCGGGCAGAAGTTCTACGGCGAGAAAATCCGCATCAGCGTGAGCAGTACCCTGTCTCAGGATGCCATCCACAAGATTCTCAACTACGAGCTGGGCTTCTACTCCGACAGCGGCAACCAGACCGGCAAGCTCCAGACCCGGGTAGACCGGGGTGTGGAAAGCCTGATGAAGCTGGTACAGAACTTCTTTATCGACATCCTGCCGCTGTTTGCCAACGCCATCGTGGCCCTGGTGGTCATGTTTACGGCCAACGTGTACGTGGGCCTGGTGGCCGTGGCCGTGCTGCCGGTGTACTTCTGGATCAGCTACCGGCAGGCCGACAAGCTCAACGGCACCCGCCGTGGCCTGCGCAGCCTGCGCGAGCTGAAAAGTCAGGGCCTGGTGAACATCATCGATTCGGCGGTGGTGATTAAGAGCTTCGTGCGGGAAACCTACGAGGAGGAAAAGCAGGGCCAGCTGCAGCAGAACCTGCAGGCCGCCCAGCTCGAAACCCGCAAAACCAACTTCCTCTACGACGGCCTCAAAACCTTCGTCGAGCAGGTGGGCGTGGTGTTCATCATCATCCTGACGGCCTATCTGGTGCTGGGCGGGCAGATGTCCATCGGCGCCATCATGTTCCACATCCTGCTGTTCAACAACGTGTCGGCGCCCATCCGCCAGCTGCACCGCATCTACGACGAGATGAACGAGGCGCTGACCTACTCCGAGGGCTTCTTCGACATCCTCGACGCCGACGACGCGGTGGAGAAAACCGGCCCCCTGCTACCCGACGGGGTACAGGGCACCTTCGACCTCTGCAACGTGGACTTCACCTACCCCAGCGGCATCCAGGCCCTGCACGACGTGTGCCTGACCATCGAGGCGGGCAAAACCACCGCCCTGGTGGGCCTCTCCGGGGCGGGCAAAAGCACGATTATCAACCTGCTCTGCAAGTTCTACGCCCCGGGCCGCGGCCGGCTGCTGCTCGACGGCCAGCCCCTGGCCGCCTACGACACCCACGCCCTGCGCCACCGCATCGGGCTGGTGCTCCAGAAAAACCACATCTTCAAGGGCACCATTGAGGAAAACATCCGCTACGGCCTGATGGACGCCACCCTGGCCCAGATTGAAGCTGCCGCCCGCCAGGCCTACCTCCACGACCAGATTCTGGAGCTGCCCAAGGGCTACCAGAGTGATGCCCAGCAGCTCAGCGGCGGGCAGCAGCAGCGCATTGCCATTGCGCGGCTGTTTCTGAAAAACCCGCCCATCATCTTTCTCGACGAGCCCACCGCCTCGCTTGACGCCATTGCCACCGAGCAGATCAAAAACTCGCTCGATGCCATCAAGCAGGGCCGCACGGTGGTCATCATCTCCCACTCCCTGGCCCAGATCGTGGACGCCGACTGCATCTACGTGATGAAGCAGGGCCGCATGGTGGAAAGCGGCACCCACGAGCAGCTCTACGAGCTGCGCGGCACCTACCGCGAAATCTTCGACGCCTCGGCCCGCAGCCTCAACATCGAGAAGCTGGCCAAGGTGATGGTCGATGATGGGGATGAGGTGGAGGATACGGCGGGGTAAGATGTGGAAATGCCCGCCTACTGGCATCTGAACCTACATGAAGAAACTCCTCTGCGTCGTCATCCTAAGTCTTTACTCTGCTCAGATCTGTAAAGGGCAGCGTATCATCTCCTCTGCTAAAGTTTCTTCAGCGTCTACCTATGTCAAGGGTAACAACTTTGAAGGCACTATTTTCTCCAGTGGCTATAGTTCTGAGTTCATCTTTCCATCTCTTGATCAACCCAAACAAGGGGCATCACGTCGGTTCACGCCCTCGTTTGCCCAGATAGAATCAGCAGAGTATATTCTACAAAAAAAATTACGACAGGAAGACTCCAGAAGCCGTTACCAAGGGCAAGGAGCAGCCCCTATCGTTCATCGGAGACTTCGCAAATACCGACGTCAGTACTTCGGTTTTACCACAGTTAACAACGAGGAGATAATATTCATAAACGCCAGTTGGGAACCTTATTCTCTCTCCGAAAGAATAGGCAACCTAATAAACTTGTATGCGCAGGATACAACATGGAAGCACCAATACAAGGGCGCGATACATGGGGGCAGCTATTATTGGAATGTCAAAGCCAATCTAACTTCTGGCAATCTTTTCGAGTTTCATGTAAATGATATCGGCTTTCTTCTACCCCGCCGCTCGGCTGTGCCGAGTGACGCCTACGCACTGAGCAGCTGTGCTACGAATCCGCCCGCGCCGAGACAATGGCCCCACCCGGCGCGGGACTCTCGCGGCCCCGCCGAGCGACGTCGGGCCGGCCGCTGCTGCCCGGACGAGGTGGAGACGCCTACTTGCGTCTCCTCGTTGAACGATAATCGGGCTATGGCGCGGACGACGAGACGCAAGTAGGCGTCTCTACCTCGTTCTGTAAACTGTTCTAAACAAACCCGGTGCAAATGACGCGGATGGGGAGACGCGAAGTATCGCGCCTGGCCCCGCGCCTGGCGCGAGTTTAGAGCCTGTTAAAAATTAGAGTTTCTGAATGATTACCTCGCTCAAACAGACAAAAAGAGCCATTTTTCGTAGTCAGCCCAATAGACTCACTGCTACAAAAGTGTCACTAGACGCCATAAATGGCATTGTGCAACATAGTACTTCGCTAATTTTTAACAGGCTCTTAGCGTAGCGTAACTCGTGACCAGTTATGAGGGGGAGATTGTATCTCCCCTGCCGCAGCCGCGGCAAACCGGAGCCGCGCCGCCCGTTTTTGTTCGAGCGTGTTGTTGTGCTGCGAGGCTCAGCCTCGCCCGAATGTTCGGCACGAGTTACGCTGCGCTAAACTCGCGCCAGCAACGCAACTATTTATTCATTTATATTTTATTATCCCTTTAATTAAATACCTTAACCCCAGGCCCGCACCCGACGGTCCGGGCTATCTTTTAATCATTATTTCCATTCATCATGCCCGCTTACCAATCTTACTTCGACAATTTTTTTGCAACGCTGCCCATGTCGCGCCATAATTTTAAAGCCCTGGGCACGAGCGCCCTCACCAAGGGGCGCAAAGCCGATTTGGGCGCGGCCTTTACGTCTATTTTCACCGAGCTCGAATCGGCCCTTGGCGGCTTCGACGAGAGCCTGCGCGACGCCAACGAGTCGACCAGCGGCGACACGCTGGAATTTGGCGCCGCCCGCGCCAAGTGGCTCGACTTCGTGGACGACACCATGAAGGATTACGTGACGCCCAGGCTGCGTAAGCTTCCCATCTACGCCGACTTTAAGAAGTACACCAAAACCAAGCTCGCCGGCCGCGACCAGACCCGCCTGCTCGACGACTCCAAGCTGCTGCTGCCCCTCTACACCGAGCACGCCACGGCGCTGGGCTCCCCTACCCTGGCGGCCGAGGCTCAGAAAGCCTACCAGCTCCTGGCCAAGGCTCAAACCACCCGCAGCGAAACCGAAGGCGGCATCTCCCAGGCCCGCATCCACTTGGCCGCCGACTGGCAGGCCCTGGCCCGCGCCCTGCGCCGCTTCAAGGCCCAGCTGGAGCTGAAGTTCGACAGCCCGCTGGAGGTGTACAGCTTCTTTGATTTCGGGAAGGCGAATAAATACACTACCTCCAAAAAGAAGCAGGACTCCGGGCTACCCCAGCCCGAGGCCTGATGGCAGCTCTGCCACGGTGCCCAAGCCGTTGTATCAGTCGCAGATGGTCGGCTCCGAGTACTCAGCAGCGGCTTTCTTACAATCAGATGGGGCCGCCGGGTACTCGAAAAGGCCGCTGGGGAATCAGGAAAGTAGTTCTGCGTGCTCGGCGGCCCCTGACGGGAACTATGCCGTCCTTGCCGAGTACTCGGACAGGGATAAAGCGGTTGGCTCAGGGGCTGCTGAGTACGCAGACGGCATTTCTTCATGCAGGGTACCGCACGAAGCATTGCTGCCACAGCCTTGGCATCAAAGCAACCGAAGCCGCAGTGCTGTTTCGGCGACCCTCAGCATGGCCCTGTATTTCGGGAGCAAGCAGACAATCCGATGCGACCAACGATACTCCGTTACACTTCGCTGCTGATGAGTTCATTGAAAGGCCGGACCGTAAGAATTATTCTTTCAGATCAAGCCGGCAATCTGTTTGGAACCATTAGATCGGCCCGCAGTACAAGCCCCATGTCGTGAAAATAGACGGAGCGGACAAGCGCAAAACAACAAGTCAACTGCTGGAGCCTACCCCTCACTCCCTGCACAAGTCATTCACTTCCTTGAGCCAGGGGTGTGCCCGGTGCCANTATCGTGGTTGAAGCGACCGGTCGGACGGCGGAAAAAGCCGTCCGACCGGTGGGTATACCGTTCACGAAATTGCTATACTTCCTTGAGCCAGGGGTGTGGAATGAGGAGGCAAGGCTCTTTCCTCGATGACGACCCGACGGAGGCCAAGCGCCTGATCAGGGGAAATAGTGTTTCCGACTGCCTAAGCCGCGCGTTGCAGTTGCCCGGTCCGGCCCAGTGACTGGGGCTTTTAGCACCGGTAGCTAGTTACCGTGCTGATCAGCTAGTTTTGCTGCTACTCCAACCCCGTTCAGCAGGCATGGCTCTTAAAATCACCCCCGTAGAACTGCGCAATGGGGCATTGCGCGTAAACTGGCCGCAGCTGGTCGTCTGGACGCTGCTGCTCAACGCCGGCCTGCTGCTCTGGATTAAGTACCAGGTGGGCCCTATCCGGCATCCGGTAACCGTTACGGCAAAAAGCGCGGTCGTCTTCTCCCTGGCCACGGACACGGCCCGGGCTTCGGTTGCTGTCGAGACGGTGTACGCAGGCGGCACGGTAGATTTGCATACGGTGCAGGCCGACGGCTGGTGCCGGGTGTCTCTGCCCGAGCAAGGCTACCCGCGCCGGCAGGGCTACGTGCAGCGGCGGTTCCTGCTGATTCCGGATTCTACCCTGCTGGCGGCGCAAAAGGGGCCGCTGCGCTAACCGGGGGTGCGGGTTGGGGGCAGCACAGTCGCCTGCCGGCAGCTCCCGCGCGACCATCCCGCGCCAGCACCGGCGAAGAAACCCCACTGGAATATGGCGCCAAAACAACAAAGCCGGCGGCCTATACCCGGCGTTATAATCCTGAGCATTGCCTGCCTGCTTCGCCTCAGCCCTTACCTCATCATCTTTACCATTCCGCTTCACGTTGTTGGTATCGCACTGATCTGGTCTTCCACGACTGAAACCAAGGCCAAAATCATCGTAACCAGTATCCCCCTTCTTTTCCTGGCCGCCCTTTATTTCATAATAACCTCAGCCACCTTTTAGCGCTGGGGTCTGGTTTGGGCAGGCGCCGCGGCCGCGGCCGACGCCCCGAGCCACTGGCGGGATGACCCTGAAAAACGGGTGGAAAAGCGGCCGGTGGGGCAGCAGCGCCGCTGCTTAGGCGGCAGGCGCGGGCCGCGACTATACGTTGCGAATATTTTTAGCCCCGGGCTGGGCCAACCGCCGCCGGATAGCGTATCATAAGAGCCTTGCTTTCGTAGAACCGCGGGCTGCCACCCCATTTTATTTGCCCGCTCCGGCACCTTGTGCGCCGGCACACCGCCTTGCTTCAATGACGCTACTGCTACCCCCCTTCCGGCTGCTGGCCGGTCTTTCTTTGCTGCTGTGCCTGCCTGCCGGCGTAGCCACTGCCCAAACCGCGGAGCGCCGCACCAGCCTGGGCCTGGTCGGCAGCGGCCTGCAGTATGAGGGCGACTTCGGCTCCGACTACTGGCAGCAGGACGCGACCCGGCCCGCCGTCGGGCTGGCCATCAACCAGTACCTCAGCCGCGGCCTCGATCTGAACAGCCAGGCCTTCTACGGGCGGCTGGAGGGCAGCCACGGCACCGACACCCGCTTCGTCACCACGCTTGTCAATCTGAACCTGGGCTTCAAGGTCAAGCTCAATAACGGCTGGGCCCTCAAGGAAAACGCCTTTTTTCAGCCTTACCTGCTGGCTGCCTCGGGCTGGACCTACGCCAGCCGCTCCAGCCAGTTTATGGGCCGGCGCACCGACGTGGACAAGGGCTACGTCGACGTATTCACGGCCGCCGGCATCAGCTTCCGGCTGGGCGGTGGCACCAGCCTGTTTGTGCAGACCGGTCAGCACCTGCCGCTCAATGCCAACCTCGACGGCACCCAGGAGCCGAAAACCCCGCGCTGGGCCGACCGGTTTCTGCAGCACAGCGTGGGGCTGAACTTCAACATGGGCCAGGCCAACGACGCGGACGAAGACGGCGTGACCGACCGCCTCGATAAGTGCCCGAACACGGCTCAGGGCATTGCCGTCAGCCTGCAGGGCTGTCCGCTCGACGGCGATGCCGACGGCGTGCCTGACCACCTCGACACCTGCCCTACTGAGGCCGGCACCGCCGAGCTGCTCGGCTGCCCCGACAAAGACAGTGACGGCATCACCGACGCCGAGGACACCTGCCCCGAGGTGGCGGGCAAAGCCGAGCTGCGCGGCTGCCCTGACACCGACAGTGACGGCATCGTAGATCAGGAAGACAAATGCCCCGGTACCGCCGCCGGTACCCCGGTTGACTTCACGGGCTGCCCGGTAAAAGCCGAGGCTCCCGCCGATACCACGGCTACGCCGGCGGCCCTCGCCGCCAGTGCCCCGCTGGATAATGACGGCGACGGGGTGCCCGATGCCCAGGACCGCTGCCCCGGCAGCCCGGGTCCGGCCAGCCGCCGCGGCTGCCCGGTCATCAAGGACGAAACCCGTCAGACCCTGCAGGACGCTACCCGCGCCATCAGCTTCGAGCCCAACAAGGACACGCTGCTGCCCGCCTCCTACCCCACCCTGGCCGCCCTGCTCCCGATCCTGACGGCTTACCCCGACCATAGCCTGAGCATCGCCGGCCACACCGACAGCCGGGGCCCGGTCGCCTTCAACCTGGCCTTGTCCCGGGAGCGGGCTGAAGCTGCCCGCCGCTACCTGCTCAGCAAAGGCGTCGCGGAAAGCCGCCTCCAGCTGCGCGGCTACGGTGCCACTCACCCGTTGGTCAGCAACGCTGCCGAAGCCGGCCGGGCCCGCAACCGCCGGGTGGAATTCGACCTGTTCATCACCAAGGACCGGAATGCCGCCGAGGTAAAATACGGGCCCGAGCCAACGGCGGCCAGCCTGAAAGCGGCGATGAATAAAAAGAAGGCCCCCGTCCGGAAAGCCGCCGTCAGAAAGCGGCCTGCGCTAAAAGCAGCCCCCAAAGCCGCCGCTCCTGCCGCCAAGCCGGGAGCAGCGCCGCAGCAACGAGCCACGGCAGCGCCGGTCAAGAAGCCTTCCCGCCGGTAGCAGGCCTTGTTCGAGCCCCTTAGGCTCTGCCTGCGGCGTCTACCCCGACAGGTCAGCTCGACCCCGGGGATGGCGGGCCATAGCGGACCTGCCCCTAAGATCAGCTGCCGGTAGAGCCAGGCCCGACTACCCCGGCGGAATGCCGCCGCATGACGCGGCACTGCGCGCGCGCCTACCGGGATTTAGAGCCTGGAGCGCGGACGATGAGGCGGCAGTTGGCCCGGTGCTGTGGGATGCCGGTACGGTCTTCAGCCCGACAATAGTTTGCGGCTTTATGCGCGTTTGCCCTACTCAGCCGTACACTGCCCTACGCCGCGCGGGCTTTCCGCCGCGGCCTGCTGCCCTGGTGGCAGCCCACTTCTTCCCCAACCATGCCTGACTTCACCGTAGAACGCCTTTCCTTCAACTCGCTCAGTGAGCTGCCCAACTCCTGGACCAACCAGGATTACCTTGCCCTGCTCAGCCTGCTGAACTTCGACAGCCCTGAGGCCATTGAGCCGGCCGAACTGAAGGCTATGTGCCAGATGGCCCTCACCGACCTGGAACCCACCGAAGCCGCCGAGCTGGTGTTGGGCTACCTGTTTCCCGACGACCTCAACGCCGGTCAGATTCAGAACCTGGCCCACAACATGCTCACCGAAAAGCTGTGGGAGGAAAACCCCGAGCTGGAACACCACCAGGGCTTTTTCAAAGCCACCCAGCTGCTCTACGAAGCTTATAACGGCAAATTTCCGCGGGCCGAAGCCGTACAGTTCCAGGTGCAGCTTACTGCGGCTGACCCCGCCGGACTGGCTATTTTCGATACCCTGCCCGAGGCCCCGCTGCTGCGCCTGCTGGCCCAGGGCATGCCCGACAATGCCTTGCTCAAGCGCCTGTTCAGCGAGCAGCTGGCCGGTACCCGCTTCCCCGAAGCACAGCACATCATCTGGCAGCTGCAGCCCGGTGCCAGGACGGAAAACGCCATTTCGTTTGACGTCGTCAGCTCGGCTTACTGGCTCGATGACTTCAAGTATGCCGACACCTACCAGGCCGCTACGGAGGCCGAAGAGCCGGCCGTCGAGGCCGAGTAAGCTCCGACACTGCTGCCATTAGAGCGGCAGTACGCAAAACTTCCGCGGGGTAGCCCTGGCTGCCCCGCGGAAGTTTTGCGTACTGCCGGTATGGAAACGTACGTACTTGGCGATATTCACGGGGCCTTCCGCGCTCTGGAACAGGTGCTGGAGCGCAGCCCCTTCCGCCCCGGCATCGACCGGCTCATTCAGCTCGGCGACGTGGCCGACGGCTGGCCCGACACGCCCCAGTGCGTCGAGCGGCTGCTAAGCATTCCCAACAGCATCTGGCTGCAGGGCAACCACGACTGGTGGACGGCTGAGTGGCTGGCCACCCGCCTGCCGCCCGAAGACCTCGACCAGGGCTGGTATACCCAGGGTGGGCAGGCGACCTACGAAGCCTACCAGCGCAGCCCGCCCGAGCAGCTGGGCCGGCACTTCACCGCCTTTTTCGGCCAGCAGCTGCCCTACTTCGAAGACGAGGACAACAACCTGTACGTACACGCCGGCTACGACCCCACCGCGCCCATTACCCAGCAGGAGCCCTATGACCTGATCTGGTCGCGGGACCTGTGGGAAAACGGCTGGGAAGCCTTGGGCTACACCGAAGGCTTTATCGGGCACACCCCCACCTGGTCGTGGAGCACGGAGCCGGCCCGGCGCACCAACGTGTGGAACATCGATCAGGGCGCCGGCTATGCGGGCCGGCTGAGTATGCTGAACGTGCGCACCAAGGAGTTTGTGCAGAGCGACGAGGTGCCGGGCCTGTACCCGGGAGTGAAAGGACGGGGCTGATATTTTCTCGGGAGCGTGTGGAATAGGCGGACTGACGGCATCAGGCTAGAGTAATTCTTACTCGGCCGATGAAATCAACTCTACTGCTTCTCTTTTGCCTGTTACTAGCTTCGTCCGCGGAAGCTCAGCAAGTTGTTATTACGGGCCGCATTACCGACCGCGCAAATGGTCAGCCGCTTTCCGGGTGTACGGTTCTACAGGTGGGCACCACGAATGGGGTCAGCTCTAATGCTGACGGCTCATTTTACTTGTCGGTGCCCGGTTCCCTGCAGATTGTCACACTTACGGTTTCTTCTATCGGCTATGAGACAGTTCAACGACAGGTAGAGGTTGGGGACAGTGTCTTCTTCGGACTATCTGTTAGCTATAAAACCCTATGCGACCTGACTATCAATCCGAGCTGGAAAGCCGGGCTGTCATCCGGGGTGCGCTACGCTCCTCTTGGGGCCAGCATCCACTTTCTTGGCTCTCATCATATTCCCTCCTCCCTGAAGCTGCACGTCGATTACCAAACCAATCTGCGCCAAAACCATGCGTTTATAGCTGGCGTGGAGCTGCCACCCTTGCTGCGCCACAATCAGTTCACTATCACTGAACAGGTGAGCTACCAGCAGTTCCAGGCAGCACCAGCCAAACTGCAGTTCCGGGCTTACTCGGCTACTGTCGGGCTGGGCGTCTACCGCATTGGCTCCGTACGCGTCCCGGACCTGCTAGTAGGAGCCGGCCACAGCCGCTACCAAACCTTGCAACGCCCGGAGGCAGCGGCGGAAACCGGCTACGGCTATATCGTGGGGCTGCGCCGCAGCTTCGGCTATCCGCTCCGGGCGCTGGTGCTGGTGCAGGCCACGCGCTGGCCGGACTTCTGGCAACTGCAGGGCAGCGCCAGCCGCGCCGTGTTTGGTAAGTTTTCCGCCGGCGTCAGCTACCAGCAGCTGCGCCGCTACCAGGAAGTTTCGCTGACGCTCAGCCGTTATTTTTACTAGCCGGCTGGCTCGGCCTCCAACAAAAAAGCCCGACCATCCGGCCGGGCTTTTCTATTTATACAGCAAGGACTTCTTACTCGGCGCTGTACTGGGTAATGGCCTCCACGATTTCCTCCGAAATGCCGGTGGTGCTGAAGCCGCCGTCGTGCATCAGGTTCTGCATGGTCACGTAGCGGGTCAGGTCCGAAAACAGGCTGATGCAGTAGTCGGCGCAGGCTTCGGCCGGGGCGTTGCCCAGGGGCGAGAGTTTGTCGGCGTAGTCGTAGAAGGCGTTGAAGCCGCTGATGCCGGTGCCGGCCGTGGTCTTGGTCGGCGACTGGCTGATGGTGTTCACGCGCACTTTCTTGAGCTTGCCCAGGCGCTGCCCGTAGCTGCGGGCAATACTTTCGAGCACGGCCTTGGCCTGCGACATGTCGGTGTAGTCGAGAAAGGCGCGCTGGGCGGCAATGTAGCTCAGGGCGACGGCCGAGCCCCACTCGTTGAAGGCGTCCTGCTTTTCGGCCACGGCCAGCATCTTGTGAAACGACAGCGCCGACACGTCCAGCGTCTTCTGGAACCACTCGTAGTTCAGCTCGCCGTAGTGCTTGCCCTTACGGATGTTGGCGCTCATGCCAATGCTGTGCAGCACGAAGTCGAGCTTGCCGCCGAGGTGCTCCTGGGCGCCGCTGAACAGCTTCTCCAGATCCTCCATCGAGGTGGCGTCGGCCGGAATGATGAGGGCCTCACACTGCTCGGCGAGCTTGTTGATTTCGCCCATCCGCATGGCCAGCGGGGCATTGGTCAGCACGAAGCGGGCGCCCTGCTCGTAGGCTTTCAGCGCTACTTTCCAGGCAATAGAATCTTCGTTGAGCGCCCCGGAGATGATGCCGACTTTGCCAGCAAGTAGGTTATTGGACATTGTTTTTTTGGTTGTTCGTTTTTAGGTATTGGTTTTTGGTTGGTCGTTTTTGGTTTTTGGCCCGTTCAAACAACCAAGCCGTTTCAGGCAAATTGGCTTTACCGTTACGGCGCCCCAAGTTTACGAATAACCAAAAACTAAAAACCAAAAACTAAAAACCAGCTTTACCCCACCAATTCCTCGCCGCGCATAGCCAGCAGCTCGCGGGCACTCTGGAAGGCATTTTCGCTGGGCTTGGCTCCCGCAATCATGTGGGCAATTTCGCGGATTCGCTCCTCCGTGCTCAGCTCCCGGATGCAGCTCACGGTGCGGTCGGCGCGGTCTTCCTTGTACACGAAGTAGTGGGCGTCGCCGGCGGCCGCCATCTGGGGCAGGTGGCTGATGGCAATCAGCTGGTGCTTTTTGGCCATCTGCTGCATCATGCGGCCCACCTTCACCGCAATTTCGCCGGAAATACCGGTGTCAATCTCGTCGAACACTATCGTCGGCAGGGCGGTTTTGTCGGCCAGCATGTACTTAATGCACAGCATCAGGCGGGAGAATTCTCCGCCCGAGGCAGCCTTGCTCAGCGTCTGGGGCTGGGCGCCCTTGTTGGCCGTAAACAGGATGCTGATAACGTCGAGGCCGCTGGCGGCGGGCTCTCCGGCCGCATGCTGCACCACGATGCGGGCGTGGGGCATGCCCAGCTCCGCGAGCAGGCCGCCCAGCTCCTTCTCAAATTTGGGAAACGACTTCAGCCGGCTTTCCGAGAGCTTGGCGCCCTGCCGCTGCACGGTGGCCAGCGCCCCTTCGGCATCCTTGCGCAGGCGGGTTATTTCCTTGTCCAGGTTCAGCACCGAGCCCACTTTGCGCCGCAGCTCGTCGCGCACCAGTATCAGGGCTTCCGCGTCGCGCACCTGGTGTTTGCGCTGCAGGTTGTAGAGCACGTTCAGACGCCCCTGCAGCTCGTCGATGCGGGCCGGGTCGCCCTCGGTGCGCCGCTCGGCCGCCTCCACCTCGTCGGCAATGTCGTGGAGTTCAATCAGGCAGCTGTCGAGGCGGGCTTTCAGCACCCCGAACTGGTCGGCGTAGCCCGCAATCTGCCCCAGCAGGGTGGCAGCCTCCTTCATGCTGCCCGTGGCGCAGTACTCGCTTTCGCTCAAGCTCTGAAAAGCATGGGTGAGCTTGTACTTTATTTCCTCGGCGTGCTCCAGCTGCTTCACCTCCTGCTCCAGCGCGTCCTGGTCCTCATCGTCGAGGCGGGCTTCCTCCAGCTCACTGAGCAGAAAGCTCTGGTAGTCGAGCTCCTTGTTGGCCTGCACCACCTGGTTTTCGAGCCCTTTCAGGTCGGCTTCCAGCTTGCGGTACTGGCGGTAGGCGTTGCTGTACTGGGCCCGGGCGGGCACCAGCCCGGCGTAGAGGTCGAGCAGGTTGAGCTGGAATACGGCGTCGCCGAGCAGCAGCGTGTCGTGCTGGGAGTGAATGTCCATCAGGTTGGCCCCGATTTTCCGCAGCGCGTCCAGCGTGACGGGGGTGTCGTTCACAAAGGCCCGCGACTTACCCGTGGGGCTGATTTCGCGGCGCAGAATGCACTGCGCGTCGTAGTCCAGGTCTTCCGACTCGAAGATATCCTGGAGGTGGTAGTTGGAAATGTCGAACTGCCCCTCGATAACGCACTTGCGCTGGGTATCGAACAGCATCTTGGAGTCGGCACGGTTGCCGAGCAGCAAGCCGATAGCGCCGAGCATGATGGATTTGCCGGCCCCGGTTTCGCCGGTGATAATGTTGAGCAGCGCCGAGGGCCGCAGCTCCAGCTGCTCAATAAGAGCGTAATTTTTTATGCGCAGATCAACCAGCATAGCTCGTCAGTTAACGGGAGTAAGGCCCCAATCGGTCTGGGCAGAAGCCGTTGCGGCAACTGCCAAAGCCTTTGTGCGGCTTCCAGAGGCATTTCGACTAATAAAATTAGTCATTCCCGATAACATCGCAAACAGCGTCCAAGCATTTTAGCAAAATGCAGCCGTGGGGCGGCTATATTCCCTAAACCACCTGGGCCCGAAAAAGCCGCGCCCGGCCGAAGCAGAACGCGGCTGGCAATGGAGCGGCCCGCTACTTCAGCAGGGCCTGGTATTTGGCCGAGTTGGTGGGGTCCACTTCCGACATCATCGTCACGACCTGCTGCTTCTGCTGCACGTCCTGGGTGGTGCGGAAGATGTTGGCAATTTCCTCGGCCTTGGCCGTAAAGAACGAGCGGGCCAGCAGGGTGCCGGGGCGGCGGATGGCGGCCTGCTGCAGGCCCTGCAGCGCCGTAAAGATGCTGGTGCGGGCGTCATCGGGCTTGGTGATGAACACGTCGAGGCCCTGGCGGTAGTAGGCGTAGCTGCCGGAGCGCATGGCTTCCAGCTGGGGGTCCTGCAGGTTGTTGAGCAGCCAGTAGCGGTTGTTCGACTCGGTATCCTTCCAGCCCTTGTCGCTCTCATTGGTGCTGCTCTGCGAGGCCGCGTTGTTGAGAATATTGCGGGCCCGGTCGTAGTAGGGCGAGCCGCCAAGCCGGGCAAAGCTGTCCTGGTCCATGCCGATGATGAGGTAGGCGTAGAAGCTCAGCAGCGACGACAGGTTGCCCACAAAGGCATTTTCGGAGTAGTCAATCGGCGTCTGGGGCGTATAGCGAAACACCCAGCTCTTGTCGGCAAAGGAGAGCAGGTTGGTTTCGTAGCCCGTGCCGTACACCGGACGCGTAGTGATAATACGGGCCGTAGCCTCGTAGAGGCCGTTTTCCGGAATCTTGTTGATGCCAATAAACACGCGGCAGTTGATCCGCTCGTCGGGCCGGTAGGTCTGGCTGGTGAAGGGGCGGTTGTTAAGAAACGTCTGCATATCGTTCTGCATCTGCTGCAGCAGCTGCCGGTCGGTTATGGCCACATTCTCGGCCGTCACCTGCACCAGCGCGTTGATTTCCTGCGCCCGGGCCGGCGGCGTGGCCAGCAGCAGCAGAAACAGCAGCGGAATCAGAAGTTTACGCATGGGAATGGGCTAGGCGGGCTAAAACGGTGCGGACAATATCGTGGGCTACGGCGGCCTTGGGCTTCAACTCAAAGATAGTGGTTTGGCCTCCGGCTTCCAGCAGGGTCACTTTGTTGGTGTCGTGGCGGAAGCCCGCGCCCGGGTCGCGCAGGGAATTGAGCACCACCAGGTCGAAGTTCTTGCGGCGCAGCTTGTCCAGGGCGTGGGCTTCCTCGTTGTTTGTCTCCAACGCAAAACCCACCGAAAATTGTTCAGCCCGCTTCGTGCGGCCCAGCGTGGCGGCAATGTCCACGTTCCTGACCAGCTCCAGGGTGAGCGTGTCGCCGTCCTTCTTGATCTTGTTCAGGGCCACTTCCCGGGGCTTGTAGTCGGCGACGGCGGCGGCAAACACCCACACGTCGGCAGCAGGCGCGACGGCGGCGGCGGCGGCGTACATCTGGTCAGCCGTCTCCACGCGCGTAGTTTGGATGCGTGGGTGGGCGGGGTCCGCCAGGTTGGTCGGGCCGCTGATGAGCGTGACAGCGGCGCCGGCTTCGGCAAAGGCTTCGGCCAGGGCGTAGCCCATCTTGCCCGTGCTGTGGTTGCCAATAAACCGGACCGGGTCGAGGGGCTCGTAGGTGGGGCCGGCAGTGATAAGGACGCGCATGGGTTACTTGAAAAACCGTTCCAGCTCGGCCACGATGGCTTCCGGCTCCAGCATACGGCCCGGACCCGACAGGCCGCTGGCCAGCTCCCCGGCCGGGGATTCGAGCACGTGGTTGCCGAAGCTGCGCAGGCGGGCAAAGTTCTGCGTCACGGCCGGGTGGGCATACATGTCCAGGTCCATGGCCGGGGCCAGAAACACCGGGCAGCGGGCCGACAGGTACACGGCCTCCAGCAAACTGGCGCAGTGGCCGTTGGCCAGCTGGGCGACGGTGTTGGCGCTGGCCGGGGCTACTACCAGCGCGTCGGCCCAGAGGCCCAGGTGCACGTGGTTGTGCCATTCGCCGGCGGCTTCATCCTTCAGAAAGCCCGTCAGCACCGGCTTTCTGGACAGTGTGCCCAGGGTGAGAGGCGTAACAAAGGCCGAAGCCGAGGCCGTCAGAATGACTTGCACCTCGGCTCCGGCCTTGATCAGCAGGCGAACCAGCATGGCGGATTTGTACGCGGCAATGCTGCCGCATACTCCCAGCAAAATTTTGCGGCCCTGCAGCGGCATCAGCAGACCCGGCGGCTTACTCGACTACGCGCAGGTTGCCGTTCTCGTCGAACTCCGACGGCGTGCTGAAGTAGATTTTGCCTTCCAGAAACTCCTCGATGGCGAGGTTGGTCGGCTTGGGCAGGCGCTCGTAGTGCTTGGAAATCTCGATCTGCTCGCGGTTTTCAAATACCTCTTCCAGGTTGTCGACCGTCGTGGCAAACTCGGCCAGCTTGCCGTTCAGCTCTTCCTTCAGCTTCACGGAAATCTGATTGGCCCGCTTGGAAATGATGGCCAGCGACTCGTACACATTGCCGGTTTCGTTGGTGAAGTCCGACATGTTGCGGGTCACGATGGAGGCGGATACGTTGTTCGGAGTTTTCATAAGGGGAAGGTACTACTGATGTGTTGAGATGCTGATGGGCTGATTTTCCGGGGTCCGGCGCGGGCCGGGGCAGCTGTCAGCCCCTGCGCCGCCGCTTACTCCCTCAGGGCATTACTTGGCGGCGGCCGTATCGGCCGGCTTCAGCTTGGCGATTTCGGCCTGGGCGGCCACGTACATGGTTTCGGCGGCCTTCAGGTTTTTGCTCTGCGGATACGTGTCGATGAGGTACTGGTAGAGCGGGATGATTTCGCGGTAGCGTTCCAGCTGCTTTTCCGGCACGCTTTCCTTGGCCAGGCTGTACTGGGCGCTGAGCTTCATAAAGGCAGCCTGCTCGTTGTAGGCCGAGGCCGGAAACTGCTGCTGAAACGTGGAAAACGCCGTGACGGCCGACTGGTAGTAGCGCACCTGGTAATACAGCCGGGCACTGGAAAAGGCCTTGTCCTCCAGCTTCTTCTGCAGCTCCTGCGACATACTTTCCGCCTCGGGCCGGAACTTGCTTTCGGGCGAGCGGTTCAGGAAATCCTGGATGGCCTCGATGGCCGTGTACGTATTGGTCTGGTCCAGCTCAAACTCCGGGGAGTCGCGGAACAGGGACTTGGCGTACAGAAAAGATGCTTCCTCGGTGTAGGTGGAGTTGGGGTAGGTTTCGGAAAACAGCTTGAAGTAGTACGCGCTCAGCACGTAGTTGCGCTGCTGGTAGTTGGTGTTGGCGAAGTAGAACTGGGCCTTTTCGGCTTCGGGCCGGCCCCGCAGCAGCGGCACGAGGTCTTCGAGCAGGGTGCCGGCTTTGAAAAAGTCGCCCTTTTCGTAGTACTGCACGGCAGCTTCGTACTTTTTGGTCACGTCACCGCTCTTGAGCAGCTTCTGGTAGCCGGTACAGGATGCCAGCAGCAGCGTGCTCAGGAACAGAATAAAAAGGGCAGGGCGTAATTGCAGCATAAGGGGCGCAAAGGTAACGGATTGCGAAGCCGAATCAAAGGTAAGCCAAAACGGGGCTAGCGGGTTTTGGGAGCGGGTTTGGCCGGCGCGGCCGGGCGGGCGGGCGGCGTAGCTTTGACCGGCGCGTTCCGTTTCACCGGCTTGGCTTTGGCCGGCGCGGGTCTGGATTTGGAAGTCGATCTGGGTTTGGCCTTCGGCTTGCGCCTGGCTTTCGCCGGCAGGGCGAAGTGCTTGCCTAACACCAGGCGGCGCGTGGGCCGTTCCGTGGGGCGCCAGTTGAAGTCCTTGAGCTTCTTGTCTTCCTCCTTCAGCTCGTGGGGCGGAATGAAGCTGGCGTCGGCATTGGTCAGGTAGGAAATGGTTTGGAGCTTACTGTCGGCAAAGCGCAGGGTCATGTTGGCACTCACGGCTTTGTTCATGCCCGTCACGGCCGTGTCGCCATCAAGAGCAAAGTAGAGGCTCTCGGCGTTGCCAAGCACGTTCACTTTTTTTATTTTGCTGTCCACGAAGTAGGCCACCATGTTGCGGCCCTTCACTTGGTTGAAGTCCAGCAGCGTATCCTGCCCGATGATAAAGGAGTTGGCGTACAGGCGCATCTGGTCAATCTTGCCCTTGCGCTGCCGCAGCTGCATGCTGTCGGCGGTGAGCTGGTTCTGGTCGGCCCACAGCACCGGCCGCTTGTTGAGGTAGATGATGGAATCCTGCCGGTCGTAGGTGAGCGAGTCGCAGCGGCCCTGCAGGTCCTTGCGGAAGATCTTCACCCTGGGAAAGGCGTACAGCACACCGGCCGCGTTCTGGGGCGCCCGGCCCTCCACGCTGATCAGCGTGTCGGCGGCCAGGTAGAGCGTGTCGCCGTCGGAGATGTTGCGCATCACCGGGCTGCTGCCGTACACCTTGGTGCGGCCCAGGGCCCGCCAGTAGCGGCCCACGTCGCCGCGCAGCACCACGTTGTCCTTCTTGGAGGTCATCGACACGTGGCCGGTGGCCACGCCGTACTGCCGCACCTCGTCGTACACCAGCTTGTCGCCGCCGAGCAGGTAGCTCGGGGTTTCAATCTTGGCGTTGCGCTGGAAGTTGGAAACCTTGGTCAGGGTATTGTAATTCCCGTTTTCGGCGTAGATGTTCCCCTGCTTGCCCTTGATGCGGGTGGGGCCGAAGAAGTAGGCAATCTTGGCCACCGTGTTGTACTGCAGCGTGTCGGTGGTGATGTCGTTTTCCTTGGTCACCAGGTGCACGTTGCGCTTGAAGCTGAATACCTTGCTGGTCGTGTTGTAGTAGCCGTACTGGCTGTCGAGCGTGTTTTCGGGGTCGACGAGGTGGCCGCCGGTGCTGTAGTACGCCAGGTTTTTGCTCAGGTCGTAGTCGAGTACCTGGGTGGTGAGCGTCATGCGCGGGTCGCGCATGGTCACGTTGCCGGTCATGCGGGCCTTGCGGGTGTCGCCGTCGTAGGTGCCCCGGTCGCCGGTGATGGTGATGGTGTCGTTGTCGACGATGCGCACGTTGCTGAACGCCTCAATGGCGTTGCGGTCCAGGTACTGGTAGGCCGAGTCGCAGTAGAGAAAGGTGTTTTCCTGCCTGAAGCTCACGTTACCCAGCAGCTTGCGGATTTCCACGCCGTTGAAGGTGCCGCCCACCAGCTCCCGGGTGCCGGGCAGCAGCTCGATGCGCTGGCCCTTCGGGGGCGGGGCCGGAGTAGGCTTGGGCCGCTGCTGGGCAAAAGACCACAGCGGCAGCAGCGCGGCCAGAAACAGAAAAAGTGACTTTATGAACGGCATTTCCAGGCAAAGGTACGGAAGGCCCGCCGGTAACGCCCATCTTTGCATTGTAGTGCCTTTTTGGAGCTGCAAGCTACAAGCCTTAAGCTGTAAGCCTCCGGTTATACGCCGGTGACTTGAGACTTGCAGCTTGCAGCTTGTAGCTTATAGCTTATCCTCCCTCCTATGCTTGACCGTGTCCGCCAATACATCCAGGAAAATGAGCTTTTCACGCTTACCGACCAGCTGCTGGTAGCCGTCAGCGGCGGCATGGACTCGGTGGTGCTGGCCGATGTGCTGCACCGATTGGAAGTGCCGTTTGCCATGGCCCACTGCCACTTCGGGCTGCGCGGCGCCGAGGCCGACGCCGACGAGGAGTTTGTGCGCAAGCTGGCCAAGAAGTACGACGTGCCCTACTTCGCCGAGTTCTTCCAGACTAAAGCCTTTGCCGAGCAGGAAGGCATCTCGACCCAGATGGCGGCCCGCACGCTGCGCTACGAGTGGTTTGAACGGATCCGCCACACCCAGCAGCTCGACTACGTGGCCACCGCCCACCACCGGCGCGACGCGGCCGAAACCATGCTGCTCAACCTTACCCACGGCACCGGCCTGGCCGGGCTGCACGGCATCCGGCCCAAAAACGGCCGCGTGGTGCGCCCCCTGCTGGGCATGGGCAAAGAGGATTTGTACGACTACCTCGTGGAGCAGCACCTGATCTGGCGCGAAGACGCCTCCAACGACAGCACCCTCTACCAGCGCAACCGCCTGCGCCACGACGTGCTGCCCGTGCTGCGCGAAATAAACCCCAGCCTCGACCACACCCTGCAGATTACCGCCGAGCGGGTGGGCGGGGCCGAGGAAATCGTGCGCCGCTACGTGGCCGACACCGCCCGCGCCGCCCGGCACGAGGAAGGCGAGGTAACGTATCTGAACATTGCCACCCTGCAGGCCACGGCCGCCACGGCCCTGGTGCTCCACGAGCTGCTGCGCCCGTTTGGCTTCTCCTACCTGGTGGTGAAGGACATCGTAGCGGCCTTCCCCGCGCCTTCCGGCCGCCGGTTCGAGTCGCCGACGCACCTGCTGGTCAAGGACCGGGAGCAGCTGGTCATCACCCGCCGCAGCCTGACCAGGTTCGGCACCCACCAGATTATGGCCGGGCAGGAAGTGCTCAAAATCGATGGGCTCCACCTGCGCCTGGAGCTGGCCGAGGCGGCCGGCTTCGACGTGCCTAAGGGCAAGGCCGTGGCCGCCCTCGACGCCGACAAGCTCAAGTTCCCGCTCACCGTGCGCCCCTGGCAGGAAGGCGACTGGTTTATGCCCATCGGCATGAAGGGCAAGAAGCTGCTCTCCGACTTCCTCATCGACCAGAAAGTACCGCTCAACCTCAAGGACAGCGTTTGGGTGCTGGTGTCCGCCGATGGCAAGATTGCCTGGGTGGTCGGCTTCCGGCCCGACGAGCGGTTTAAGGTGAGTGAGGAAACCGAGCGGGTACTGGTGGTGAAGCGGATGTGAGAAAACAGAATCCGAAAACACCTGCTACCACGGTTCCCAGAACGGTGTAGAGAAGCGACACTTTGTACCTTCGCGTCTCTACGTTGAACGACATCGTATGACGGCCCGGACGAGAAGGTACAAAGTGTCGCTTCTCTACAAAATCTGGCAACTATTTGTAAAACCGCTATAATAAAAATGCCTAAAAAATAATTTTCGTCCGTTACCGCATTACTGGTGATTACCAGATAATTTTACACTTTTGACGTGTCAATGCACCTAAATCATTGATTTTATGAAAAAGATTACTGCACTCCTGGCACTTGTCTGTCTGACATCCCTGTCTGCCCAGGCAAATATTGTTTCGCGTAGCAGCAACCCGGCAATGGCTAAAAAAGCCTCTGCCGCAGTCGTTCTGCCGGCACCACAAGTTTGCTATCAGTATTCAATGTGCGGGCACTCAGGCAATGCCTGTGGTGAAGGCATAGATGGCTGTTTGGAGATTCTAAACATGCTGAGTGATATGTATTGCGGCTAGTTTCAACTTGTCGTGGGGCAGGGCAGTATTGCCCTGCCCCACGACATTTTTTTATTTCAATGCGCTGTTTTTTTCTTTTGCTTTTTCTTTCCTTTTCAACCCGGACCAGCCAGGCGCAGAAACCTATTCTGCCTGCGGCTGAGCCAACAAAGCTCGTTGTCACCTACCGGCTGACTTATCAGCCTGATTCCACTTCCCCTGAAACGCGGAGCGAGTCCATGCAGCTCCTGGTTGGCAAGACCCTGTCTAGGTTTGAGAGTGTGGGTGCGTACCTGGCTGACTCCCTCACGAAGGAAGCGCGCTGGCTGCCGGCTACCCCGGCCAACATGCAGAGTGTAGGCAACCGGTTTATGGCTCAGCCTAAATCCGGCTTCAAGTACAAAATCTACAAGCAAGCCGCCAGTGGCCGGGTGCACTACTATGACCAAATCGGGCAGGCTCTCTACAGCTATGAGGAGCCGGCACCGCTGCTGCGCTGGACCATCACCTCAGCCACCAGCACCATCGCCGGCTATGCTTGCCAACGGGCCAGCACAACCTTCGCCGGACGGCAGTTTGAGGCGTGGTTTACGCGGGAAATACCGGTAGCCGAGGGTCCGTACAAATTCTCCGGCCTGCCCGGGCTGATTGTCAAGATCAGCGATACGCGCCATTACTACGTGTTTGAGCTGACCAGGCTGGTGACGCCGCCGACGCCGGAAACCATTGAGCTCCCCGCAGCGGATGCCGCTATCCGGACTACCAAAGCCCTGTTTCGGGAAGGCAAGCGGGATTATGAGGCGACTCTGACTGAGAAGCTGGCCGCCAAAGGCCATCAGGTGTCGGAGCAGGACCGCCGCGAATACCAGCTGAAGCTAAAAAAACGGAATAACCCGCTGGAACTGCGGTAAGCGGCGCATAGCCTGGCTTTTCGGCATTGCCGCGGGTCTTTCTTCCCACGCGTCGGGAGCCTCCATTACCGGTCTGGGTACCTGATACTAGTTCTATCCTTTTAGCTTACACCATGTACTACCGCCGCCGGTTGTCTTATTCCTCAGCGTGCTGAAACACCTGCTGACGTGCTGCATCACCCTGCTGCTCATATGCACCAGCCGCCGCCTGATGGCACAGGCTACTATCACCGGTATCGTGCGCGACGCGCAAGGGCAGGCAGTACCGGGCGCCCTGGTAGAAGTGCAGCCGCTCCCGCTCCTTTCCACCTCGGCAGTAGCCATAACGGCCGAAGACGGGCGCTTTTCCCTACGCGTTCAGCTTGCCGCCGACTCTCTGCGGCTGAGCGCCCGCGCCCTGGGTTATGCCGAGCAGGTGCGGCGGGTGCGCAACCAGAATCAGATAGTGGCCTTTGCCTTGCGGCCGGCCGCGACGGCCTTGCGGGAAGTAGTGGTAAAAGCCCCGCCCATCCGGCGCGAAGGCGATACGCTGAGCTACCGCGTGTCGGCTTTCACCGAGCAGAAGGACCGCGTGATTGCCGATGTGCTTCGCAAGCTGCCCGGCATTGAAGTGGAAGCCGACGGGCGCATTCTGTACGAAGGCCGGCCTATCCAGAAATTCTATATCAACGGCGCCGACCTGCTGGAAAGCCGGTATAGTCTGGCCAGCAACAACCTGCCCGCCGAGGCCGTGCAGGACGTGCAGGTACTGAAGCGCCACCAGCCGGTGAAAGCCCTGCGGGACGTACAGCCCACGGAGCAGGCCTCGCTGAACCTGCAGCTGAAAAACAAGGTCACGGCCACCGGGCAAGCGCGGGTAGGTGCAGGCGCGGCCCCGGCCCTGTGGGACGGAAACCTCTCTCCTATGCTGTTTGTCCCGCGCCAGCAGCTCATCGACACTTACCAGACCAACAATACCGGCCAGGACGTAGCGGCTGAGCTAAAGCCGCTGGGAATCGACGATTTTCAGCAGCTCACCGAACCCGGCAACCGTAAGCCCGAGCTCACCGGTATCCGGGCCCTGAGTCTGCCCCCGCTGGCTTCCGCTCGCTACCTCTTCAACCGGGCTCACCTACTGAGCGCCAACCACCTGGTTCCGTTCGGCAAGGAGTCGCAGCTGCGCCTGAACGCTGCTTATCTCCACGACCAGCAAACCCAGGCCGGTAGCACCCGCACCCGTTTTTCCTTGCCTGATGGGGAGGCCGTGACGCTGCACGAAGAGAAAACCAACACCCTGTATGTAAACCAGCTGACGACGGATCTGGCCTACATCCGCAATGTGCAGCGCTACTACCTGAAAAATACGTTCAGCTTTGCCGGCACCTGGGAGGCCCAGGACGGCCGCGTGCAACGCGCGACGCAGGAGCAGGCCATTCAGCAACGCGCCATCAACCCGGTGTATTCGCTCACCAACCGGCTGGGGCTGGTACGGCCCGTGGGAGGGCAGCGCACGGTGCAGGTAAGCTCGGTGCTGACGCTGGCCACCACTCCGCAACAGCTCACCGTGAGTCCCGGTCCGCTGGCGGCGGTGCTCACCGGCGGCAACGCCTATGCGCAGGCCCGGCAGCAGGCCCGCGCGGGCACCTTCTACACGGCCAACTCGGTGGCATTGCTCGCCAGCCGCCAGCCTTGGCGCTATACCGGCACGGTGGGCTTTACCCGGGAAGTGAAGCGCCTTACCTCCGAGCTGACCCTGCTGCCAACTGGCCCGCCACCGTCCGCCGACACCCTGCAAAACGCCCTTACGGCCCAACTGGGGCGCTACTACGTGCAAGGCGGCATCGGCTACAAAACCACCCGCTGGCACCTGGAGCTGGAAGTACCGGTCAGCTACCGCACGGTTTCGGCCGCCGATGCGGCCCTGGCTGCCCGCCAGCAACGGCGCTACGTGGCCCTGGAGCCGCTGTTTTCGGGACGCTACGAGCTGAGCAGCCTCTGGCACGCCACGGGCGGAGCAAGCTTTGCCAACGAGCTTGGTTCTCCGCAGCCGCTTTCCTACGCCTACCTGCTGCGCGACTACCGTACCCTGCAACGCAACGACGCTCCGCTCACCCAGGCCCGCAGCTGGAACTTCAACGCCGGGCTGTTCTATGAAAACCCGCTGACCTCCTGGTTTTACCGCGCTACGTACAGCGCCACCGCCTTGGCCCGCAACCAGTTGTCGCGTAGCGTGGTACGGCCCGACGGCACGCTGACGACGGTGGCCGTGGCGCAGTTCAACCGGGGTCAAACCCATGCGGTGGCGGGCAGCGTGGGTAAGTTTGTGCGCGACTGGAAAACCAACCTGCACCTGCAGCTCAACGCCAGCTTCCGGTCCCAGCCACTCTATCTGAATGCCAGGCTAACCACTGCCTACAACCAGACGGGCACCCTGCGCCTCAGAGCCAACCTGAGCACCTTTGTATGGGGAGGGTTGGAGTATGCAGCGGCCCTGACCGGGCTGCGCAGCCGGGTGGGGTCGGGTGGCTTCGGGGCCGGCACCACGCTGCAGGAGCAGCGGCTGGCCCTGTCGTGGTATCCCGGCGCGGGTCATCTGGTGCTGGTATCAGCCGATTATTACCAGAGCAACGGCCTGAGAATGCCGGTGCGCGGCACGTTCGTAGATGCCACTTACCGCTACACGCTGCCGGTTGCCCGTAAAGTAGACGTGGAAATAAAGGTGAGCAACCTGCGCGACATCCAGCACTACCAGAGCACTTACCTGACCGATTTTATCCTGGTTCAGGAGGACTACCGGCTCCGCCCCCGCCAGGTCCTGGCGTCGGTGCGGGTTTCGTTTTAAGCGGCCAAGCCTTATTTAAGTCCCTTCCGCTCTTGTTCGTTCAGGAATCTAAGCCGACAAGAGCAGAGCATAAGGGCGAAGCGCCCGTACGCCTTGGCTTTGGCCTTTTCCTTTATCTTACAAGATGAAATATGTGCTTCTGGCCTCCGTATGGGCCCAGGTATTTTTGTATGGCTGCAACAATGATAAGTGTGAGGGCGCGGCGGATGCCGGCAGCACCGTTCTTAACATCAGGCTGCTGAACTCCGCCGGAACCCAGTCGTTGTTCAATCCTTCCAGGGGCTACTTCCGCGACTCCGTACGGGTGTTCGACGAGCAGAGCAGTACCGTTGCCCTGTTATCCGGGCCTACCTTACCTGCCGAGAATGTTGCGTTTCTGCTGCTCGAACGTAACCAGACGCCGAAACTGAATGCCCTCACCACCCGCCGGTTTATCCTGTATCTGAAGCGAACCGACCAGGACACGGTGCGGGTGGAGTACGAGCTGTTCAAAAACGACTGCAACCGGCCCGAGGTCAGGAGCCTGCAGGTGTTTTATAACGCGGCTAAAGTGTATGAGGGCAGCGACACACGTATGTGCCGGAGCTGCTGATCCGCAAACCTTAGCTGGAATAACCCGCCCTGGCATCGTTCCCGGAAGTTGTGTTAGCGGGCTACGCGTTTTCGCTTACTTTTACAACTCCGATTCTAACTCTTCAAACTCAATCTTCCACCCGATGAAAGTAACCGTTGTTGGAGCTGGCAATGTAGGCGCTACCTGCGCTGATGTATTGGCCACCCGCGAAATTGCCAACGAAATCGTCCTCGTTGATATCAAGGAAGGCTTCGCCGAAGGCAAAGCTCTGGATATCTGGCAGAAAGCCCCCATTATCGGCTACGACTCCCGCACGGTGGGCGTCACCAGCGACTACGCACGCACCGCCGGCTCCGACGTGGTGGTCATCACCTCGGGCCTGCCCCGCAAGCCCGGCATGAGCCGCGACGACCTGATTTCGACCAACGCCGGCATCGTGAAGTCGGTGACCGAGCAGGTGGTGAAATACTCGCCCAACGCTATTATCATCATCGTCTCGAACCCGCTCGACGTGATGACCTACCAGGCCCACCTCACCTCGGGCCTGCCCCGCGAGAAGGTATTCGGCATGGCCGGCATCCTCGACACGGCCCGCTACCGCGCCTTTTTGGCCGAAGCGCTGAACGTGAGCCCGAAAGACATTCAGGCCGTACTCATGGGCGGCCACGGCGACACGATGGTGCCCCTGCCCCGCTACACCACGGTGGGCGGCATTCCGGTAACGGAGCTGATTGGCAAGGCCGAGCTGGACGCCATTGTGCAGCGCACGGCCCAGGGTGGCGGTGAGCTGGTGAAGCTGATGGGCACCTCGGCCTGGTACGCGCCCGGCGCGGCGGCGGCCCAGATGGTGGAAGCCATCGTACGCGACCAGCGCCGCGTGTTCCCCGTGTGCATCAAGCTCGAAGGCGAGTACGGCATCGACGGCGTGTATTTGGGTGCTCCGGTTATCCTGGGCAAAAACGGTATCGAGAAAGTGATTGAGCTCCAGCTCAACGACGAGGAGAAGGCGCTGCTCGAAACCTCCCGCGGCCACGTGAAGGAAGTGATGGACGCTCTGGACAAGATGACGGCTAACGCCTAATTCTTCCGCCCCAGTTCTTTAAAAGGGTCGTTCTGCCGGGCAGAGCGGCCCTTTTTTCTTGGTGCCTAGTGCTGTCTGACAGGTTCATCTGGCTACGCGCGGGCTTTGTTCCACCCGTTGAGGTTCCGTGCGAATTCGCGTAGTATTGCCAGATCTTTCTTACGCTACTTATTTTATCGTCCTGATGCTTCGTTCCCGCTTACTGTTACTTGTTTTATTGCTCTGCTTCCAGGGCCACTTGCTTCTGGCCCAATCAGCGGCTTCTTCGACCCCGTTGGAGAAAACGGCACCAGACACGGCTTTCCAGAACGGCTCCCGGTTTCGCTTGTCAAAGCTCACGCCGCAACAGGTGAAAAACCTCACGGCCCTGGGTCAGGTGTGGGGCTTTCTGAAGTACTATCACCCGGCCGTGGCCGGTGGGCAGTACAATTGGGATGCGGAGCTTTTTCGGTTGCTCCCCAAAGTTCTGGCCAGCTCCAACCAGCAACAGCGGAGCGAAACGCTAAGCAACTGGGTGACGAGCCTGGGACCGGTGGCGGCCTGTGCCCCTTGCGCCGCAGCGCCTGCCAACCCCGTACGGATGGCAGCCGACCTTACTTGGATGGAGGACAAAAAGCTATACAGCAAGGCTTTGCAGCGGCAGCTGAAGCACATCCAAGCCAACCGCTACCAGGGCAAGCCCTACTACGTGGTACCAGGAGGCCCCGGCAATCCAACCTTTCCCCAGGAAGCTCCTTGTGCGCAGCAAACCTATCCGGATGCTGGGTTGCGCATCCTGGGCTTGTACCGCTATTGGAACGTCATTCAGTACTACTTCCCTTACAAATACGCCATCGGAGAAAACTGGCAGCAGGTGCTCCCCGAGTTTTTGCCCCGTTTTATAGAGGCCACCGATGCGCTGCAGTATCGGCTGGTGGCGCTGACGTTGTTTGCCCGCATTCACGACACCCACGCGACCGTAATACCCGACCCGCTGCTCACGGCCTATGCTGGGGAGTACGCAGTAGCAGCGGCTTTGCAGTTTATTGGCGGCCAACCCGTAGTAGTGCGCGTGCGCAAGGATGGTTTGGTCGTCCGGCCGCCCTTGGAGCCCGGCGACATTATTCAACAAGTAGATGGCGTTTCGGTGGGTGCCTTGCTCAAGCAACGATTGCCACGGGCGGCGGGCTCCAACCCAGGCGCTCAGCTGGCCACTATCGCCTCTGGGTTGTTGCGGGGTGCCACGCCACAGGTTCAGCTGAAAATACTGCGCGCCAACCAGCCGCTTACCGTCATGGCCCCGCGCTTTAAGCTTGGAACCCAACCACCCGTCCGCCCAGCCGTGGACGACACCACTTACCGCTTTCTGACGCCAACGGTAGGGTATTTCACCATGGCCAGCATTACCAAAGCCAAGCTTCCTGCTATTCTCAAAGCCTTTCAGCAGACCAAGGGCATAGTGGTCGATATGCGAAACTATCCGGGCGAATTTGTCAGCTACGTATTGTCCACTTACTTTATCACGCAGCCCACGCCGTTCGTCAAGTTCACGGCCTTCGATCCTACGTATCCGGGCCGTTTCATCGAAGAACCACCCATGGCCTTACCGCCGGATAGCACTCTAACCTATGCGGGCCAGTTGGTGGTACTGGTGAATGAATCAACGCTCAGTCAGGCTGAGTTCAACGCCATGGCGCTGAGATCTACGCCTCGTTGCACCATTTTGGGTAGCCAAACGGCTGGCGCCGATGGCGACGTTTCGCGCATTGTACTGCCGGGTAACCTGACCACCCGCATGTCGGGCATAGGCGTGTACTACCCTGATGGCCGTGAGACCCAACGTGTTGGTATCGTGCCGGACGTGGAAATGCGCCCTACCGCTCAAGGCATGCGGGAAGGCCAGGATGAATTGCTGGAGAAAGCGCGCCAACTGATTGAGAGCAAGCCGTAAGCTCGTTCATTTACCCGCGCTAAAAACCTCAAAAGGCCCCGCCAACTTACAGTTGACGGGGCCTTTTGGGTTGTAACATCCCCTTACTTCTGGCTGGCCTTGAACAGCTTCTGCTTTTCGTCTTTCGACAGGCTCTCGTAGCCGGAGCGGGAAATCTTATCCAGAATGCCGTCAATTTCCTCCTGCTCGGGCTTGATGGGGACGGCCTTCTTGGTGGCCGGGGCCTCCGCCGCGCGGCTGCGGTGCGTTACGCGCAGGTTTGGCCGGCCCGAGACCAGGTTGCCCACCCAGTCGCCGATGGCCTGCACGGGGCGGCCCAGGTCGCGGCCGGCCTGCAGCTGCTTGATGAAGATATAGCCCAGAATGGCCCCGCCGATGTGGGCAATGCCCCCGCCCGGATTGCCCTGGTTGATGGCAATAACCGAAATCAGGATGACGAAGGCGGCAATGTACTTGATGCGTACCGGCCCGATGATAACCACACTGAACGTGTACTCGGGCAGCAGCGTGGCGGCCGCCATTACGATGGCCGTCACGCCGGCGGAGGCCCCCAGCAAAGGCGTGCCGGCCGCCGCATACGGCCGCAGCGTGGGTATCAGGTTGAAGGCCGCCACGAACACGATTCCGCCGACCAGGGCGCCCAGAATGTAGAGGCTCACCAGGCGCCGGTCGCCGAGGTACTCCCGGACCAGCGCGCCAAACCAGTACAGGTTGAGCAGGTTGAACAAGATGTGGAAGAAGCCCTCGTGGGTAAAGGCGTAGGTGAGCAGCGTCCAGGGGTGGCGCAGCAGCGAAGGCAGATCCGAGGGCAGCACGAACTGGCGCAGCACGTTGGCGAAGTAGGGCGAGAAGCCGGACAGCCACAGCACGGCTTTCACCAGCACCAGAAATACAAAAACCAGCACATTGATCAGCAGCAGCTGGTTCAGCGCGTTGTCGCGGCGGCTGAAGGCAGCGCGGATGTCGTTTACGATACTCATGCGGCAGAAACTCAGTAGAACCGGGCGCGGCCTCGCTCCCAGATTTTCAACAGAATAAACCCAATCAACATTCCGCCGATGTGGGCGAAGTGCGCCACGTTGTCGCCGGGCGTGCGGTACACGCCGCTGTAGAGCTCATACAACGCGTACAGGGCTACAAAGTACTTGGCCTTGATGGGAAACGGGAAAAACAGCAGCATCAGCTCCGTATTCGGAAACAGGTAGGCAAAGGCGAACAGAATGCCGAACAAAGCCCCGGAAGCGCCCAGCATCGGCGAGTTGAGGCTGCTGGCATACATATCTTCCAGCGAAACAAGAGCGCTTTGGATGAGCTGCTGGTCGTCGGGGGTAGCGTGCAGCTGCCGGATATTGGGCGCAAAGGCTTCGGCATACTCCGGCATGTTGTGCTCCACAAAATCCTGCAGGTGCACGTCGGTGGGCTGCTGGCGGAAGACCTCAATATCCTGGCGCATGCGGTTAACCTCGTAGTAGCGCACCCCCGAATACAGCACGCCGGCCCCAAGGCCGCAGATCAGCCAGAAGGCCAGAAAGCGGTTGCCGCCCCAGCGCTGCTCCAGCAGCGGGCCGAAGGAAATCAGGCCGAACATGTTGGCCAGCAGATGGCCCCAGCCGCCATGCATAAACATGTGGGTGACGAACTGCCAGGGCTGAAAGTAGGCGGAGCCGACGGGATACAGCGCCAGAAAGTTCATCCGGCTGGCCAGTTGGGTTTGCAGAAGAAAGACGCCGATGTTGATAAAAAGCAGCGTCCGAACCGTGGGGGTCAGATTAAACATGGAGTGCAAGGTAGCGCGAATCGGGTGTCCGCGGGAAAGAAAGCGCCGGCCGGCGCCGGAGCCGATAGTACGCAAACTGCGCGGCGGCGCTAGGGTTTGCGGAAAAAATCCTGCAGCTGGCTCAGCTCCAGCAGCACCAGCGTGCGGCGGCCGTCGGGCGTGTAGCTGGGCACGGCGCAGGCAAACAGCCGGTCGACCAGCGCGGCCATTTCCTTATCGGACAGGCGGGCATTGTCACTGCTGCCGGCCACGCGGCGGGCCAGGGCCCGGGCTACTTTCTCGCGCCGGTCGAGCCGCACGGGGCCGGCGTGGGTGCGAAACTGCTCGATAAGGCCTTCCAGCAGCTCCTTCTCGTCGCGGTTGGGCACGTCGGCGGGCAGGCCTTCCACGGCAATGGTGTTGGGCCCGAACTCGGCGAAGCGGAAGCCCAGCGCGTGCAGATCGTCGGACACCTCGCGCAGGATGGCGAAGTCCTGGGGCGTGAACGTGACCGTGCGCGGAAACAGCAGCGTCTGGGAGCCGGCGCTTTCGCGCTCCAGCCCCAGCGCGTACTGCTCGTACAGGATTCGCTCCCGCGCCGCCACCTGGTCAATCAGCATCACGCCCGACTTCACCGGCACCAGCAGATACTGCTGGTTGACCTGAATCACGCGGCTGCCCGGCCCGCTGCTGGCCTCGCGCAGCGGTAGCTCGGGCGCGGCCAGAATGGCGGATACCGGCGGCGCGCTGTGCTGGTCCGGGCCAAAGTCCGGAATCTGGGGCGCGGCAGCCGGCAGGTCGGGCACGACGGTCTGGCCCAGGGAGCGGTAAAACTCTTCCAGGTCGCGCTTGGCCTGCTCGGTGGGCCGGGCCGGGGCCGTGCCCGCCGCGGGGCTGCGCGGGTGCTGCCCGGCCTGGCCTTTCGGCGAAGCCGCGCGGGCTGCCGCCGAAGCCAGCGCGTCGGGGCGGAAGTCGTCGGCAAAGGAATTGCCGCCCGGCGAGGAGCGCAGGGGTTGGATGGGCGCAAAGTTCACGTCGCCCTCGAAGTCCAAAGACGGGGCCATGTTGTGAATGCCCAGGCTCTGCTTCACGGCGGCCCGCACGATGGCGTACACGGTTTTCTCGTCCTCGAACTTGATTTCCGTCTTGGTCGGGTGCACGTTGATGTCGATGGCCTTGGGGTCCAGCTCCAGAAACAGCACGTAGAACGGGAAGGTGTCGCGGGGCAGCAGGCCCTCGTAGGCGGCCAGCACGGCATGGTTGAGGTAGGCTGAGCGGATGAAGCGGTTGTTGACGAAGAAAAACTGGTCGCCCCGGCTTTTCTTGGCCGACTCGGGCTTGCCGATAAAGCCCTTCACGGTGATAAACGGCGTCACTTCCTCGCAGGCCGCCAGCTGCTCCTTGTAGCCATTGCCGAGCAGGGCCACAATGCGCTGGCTGAGCTTGCCGGCCGGCAGGTTAAAGACCTCGAGGTCGTTCTGGTAGAGCGAGAAGGTAATCTGGGGGTTGGCCAGGGCCACGTGCTGGAACTCGTCCAGGATGTGGCGCATCTCCACCGCGTTGGTCTTAAGAAAATTACGCCGGGCCGGCACGTTGAAAAACAGGTTCTTGACGGCAATGCTGGTGCCGTCGGGGCAGGCCACGGGCTGCTGGCTGGTCACCTGGGAGCCTTCGATGAGCAGCAGTGTGCCGGTATCCTGGTCGCGCTTCTTGGTGCGCAGCTCCACTTGGGCCACGGCCGCAATGGAGGCCAGCGCCTCCCCGCGGAAGCCCAGGGTGCGGATGCGGAATAAATCCTCGGTGGAACGAATCTTGCTAGTGGCGTGTCGCTCCAGACTCATGCGGGCGTCGGTGGGGCTCATGCCCGTACCGTTGTCCACAATCTGCACGAGCTGCTTGCCGGCATCCTTCACGATAAGCTGCACCTGCGTGGCGCCCGCGTCCACGGCGTTTTCGAGCAGCTCCTTCACCACCGATGCCGGGCGCTGCACCACCTCGCCCGCCGCAATCTGGTTGGCAAGGTACTCGGGGAGCAACTGAATCACATCCGCCATCGGCCACGAACTGAAGTTGAGTATGAAGAGGTTAGCCGCTGAAAAATTCGCTGCCCGCAGCCCGTCGAAACAACGCCCCGGGATTTTCTCCGTAAGTTTGCGCCCAACTTTAGTGTGCGCCGGGCCGGACTAAATTCTGGTCCGGCACGTTAGGAGGTAAGGAAGCAGGGGGCTGAAGGCCAGCAAAACCGGTCGCCGCCCCGGCTGAAAACCTCCCGCTGAGGCACGCAAAAGTAGGGCTATTTCCGCTCTGATTCAACTTTACGACGATACCACGAGAGCCGATGCTCAAGGATTTCCGGATTAGACTTTTACTGCTTCTGTTGGCCGTTACAGGTCTGATCATCACGTCGGCGGCGCCCCGGGACCTGGGCGCCCGGCCTATGTCGGCCGCCGAGCAGAGCTGGGTCGACAGCGTGTTCAGCTCCCTGACGCCGGACCAGCGCCTGGGCCAGCTGTTTATGGTGGCGGCGTATTCCAACAAGGATAAAAAGCACGCCCAGCGCATCGACGAGCTGGTGCGCACCTATGGCGTGGGCGGCCTGATGTTTCTGCAGGGCGGCCCCCACCGCCAGGCCACGCTCACCAACCGCTACCAGGCCCAGGCCAAAGTGCCGCTGCTCATTGCCCTGGATGCCGAATGGGGCCTCGACATGCGCCTCGACTCCAGCATGCACTTCGCCAAGCAGATGACGCTGGGTGCCATGGACGACGAGCAGTATGTGTACCAGATGGGCCGCGAAATTGCCCTTAAGCTCAAGGCCCTGGGCGTCCACATCAGCTTCTCGCCGGTTATCGACGTCAACTCCAACCCCGATAACCCCGTCATCGGCAACCGCTCGTTTGGCGAGAACAAGGAGCAGGTGGCGCGCCGCGGCGTGTCGTACATCCGCGGGCTGCAGGACCATGGCATTATGGCCGTAGTGAAGCACTTTCCCGGCCACGGCGACACCGATACCGACTCCCACGTGGCTTTGCCGGTTATCAACTCCGACCTGGCCCGCCTGACCAACGTGGACCTGTACCCGTTTCAGAAGTCGTTTGAGGCCGGCGTGATGGGCGTGATGGTAGGCCACCTCTACATGCCGCTGTTCGATACGGTCCGCTCCGTGTCGGCCACTATTTCGCGGAACCTGGTGACGGGGCTGCTCAAGGAGAAGATGGCCTACAAAGGGCTGGTGTTCACCGACGCGCTGAACATGAAGAGCGTCACGAACCTCTACAAGCCCGGCGAGCTGGATGCGCTGGCCCTGGTGGCCGGCAACGACGTGCTGCTGTTTTCCGAGGATGTGCCGCTGGGGCTGCAGCGCATCCGCGAGGCCGTGGCCGCCGGCAAAATCACCCAGGAAGACATCGACGGCCGGGTCCGCAAGATTCTGCGGGCCAAGTTCTGGGCCGGCCTGAACCGCTACCAGCCCATCGACCAGGCCACCCTGACCGCGGACCTGAACCGGCCCATGAGCCGCACGGTGCAGCAGCAGATTTATGAGCACGCCGTGACGGTGGTCAAAAACCAGGACGACCTGCTGCCCTTCCACCGCCTCGATACGCTGCGCATTGCCACCATCACGGTGGGCACCGAAACCGGCAGCACCTTCGGCACCATCATGAACAAGTACCAGGGCGGGGCGGTGTACGCCGTGGATAACCGCTACGCCCCGGATTCGACTTTCGAGCGAATTGCCAGCCGCCTGACGCCCTATAATGTGGTGGTGGTCAGCCTGCACGGCATGAACAACACGCCCACCCACAGCTACGGCCTGGGCAGCGGCGCGCTTACCTTTATCAAAAATCTGCAGGCCAACCCGAAGCTGAAAACCGTGGTGGTAGCCATGGGCAACGCCTACGGCCTGAAGTACCTCGAAGAGGCCCGTACGCTGGTCTGCGGCTACGAAGACAACTACGCGTCCCAGCTGGTGGTGCCGCAGGTGCTGTTCGGGGCGCTGCCCGCCAAGGGCCAGCTGCCCGTCACGGTGTCGCCGGAGCTGAAAGCCGGCCTGGGCCTGCCGACCCCGGATTTCCACCGCCTGCGCTACGCCACCCCGGAAAGCGAAGGGCTGGACTCCAAAGTGCTGGCCCAGATCGACAACATCGCGCTGGAGTCGGTGGCCTACGCGGCAGCCCCGGGCTGCCAGGTGCTCGTGGCCAAGGATGGCGCGGTGGTGTTCGACAAGAGCTACGGCTACTGCACCTACGATAAGTCGCGGCCCGTGGAAGCCAGCACGCTCTACGATCTGGCGTCGATAACCAAGGTGGCCGGCACGCTGCAGGCGGTAATGTACCTCAAGGATCAGGGCAAGCTGAACCTGGACGCCAAGGTGGCCGACTACCTGCCCGAGCTGCGCACGTCCAACAAGAAGGACATGACCGTGCGCGACGTGCTGCTGCACCAGGCCGGCCTGAAGCCCGGCATTCCGACGTGGGAGAAAACCGTGAACAAAGCCGGCCTCAAGCCTACCTTCTACGCCAGCGCCCGTTCCGACGAGTTCCCCAACGAAGTAGCCCCCGGCACCTTCAGCACCAAAGCCGTCGGCGACTCGGTCTGGACCTGGATTACGCGCAGCAGCCTGCTGCCTAAGGTGAAGGGTAAGTACCCGGTGGAGTACAGCGACCTGAGCTTCATGATTCTGAAGCGGGTGAGCGAAAAGATTCTGAAAGAACCCATCGACGCCTTTTTGCAGCGCACCTTCTACGCTCCGCTGGGCCTCGCGTCGATGACCTACAACCCGCTGGAGCGCTTCCCGAAGGCCTGCATCGCGCCCACCGAAAACGACACGTACTACCGCAAAACCCAGCTCCAGGGCACTGTGCACGACCAGACCGCGGCCCTGCTGGGCGGCGTGGCCGGGCACGCGGGCCTGTTTGCCAACGCCAACGACCTGGCCATCCTGATGCAGATGGACTTCCAGAACGGCCGCTACGGCGGGCAGCGCTACTTCCAGACGCCGGTCGTGACCGAGTTTGCCCGCTCCCAGACGGCCGGCAACCGCCGCGGCCTGGGCTGGGACCACGGCAACCCCGAGAAGCCGGAAGGCCCGACCTCGAACCTGTCGCCGGAAAGCACGTTTGGCCACACGGGCTTCACCGGCACCTGCGTGTGGATGGACCCGGAAAACAAAATCCTCTACATTTTTCTTTCCAACCGGGTGTATCCCGACGGCGGCAACAACAAACTGCGCCAGTACAACATCCGCACGCGCATCCACGACGTTATTTACAAGTCCTTAGTCAAGTCATGATTTGTTGTCTGCAACTCTCTCTGACTTTCTGACCTGCAATTGGCGGTTGGGCATTTCTCACGGATGCCGGCCGCCAATTTTCGTTTCCTCTCCTTTCTTTTCTCTCCCGTGCCCCCCGCCTCTCCCACTGCCATGAACATCGGAATTGTCTGTTACCCTACTTTTGGCGGCTCCGGCGTGGTGGCCACCGAGCTGGGCAAGGCCCTGGCCCTCAAAGGCCACCGGGTGCACTTTATCACCTACAGCCAGCCCGTGCGTCTCGACTTCTTCAACGAGAACCTGTTCTACCACGAGGTCTACATTCCGCCCTACCCGCTGTTCCAGTTTCCGCCCTACGAGCTGGCCCTGGCCTCGAAGATGGTCGACATCACCCAGAACGAGAAGCTCGACGTGCTGCACGTGCACTACGCCATTCCCCACGCCTCGGCCGCGTACATGGCCAAGCAGATTCTGCGCACCAAGGGCATTACCATCCCGGTTATCACCACCCTGCACGGCACCGATATTACGCTCGTGGGCAAGGACGCCAGCTACGAGCCGGTGGTTACCTTCAGCATCAACCAGAGCGACGGCGTGACGGCGGTGTCGGCGGACCTGCGCAAGGAAACCTACGAGTACTTCGCCATCGAGAAGGACATTGAGGTGATTCCCAACTTCATCAACCTGGAGCGCTTCAAAAAGCAGGATAAGGGCCACTTCAAGGCCGCCATTGCCCCCAACGGCGAAAAGCTGCTGGTGCATACCTCCAACTTCCGCTCGGTGAAGCGCGTCGACGACGTGGTCAACATCTTCGCCGGGGTGCGCAAGCAGATTCCGGCCAAGCTGCTGCTCGTCGGCGACGGACCCGACCGGCCCCGCATCGAGAAGCTCTGCCGCGACATCGGCTTCTGCGACGACATCCGCTTTTTGGGCAAGCTCGAAGCCGTGGAGGAAGTGCTCAGCATCGCCGACCTGTTTCTGATGCCTTCCGAGAAGGAAAGCTTCGGCCTGGCCGCCCTGGAGGCCATGGCCTGCGAAGTGCCGGTTATCAGCACCAACGCCGGCGGCATCCCCGAGCTGAACCTGCACGGCGTTACGGGCATGCTCAGCGAAATCGGCGACGTGGCCGACATGGTCAAAAACGCCCTTTACGTGCTCGAAGACGACAACCTGCCCCGCTTCAAGGCCGCCGCCCGGGCCCGGGCCGAGGAGTTCGAGGTCGACAAGATCGTGCCGCTCTATGAAGCCTGCTACCAGCGCGCCATCAGCGCCGTGCTGGCTTCGGTGTAAGCTGGTTTTTGGTTGGTCGTTTTTGGTTTTTGGCTTTTTAGGCCTGAGTTTTCACTAGCTGGCCTTCAAGCGAAAAGCCCGTCCGGAATTCTGGACGGGCTTTTCGCTTGAAGGCCAGGCTATGACGTTTGAGGGCAAAACCCAAAAACAACCAACCAAAAACCCCTTTAAAACAGGCCGGCTGCTTCGCGCTTCAGGGCGTGCAGCGCCTGCGCTACCGGGTCGGCATCGTCGGTGATGATGGTTTCCAGGATGCGCTTGGCCAGGTCGGTACCGCGGGCCTGCTGGGGCGCGGGCAAGCTGTGGTAGGCTTTGTTGACCATCGTCAGGATGCCTTCTTTGGCCGATTTCACCTGCTCCCACACCTCGGAGCTCATGTAGAGCTGCTGGCTGAGGTTGTGCTCGTACTCGGCCCGCAGCTCCGACACCAGCACGCGGTGGTAGTCGGGGGCGGTGAGGCCGGCGCTGCTCAGGCGCACGAGCAGGTTGTTGGGCGTGATACGCTCGAGCAGCAGCGTCACCCGCTCGTAGGCCTGCAGGCGCAGGGGCAGCGTTTCCTTGGTGCTCTGCAGGCGCAGCTCAATCAGGCGGCGCTGCTGCTCCTTGTCCAGGTATTGCTGGATCAGGTAAAAGATGGAGCCGGCCACGATGAGGGCGGGCAGAATGATTTTGAGCAGTTCGAAAACGTACGCGGTAGTATCCATGCGGGGGTAAAACGGGCTTTTTGGCGGCGGCAAGGTCGGCAAATATTCTCTGAACCGGATGCCGGATGCCGATGTTGTGTACGGGTCGGGGCTAACGGCGTATACCGCTGGCTTCGTATCTTTGCGCTTCCTCTTCTAACTCCGAACGTACTATGGCTACCGCCGTTTCCACCAAGACTGCTCCCATCACCCTCACGCCGGGGGCTTTGGTTGAGGTAAGAAATATCATCGAAGACAAGAAAGTACCCCAGGACTACGGCCTGCGCATCGGCGTGCAGGGCGGCGGCTGCTCGGGCATGAGCTACCTGCTCGGCTTCGACAAAGCCAAGGACAACGACGAGGTCTATGACCTCGACGGCCTGAAGCTGATCATGGATAAAAAGCACGCCATGTACGTGCTGGGCATGGAAGTCGACTTTCAGGACGGCCTCAACGCCCGCGGCTTCGTGTTCAACAACCCCCAGGCCAAGAGCACCTGCGGCTGCGGCACGTCGTTTTCGGCGTAGCTTCCGACTCGGTTCAGATGAAAGAGCCCCGGTCTTACGGCCGGGGCTCTTTTGCGTTTAGGCGTTGCCCGCCCCCAGTTCCCAACCGAATTGGCGGCGGCGGCCGGCCCGAACTCCGGTTGGCTGCGTAAGCGTAGCGGCTGCCCAGCAGGCGCCCCCCCCCGCTATGCCCGATTCCCAGCCTACCCACCTCTTTTCCCGCGCTGCGCTGCTGCGGCCGCTGACCACTACTCCCCACTGGGACCTGGTCGTAATCGGCGGCGGGGCCACGGGGCTGGGCGTGGCGCTGGACGGCCTCAGCCGGGGCTACAAAACCCTGCTGCTGGAGCGCGACGACTTTGCCAAGGGCACCAGCAGCCGCAGCACCAAGCTGGTGCACGGCGGGGTGCGCTACCTGGCCCAGGGCGACCTAGGGCTGGTGCGCGAGGCGCTGTACGAGCGGGGCCTGCTGCTCAAAAACGCGCCCCACCTGGTCAAAAACCAGGACTTCATCATTCCCAGCTACACCTGGTGGGGCGGCCCGTTCTACACCATCGGCCTGAAGCTCTACGACCTGCTGGCCGGCCGGCTGAGCCTGGGTGCCTCGGTTCACCTGAGCCAGGCCGAAACCCTGCGCCGCCTCGGCAACCTCCGGCCCGCGGGACTCCGCGGCGGCGTCCTCTACCACGACGGCCAGTTTGACGACGCGCGCCTGGCCATCAACCTGGCCCAGACGGCCATTGAGCGGGGCGGCACGCTGCTCAACCACTGCCGGGTACACGGGCTGCTCAAGGATGCCCAGGGCCAGATTACGGGCGTTACGGCTACCGACGCCGAGACGGGCCGCACCTATCCGGTGCAGGCCCGGGCGGTGGTGAATGCCACGGGCGTATTCGTGGACGACATCCGGGTGCTGGATCAGCCCGGCGCGCCGCGGCTGGTCCAGCCCAGCCAGGGCGTGCATATCGTCGTCGACCAGTCGTTTCTGCCCGGCCCCGACGCGCTGATGATTCCGCAGACCGACGACGGGCGGGTGCTGTTTGCCGTGCCCTGGCACGGACGCGTGGTGCTGGGCACCACCGACACGCCCCTGTCGGCTACCAGTGCGGAGCCCCGGGCGCTGGAGGAGGAAATAGAGTTTATCCTGCGCACCGCGGGCCGCTACCTCACCCGACCACCCCGGCGTCAGGATGCGCTGAGCATTTTCGCGGGGCTGCGGCCCCTGGCGGCGCCCACCGGGGGCTCAGCCAAGACCCGGGAAATATCACGCAGCCACAAGATTCTGGTGTCGGAGGCGGGGCTGGTTACCATCACCGGCGGCAAGTGGACCACCTACCGCCGCATGGGCCAGGATACCGTGGACCGGGTCATTGCCCTGGGCAAGCTGCCCCCGGCCGTCAGCCAGACGGCCCACCAGCCCGTGCACGGCGCCCAACCCACTCCCGACCGGCGCAGCCACCTGGCCGCCTACGGCACCGACCAGGCCGCTTTGCTCGCACTCATTGCCCGGCAGCCCGCGCTGGGCGAAAAGCTGGACGAGGCGCTGGAGTTTCTGCAGGCGGAGGTGGTATGGGCGGCGCGGGCCGAAATGGCGCGCACGGTAGAAGACGTGCTGGCCCGCCGGGTGCGGGTGCTGTTTCTGGATGCTGCCGCCGCCATCCGCGTCGCGCCCCGGGTGGCCGCGCTGCTGGCCGCCGAGCTGGGCCGCGATGCCGCCTGGCAGCAGCAGCAGGTCACGGATTTTGAGCTGGTGGCCCGGCACTACCTGCCGTCGGCGCCGCCCGTGGCGTAGCTGATGGCAACGGCCGCCGCTAATCGAAGTCGTAGGGGTAGTTGATTTCGTCCAGGTCCCGGCGCAGGGCTTCCCAGTCGGCAATGTGCTTTACCAGGGCCAGCACCATGGGCCGGGTCAGGGTTTCGCCGTAGTACAGCTGGGCGACGGTAGTTGGGGGCAGGCCATCCTTGGGGAGGCGCTCCTCCTCGAAGTACTCCTGGGCCCAGTCGATGTAGGTGCGCGGGTGGCCGTCGAGGAGGTGGAGCAGCTCGTCGGAGCCATCTTCTTCGGCCGCGCCCGGGCCGAGCTGCCAGGGCTCGTTGTCGATGGTCCAGAGGCAGAAGGTGGTGCCGATGGAATTGACCGGCTCACCGAAGACAAACTCGTGGAAAGGCTGGGGCAGGCGCTGGGTGAGCGGAGCCTTGTCGGCGGGGTCGAGGCCGTCGGCGTAGCCGTTGATGACGGCGCCTTCGGGCGCAAACAGCACCAGCAGCTGGTCGCCCTCGCCGTCGTTGAGCTCAAACACCTCCTCCCCTTCGCCCCACTTGGCGTCGTAGGTGTGGTAGCGGTATTCTTCTTCCGGCGAAATGATGGCGTCGAGCACGGCCAGCGCCTTGCAGACGCGCTGCAGGTCGAGCTCCTTGGGCAGGGCGGCCAGGTTTTGGGTGGAGAGCATAGGAAGCGAAAATTGGGAGTAGAGCGCAGGCAAGTTACTACTTACGGTAGAGATGGGACACCCCGCGCTTACGCCTCCATCTACTTCTTCTCATGCAGATCTACTCCCACTGGGCGCGTACTACCTTGGCGTGCCAAGATGCCGGGGGCGCCTCTTACCACTTGGTAGCCTATGCCGGCAGCGACGAAAGCCCAGCCGCCGCGCAGGCCGCCGGCCAGGCGCTGCTCCGCACCCGACACGCTCACCTGCTGGCCAACGAGCCCTTGAGAGAATACCCTACCGGTGCTGCGCCGCTGCGCGAGCACCTGGAGCAACGCCTCTACGACAGCCGGGGCGAGCTACTGGCTGCCCTGACACGTAACCGGTACGGCAGCCTGGTGCTCAACGCGCCGCGCGTGATGTTCTTGGACGTGGACGACGCCGACCTGCGGCGTCCGCTGCCGGCCCCGGCAGAGCCGTTTAGCCTGAAACGCTTTTTTAGCGGCCTGTTTACGCCCGTGCCCATGCCGCCGCCACTCGTTCCCCACGAGCAGCTGCAGCTGCGCCTGGCCGCTTGGCTGCAGCTACATCCCGAGTGGAAGTTCCGGCTTTACCGCACCCGGCTGGGCTTCCGGCTGCTGGTCATGCACCAACTGCTGCCACCAAACAGCCCCGAAGCCCGGGGGATATTTGAGGCCATGCGCACCGACCTGCTGTACGTGCGTCTGTGCCAGACCCAAGACTGCTACCGCGCCCGGCTCACCCCAAAGCCCTGGCGCATCGGCTGGCACCGGCCGCCTCTCCCGTTTCCGTTCGATACGCCGCAGCAGCAGCAGCAGCAGCACTGGGAGCAGGAATATGTCCTCCGCAGCCAAGGCTTCTCGGTTTGCGAATGGGTGGGAGAATATGGTTTGGCTCCTTCCTGCCCCGAAGCCCGGCAGTTGGCCGAGCTACACGATGCCGCTTGCCTGGGCGGGCTCGAGCTGGCGTAGCCTAGTTGTATAGTCCCAGGGAGAGATGGTGTATTTTCCGGGCTGGAATTTCGTACACACTTATGGGACAAATACTCCACGGCAGCGCCCGCACAACTTCGGCAAT